>NZ_JBFTRG010000007.1:0-319914 GCF_056399425.1 Variovorax sp. 01N429 | reverse complement strand
CGAGTTTGCGCGGACCCCACGAAAAGCGAGCACCGCAGGTTGCCCGTAGCGCAGCGAAGGGACGCCCACAGCAGGGTCGCCTTTCTTTTGCTTCCTTTTCTTTGGCGAAGCAAAGAAAAGGAAGTCGCCCGCCGGGGCGAGTCCCGGCCAGCAGCCTCCCATACCCAGCAGCCCCAAAAAAGGACTCACCTACTCAATGCAGACACAACCCCCAGCATCCCAGAGATCCCCTCCCCAAACCGAGGCTCCAAAAACCCCCTGAGCTGCGGCATCAACAACTGCAACATCCAAATCCCCGCCAACAAAGTCAACGGAAACCCCACAGCAAAAATACTGAACTGCGGCGAAGCCCGATTCAAAATCCCCATTGCCAGATTGAGTGTCAGCAGCGCAGTCACCAGCGGCAGAGACAACATCAACCCGCTCGCAAAAATCTGCCCCCCACCCGCCACCAGCACCATCCACCCCTGTCCCGACATCGGCCCATCCCTGACCGGCAACACCTGAAAGCTCTCCACCAGCGCGGAGATCATCAAGAGATGCCCATCGAGCGCCACGAAGATCAGCATCGCCAACATATTCAAAAGCCGAGCCACGACCATCGTCGCCCCGCCGTTCATCGGATCGAAGAAGGAAGCGAACGAAAGGCCCATCTGCAGCCCGATGTACTCCCCCGCGGCCATGACGGCGGCAAAGACGAGCTTCATCGTGAACCCCATGGCGACGCCGATCAGCACCTGCTGCACGATGATCCAGACGCCGCCCGCGGACACAACGGGCACATCGGGCATCGGCCCCAGCGTCGGCGCCAGCACCAACGCCAGAAGCGCCGCGATGGCCACCTTCACCTGCTTGGGCACCCACGTTTCGCCGAACACAGGGGCGGTGCTCACGAGCGCCAACATGCGCACGAACGGCCAGAGAAAGGCGACGAGCCAGGCGGTGAGCTGTGCCGAGGTGACGGAGAAGACCTGCGGCATCAGCCGATGAGCTGGGGAATGCTCATGAACAGCGCGCGGATGTAGTCCAGCATTTGCTCGAGCATCCACGGCCCCACGATGACAAGGGTCGCAAAAATCGCCAACAGCTTTGGAATGAACGAGAGAGTCTGTTCGTTGATCTGCGTCGCGGCCTGGAAGACGCTGATGATCAGGCCGACGATGAGCGCCACCAACAAGAGTGGCGCTGCGAGCACCAGCGATACCTGGATCGCCTGGTTGCCCATCGTCATGATGGTTTCGGGTGTCATTTCGAACTCCCTACGTATAGAAGCTCTGCGCCAGGGCCCCGATCAGCAGTTGCCAGCCGTCGGCGAGCACGAACAGCATCAGCTTGAAGGGCAACGCGATGCCGGCGGGCGGCACCATCATCATCCCCATCGACATCAGCACGCTCGCCACCACGAGGTCAATGATGAGAAAGGGAATGAAGATCGTGAAGCCGATCTGGAAGGCGGTCTTCAGTTCGCTGATGACAAAGGAGGGCAGCAGGATGCGCAGGGGGACTTCTTCCGGGCCCTGCATCTCAGGCACCTTCGCCAGCTTGGCGAAGAGGGCGAGGTCGTTCTCGCGGGTCTGGCGCAGCATGAAGGTCTTGAAGGGCTCGATGCCGCGCTCCAGGGCCTTGTCGGTGCTGATCTTGTTCTCGGAGAAGGGCTTGTAGGCGTCGTTGTAGGCCTTGTCGAGCACCGGCGACATGACGAAGAAGGTGAGGAACAGCGACAGCCCCACGAGCACCTGGTTCGGCGGCGACGACTGCGTGCCGATGGCGGTGCGAAGCAGACCGAGCACGATGAGGATGCGCGTGAAGCTGGTCATGCTCAGCAGCAGCGCGGGCAGGAAGGTCAGCGAGGTCAGCATCACCAGCGTCTGCACGCTGAGTGACCAGGTCTGGCTGCCGCCGGGGCCGGGCGTGCTGGTGAGGCCGGGCAGGCCCTGCGTCCAGGCCGCCATGGGCAGCACGGCGGCGAGCAGCACGAAGCCGCCCTTGAGGCTTCGACGAAGAATGTTGCGCATCACGGAGCCGGATGTGTCTTGCCGGTAAGGGATTCGCGCAGCTTCTGCGCGAAGAGGTCAAGGGGTTTCGCAGCCACCCGCACGGTACTGGTGGATGCATGGGATGCCTGGGATGCATGCGGCACAGCCTGCGCGGGCAGTGTGTGCAGCGTATTGATCTGGCTGGACGTGACGCCGAGCACCAGCCAAGTGCCGTTGACGTCAACCACGACAACCCGCTCGCGCTGCCCGATGCTGGAACTCGACACCACCTTCACCACATGGCCCCCGCCAAAGCGCTGCAAACCAAACCGCCGCGCAAGCCACGCGCACAGAAAGATCAGCCCAAGCACCACCATCATCCCCAGGCCCGCCTGCATCAACCCCGACGCCCCGACCGCCGGCGCGGCCTCGACGCTGTGCGACGGCACCGTAGGCAGCACCGCATGCACCGGCAGCGCCGCAAAGGCCATCGCCGCGGTCAGAAACCGCGCGCTCAGCCCAACGAAGTCCAGAAATCCCGCGGAACCGGCTTTGCCGGGCCGCCGGGATTGCCCCCTGAAAGGGGGTGTCCGAGCCACACGAAGTGGGCGAGGCTGGGGGTGAGTCATTGCCGAGCTAGTTTCTGCATGCGCTCGGAGGGCGTGATGATGTCCGTCAGGCGAATGCCGTACTTCTCGTTCACCACCACCACTTCGCCCTGCGCAATCAGGTAGCCATTGATCAGCACGTCCAGCGGCTGGCCGGCCAGGCCGTCCAGTTCGACGACCGATCCTTGCGACAACTGGAGCAGGCTCTTGATGGTGATGCGCGTGCGGCCGATCTCGGCCGTGAGCTGCACCGGCACGTCCATCACGCGCGCGATATCGACGCCCGAGGCGTCGGCGGCGGCCGCGGCTTTTTCCTGGATCTGCTGGAAGACCTGCATCGTGGCGGGCGCCGGAGCGGGCTCGGATGCCAATGCCGATGCCGATGCGGGTGGCGAGGAGGCGGTCTGCTCGGCGAGCGCCGCGGCCCAGTCGTCGGTGTCGCTGACGGAAGAAGTGTTGTCAGTCATGGTCGTTCTTCAAATCGCTGTCTTGGTGAGTGATCATGTTTTTCACGCGCAGTGCGTAGCGGTCGTTCGCGATGCCGTAGCCGCACTCCATCACCGGAACGCCATCGACCTTGGCCATGACGGTGGTCGGCAGCTCGATGGGCAGTACGTCGCCGACCTGCAGCTTCAGGACTTCGCCAATGGTCGACGACATCGACACGAAGTCGGCGACGAGTTCGACGTCGGCCTCTTGCATCTGCCGGGACATCTGCTTGACCCAGCGCTTGTCGACTTCGACTTCGTCCTGGATCGGATTCGACAGAAGGTCGCGGATCGGCTCGATCATCGAATAGGGAATGCACACGTGCAGGAAGCCGCCGATGGGGCCGAACTCGATCTGCAAGGTGGTGTTGATCACCACCTCGTTGGGAGCGACGATGTTGGCCAGCTTGCCGTGCATTTCCGCACGCTGGTAGTCGAAGTCGAGCGGATACACCGGCTTCCACGCCTCGCCGTAGCACTGCAGCGAGAGGTCCAGGAGGCGCTTGATGATGCGCTGCTCGGTGCGCGTGAAGTCGCGGCCTTCCACGCGCACGTGATAGCGGCCGTCGCTTCCGAAGAGGTTGTCCACCACGAGGAACACCAGCTTCGGGTCGAACACGAAAAGCGCCGTGCCGCGTAACGGCTTCATGTGCAGCATGTTGATGTTCGCGGGCACCGGAAGGTGGCGCACGAATTCGCCGTACTGCTGGATCTGCACCGGGCCGACGCTGATGTCGGGGCTGCGGCGCATGAAGTTCAGCAGTGCGGCGCGCAGGCCACGCGCAAAGCGGTCGTTGATGACCTCCAGCGTGTGCATGCGGCTGCGCACCACGCGGTCGGGCGCGCCGAGGTCGTAGGCCGGAAGGCCATCGGCCGGCGGAGGGGGCGATGCAGTCTGGTCGACGCTGCCGCCAGTGACGCCTTGCAGCAGGGCATCGACCTCGTCCTGCGAGAGGACTTGTTCATAGGCCATGTGTCGCTTGCCTGGAGGAGGTCACTGCACCACGAAGGTGTTGAACGAGACGCCGGCGATGCCCTGCTCGGGCAACTTGTCGTTCAGCGGGCGATTCAGCTCGGTGCGGATCTCGTCGGCGAGCTTGGTCTTGTCATCGGTCGTCATCAGTGAATCCGGCGCCCGGTTGGACAGCAGCAAGAGCGCGCGGCTGCGCAGCTCGGGCATGAACTCGGTGACTTGCGCCTTCGACGGTTCGTCGCGCATCTTGAGAGCGATGCCCACGTGCAGGAACTTGCCGCGGCCTTCGCTCTGGAGGTTGACGGTCAGTGGCTCCATGGGCACGAAGATGGGTTTTTCGACGACCACCTTGGTGGATTCGGCGGGTGCGTCCCGGTGGCCGAGGAAGGCGTAGGCGGCCGCACAGGCGGCGAGGACGCCGACGCCGGCCAGAAGCACGATCAGCAGCTTCGAGGAACGGGGCGCGGCAGAAATTGCGGTTGCGGCAGGAGTGGAGGTAGCCATATGGAGCTGGATTTCTTGTTCGGTCTATTCTTTGCGAACTGCCCGGCAGGCGAACGGCTGATCAAGCGTGGAAAAGCGCTTCAGATCCGTCCATTGCCTGGACGTGCGGCAAGCCGTGAACGGCGCCTTCAGGCGAAGGTGTCGAGGCCCGCACCCGCGCGCACGGCGGTTGCCGGTGCGGGCGCAAGGCGCGTGGCCGTGGCGGCGCTGTCGGCGCGGCTGGCGCCCGAATAGTCGGGCGAGCCCTGCTGGCGCCGGGAGGGGTTCTGGTCCGCGAAGGCGCTGCCCTGGCCGAAGGGTTGGCGGGTCTCGGCGCCGACCGAGGTCTGGCCGAGGCTGATGCCCTGTTCGGCGAGCGTCGTGCGCAACTGCGGCAGGGCCGCTTCCACGGCCTTGCGGACGCTTTCGTGCGCGGACATGAACATCGCCTGCGCCTGGTTGTCACCCATCGTCAGCGTGACCTTGAGCGGGCCGAGGCCGGTCGGATTGAGGTTGAGCTCCGCGACGTGGTGGCCGCTGGCGCTCATGCGGATCATCTGCTGGCCGATGGCCGGACCCCATTGGTCGCTGCCGACGGGCGGTGCCACTGACAGTACAGGCGTCGAGCCTGCCGGCGCGGCGGCGCGGTCGCTGGAGGCGGCGATCGTCTGCATTTGCGGCAGCGGCAGCGGCTGCGGCGCGGCGGTGTCGGCGTCGAGGGCGCTGCCGTCGGTGGAGGCAGTGGTTGCGGACAACGCGGATGTGGTGGATGCCTTTGCGCTTTCAAGCGCGATGGGCGCCGGCGCGGACGACGTGCTGTTCGAGGCGGCCCCAGCCGCTGCATCCTTGGCGGATGCTGTCTTCGCCGGCGATGCGGCGCTCGCTGCCGCCATGGCGGTCGGCTGCTGCGGCATCAGCGCGTCAGCCGTCTCCGAGACGGCGGCATCGGCGTGCGCACCAGCTCCTGATGTGGATGTGGCCGAAGCCGCGGTTGCTTGAAGCTTGGCGTCGGCGGTGGAGGCCTGTGCGCCGGTGCGTGCCGTCGCGTCAACAGCACCCTCGGGCACGGCATCGTCGCTGGCGTCGGCGTCCTCAGTGACGGCCGGTGTGGTCGACGCGGAGTCAGCGCCGGCTTTCTCTGCCGCTGCTCCAACGATCGAAGCGTCGGCCGACGCTGCTCGGTGGGCGGCGCCGGCGGCTGTTGTGCCGCTCGCACTTCCAACGGCATCGGACTTCGCACCGGCTGCGGCGCGTGCAATGTGTGCCGGCAGCGGCGCAAGCATCGCCATCACGTCCGCCGCGCTGAGATCGCTCTTTCTCTCGCCGGCGCGCCCTGGCTTGCGACTCGCGCCCGGCGTGGCGGAGGCGGTGCTGGCTGCATCGTCCGCGGCGGGACGGCTCGCCGCGCGCGAGCGATCGAGAACCGCGCCGAAGCTCCGGCCTTCAGGCTGCTCGGTGCTGCGTCCACGTGCGCCTGGAGCGCTCGCCGAAGACGCCGACGATGCCGATGGGGCCGGCAGATTGATGGATGGCGGTGTGACTGTAGGCATGGCGGGCTCCGGGGAAGCTTCAAAGGGTCGGATTGGCGGCGCGGTCGAAGTACTTCCGGGCCGATCGTTCATCGCTGTCGCGCTGTTCGCGCTTGGCCTGCACAAGCAGTTCCTGGCGACGCACGCGCTCGGCAAGGGTGTCGAAGGAATTGAGTCGGCGCTTCTGGTGCTGCCAGTCGCTGCGGCCGTGGTCGAGGCGCTTGTCGGCTTGGAGGACGATGGCGCGCTGCTGTTCGATGGCGCCGTCGAGTGTGCCGAGGAAGGCCTGGTAGTTGCGCCACTTCGCGGTGGGCAGCCCCTGGCTCATCAGCGCCTGCAACTGCAGGTCGTAGTCCCTGCGGTATTGCACAAGCATGTCCAGCTTCTGGGCCGCGCTGAGCTGGGCGCTCTGCAATGCGCCGAGCCGCCGCGCGGCGTCGTCAGTCTGCGTGCGTGCGAGATCGGTCAGCGTTTCGAGGGGGAGTCGCTGGGGCATGGTGTTCCTTGCTGTGATTGCGCTGGATGCGGTGATTCAAGGCTGTTCAGGCGGTCTCGAAGAGCTTGCTCATGCGCTCGATCGAGGCGGTGTAGTCGGTGCGCTCTTCCATGGCCTGCTGCAGGAAGGCTTCGATGCGCGGGTACATCGCGATCGCCTGATCCAGTTGCACGTCATGGCCGGGCGCGTAGGCGCCGACGCTGATCAGGTCGCGATTGCGCTGGTAGCGCGACAGCATCTGCTTGAAGCGCCGCACCACCTCGAACTGGGACGGCGGGATGAGCGCGGTCATCGCACGGCTGATGGACGCCTCGATGTCGATGGCGGGATAGTGCCCCGCCTCCGCCAAGGTGCGCGACAGCACGACGTGGCCATCGAGGATGGCGCGGGCCGAATCGGCGATGGGGTCCTGCTGGTCGTCCCCCTCGGAGAGCACTGTGTAGAAGGCGGTGATCGATCCTCCGCGTCCATCGGCGTCGCGTGCGCCGTTGCCGGCGCGTTCCACCAGCGCGGGCAGCTTCGCGAACACCGAAGGCGGATAGCCCTTGGTGGCCGGCGGTTCGCCCACCGCCAGCGCGATCTCTCGTTGCGCCATGGCGTAGCGGGTCAGCGAATCCATGATGAGCAGCACGTTCCTGCCCTGGTCGCGGAAATACTCCGCCAGACAGGTGGCATAGGCGGCGCCCTGCAGGCGCAGCAATGGTGAGTTGTCCGCAGGCGCGGCAACGACCACCGCGCGCGCGAGGCCTTCTTCGCCCAGCGTGTTCTCGATGAAGTCCTTGACTTCGCGTCCGCGCTCCCCGATCAGGCCCACCACGATGACGTCGGCGCTGGTGTAGCGCGCCATCATTCCCAGCAGCACGCTCTTGCCCACGCCGGAGCCTGCGAAGAGGCCCATGCGTTGGCCGCGGCCGACGGTGAGCATTGCATTGATGGCGCGCACGCCGACGTCGAGCACCGAGTCGATCGGCGCGCGCGACAGCGGGTTCATCGGCGGCGAAGAGAGCGGCACCTTGCGGCTGATGTCCAGCGGCCCGAGGCCGTCGAGCGGCCGGCCGGCAGCGTCGACCACGCGGCCGAGCATGCCTTCGCCCACGGGCAGGCGCTTGGTATGGGCATCGCCGGTGAGGGGAGAGCCGGCTGTTCCAGGTCGCGCAATGACGCGCGCCCCTGGCAGCAGTCCGGCGACTTCGCTTTGCGGCATCAGGAACAATCGATCGCCCGCGAAGCCGACCACTTCGGCCTCCGCATGGCGCTGCGGATGACCTGGCGGCAATTCGATCAGGCAGTCGCTGCCCACCGGCAGTTGCAGGCCCACGGCTTCGAGCACGAGGCCGACGGCGCGCGTCAGGCGGCCCGATTGGGTGGTCATGGCGCATCGGCTCACGTCGGAGCGCGCCTTGCCTAGCGTCGCCAGCCAGGACTGAAGGTGCGGATTGGCGACGGTCGTCATCGGGTCAGACTCCCTGCGCATCGGCATCGCGTTGCAACGCGGCCGTCACGCTTTTCCAGCGCATCTCCAGGCTGGCGTCGACTTCGCCGTTCGCTGATTGCACACGGCAGCCGCCGCGCGTGATGGTCTCGTCGGCGCGCACCTGCCAGCCCGCAGCCTGAAGCTCGTTGCCGAGGCTGTTCTTCACCAGTGCGACGTCGTCAGCGTGGAGCAGCAGGCGCGGCTCGCCTTGCAGTGCAGGTTCTGCCTGCAGAAGGTCTTGCACCATCGGCAACACCCATTCCGGCTCGGCGCGGAAGGTGCGGTGCACGACCTGCCGTGCCACGTCCAGGGCGAGCGTCAGCAGCGCATCGGCCATCTCGGATTCGGCGCGGCGCATGGCTTCAGGCAGGCTCGTGGCAAGCGCACGCAACTGTTCGGCGTGCGCGCTGGCAGCGGCGAGCCCTGCGGCCAAGCCCTCGGTGCGCCCTTCGGCAAAGCCCTCGGCGTGGCCCTTCATCAGGCCTTCGCGATGACCTTCGGCCTCGCCCGCTGTGCGCGCTTCACGGCGAAGCCGTGCAAGCTCGGCCGCATGAATCAGCGCGAGCGAGGGCGGCGCTTCGGCGGACGCCAGTCTCGACCGCACCGGGGAGGCGGCCGGTGCCGGATCGTTCAGCGTGTCCATCTCCCATCGTTGCCAGGCCGACAACACGGGCTTGGGATGCTTCGGCGCGGGCGTTGGACTGGCCGCTGCGGCGGGCGCCGCATAGGCCGACGCCAGCCGGCCGCGCGCGCCCGGGGCAAAGTTGTGCTTAGACAAAGTCATCGGTACCTGGCGCGGCAATCACGATTTCGCCCATCTCTGCGAGGCGTCGTGCGACTTGCAGGATGGCCTTCTGTTCGGTCTCGACCTGCGACACACGGACTGGCCCGCGAAGCTCCATGTCTTCGCGAAGCGTTTCGGCCGCGCGCTGCGACATGTTGTTGAGGAACTTGTCCCGCAGCGCTTGCGGCGCAGCCTTGAGCGCGATGATGAGCGAGTCGGACTCGATGTCCTTGAGCAGACGCTGGATGCTCCGGTCTTCCAGGCTGAGCAGGTTCTCGAACACGAACATCTCGTCGACGATGCGCTGGGCGAGGGCCTCGTCGGCCTCCCGCACGTGGGCGATGGCCTCTTCTTCCTGCGCGCTCGTCATGAGGTTGACGATCTCCGCCGCGGTCCTCACGCCGCCCAGCCTGCTGCGCTTGAGCCCCTGGCCTGAGAGCATTTCGGTGAGGACGTCGGTGAGCTCGTTGAGCGCCGACGGCTGCACGCCGCCGAAAGTGGCGATGCGCATGATGACGTCGTGCCGCAGGCGTGTCGGCAGCTTCTCGAGCACCTCCGATGCTTTCATGCGGTCGAGGTGAATGAGCACCGTTGCGAGGATCTGCGGATGCTCGTCGCGGATGAGCTCGGCCACTTCGCCGGCTTCGAGTTGGTTGAGGCGCTCGATGCCACTGTGCGGCTCTTCGGCCTGCAGGATGTCTTCGAGAAGATTGCTGGCGCGGTCTTCGCCGAGCGCCTTCCTGAGCACTGCGCGGATGTAGCTGCTCGATCCGAGATGAAGCGCCGACAGCTGCTCGGTCTCATGCCGGAACTCGGCCAGCACGGTGTTGAGTTCATCCTTGGAGACTGACGCGAGCTTGGCCATGGCGAGGCCCAGCGTCTGCACTTCGGCCGTGGGCAGATGGTGCAGGGCGGCGGCCGCACGGTCTTCGCCCAGTGCCATCAGGAGGATGGCGCTCTTGCGGGTTCCGATTTCACTGATCATTGCTGTTCATCCAGTGCTGGATCAGCGTCGCCACCAGCTTGGGATCCTGGTCGGCGGTCTGATGGGCGTAGTCCATGTCGGCCTTCTGGCGCGCTGCTTCTCGCACGCGAAGGGCGTCTTCCTGCGAGATCGGCGCCTCGAGCTCGACCAGCGGTTCGAGTGCCTGTTCTTGGGTCGCGTCCGTGGTTACCAATGGCAGCGGGGGCGCTGGCGGCGGCGCAAGATGCTTGCGCAGGATTGGCCGCAGCACAGCGAACCAGGCGAAGAGGGCGAGCGCTGCGAACAGCAGGTACTGGCCGGCGGTCTTGGCGAGTTCGATGTTCTCGGGGTCGCGCCAGACTGGAAGTTCGGGTGCCGGCGGCTCGCGGTCTTCGGCGAATGCGCTGTTGACCACGTTCAGCGAATCGCCGCGATCCTGGCTGAAGCCCATGGCTTCCTTGGTGAGATTCCTGATCTGGTCGATCTCCACCGCCGTCAATGCGCGCGCCGCGGTCTTGCCGCCATTCGCCGCTTCCTTGTAGTTCACGACCACCGCGACGGACAGCCGCTTGATGGCGCCTGCGCCTTGCTGGACGTGGCGGATCGAGCGGTCGAGTTCGTAGTTGGTCGTGACGTCCTTGCGCGAACTTCCGGGTCCTGTGGGCGCAGGAGTCGTGACCGAGGAAGCGGCGGCGGCCGTCGCATTGGGTGCGCCCGGCTTGCCCGGCGCAGCGGGAGCCGGCGGCTTCGGCGTCGTGATCGGCGCTGTCGGATTCACCGGCGGCTGGTTCGTCAGCGCGCCGGGTATGCCTCCTGGCGGAGGGGAGCCGTGCTGGCTCGATTCGCTCGACTGCTGGCTCCGAATCGCAGCGGAGGTCGGGTTCTGGTTCGGCTGGTACTTCTCGTCCGTGTGCTCGACGACCGAGAAATCGATGTCCGCGGCGACTTGCGCGCGAACGTTGCTCGCGCCGACGATCGGCTGCAGGATCGCCTCGATGCGGCGGATGTAGCCTTGCTCGATCTCCTGCACATATTTGAGCTGGCTCACGTCCAGGCCGCGCGCCTCGCTGTTGGCCGCCGAGAGCAGGTTGCCGCGCTGGTCGACCACCGTGACGCTTTTCGCGTCCAGTTCCGGCACGCTGCTGGAGATCATGTGCACGATCGCGCTGACCTGGCCTTCGTCGATGCTGCGTCCGCGGTGGAGCGTCAGCACGACCGAGGCCGAGGGCTTCTTCTGTTCGCGCACGAAGAGCGACGGCTTGGGCAGCGCCAGATGCACGCGCGCCGAATCGACCGTGCCGATCGATTCGATGGACCGGGCAAGTTCGCCTTCGAGCGCGCGCTGGTAGTTGACCTGTTCGGCGAACTGGCTCGTGCCGAACTTCTGGTTGTCCATCAGCTCGAAGCCGACGCCGCCCGCCTTGGGCAGGCCTTGCGCCGCGAGCCGAAGCCGCACTTCGGGCACCTTGTCCCCGGCCACCAGGATCGCGCCGCCGCCTTCGGCAAACTTGTAGGGCACGTTCATCTGCTGCAGCGATGCGATGATCGCGCCGCCGTCGCGGTCCGACACGTTGGTGTAGAGCACCTTGTAGTCGGGCCCGCGATTCCAGAGCGTGAACGCTGCCGCGGCAGCCACCAGCGCAGCGCCGGCGAGGATCATCGGCAGCTTTGGTTGCGCTCGCATTCTTTCCAGGATCGGAGGGAGCGATGGCGCCGCAGGCACCATGCTGCTCGCCGGGGCCAGGGCGCTCATGCGCGAGCCCTCGCCATGGCCGGGGCGCTGGCGCCGTCCGTCTTCATGTTGAAGGTGGAGATTCGTTGTTCAGGGTTCATGCCGGAGGTCGCTGATCGGGTCAACGGACTTGTCGTTTCGCGATCGATTGTCAGCAGGCGTAACAATTTCGATGGGCTGAACAGCGGTGGTTTTTCCCGTCTGTTGACCGCTTGCATAGGGACCTTCCCTTGTTACGCTGAAAGGACGGGGGAGCGCCAAGGCGCTTCCATATCCAGCTCAAAGCTCTCCAGAGAAAGTCCTTCCATGTCGATCTCCGCCATCGAATCCGTCTTGCAACAGATGCGGGTCACCGCGCTGCAAGCCGGCTTTGCGCCCACCACGCCCGCAGCTCCCGCGGAGGCGGGCGGTTTTGCTGCCGAACTCAAGCGTTCGCTCGACAACATCAGCGGTGCGCAGACGCGGGCCTACGGCCAGGCGGAAGCTTTCGAACTTGGCAAGCCGGGCGTCGCGCTCAATGACGTGATGGTCGACCTGCAGAAGGCGAACGTCGCGTTCCAGACTGGGTTGCAAGTGCGCAATCGCCTCGTGTCTGCCTATCAGGAGGTCATGAACCTCCCCGCGTAGTTGGCTCGTCCAGGGTTTTCTCCGACACGTCCCTAAAGGTTTGGAAACTGCTGCCGATAACAACACCAACGATGGCTTGAGTCTCACGGTGAGTTCAGGTCCAGCGTTACGGCCAGAGGCCGGAAGTAGTCCACAACCTTTGTCAACAGGAGTCGAGCATGGCGCAAGTCATCAACACCAACAGTCTCTCGCTGCTCACGCAGAACAATCTCAACAAGTCGCAGTCGTCGCTGAACACGGCCATCGAGCGTCTGTCTTCCGGCATGCGCATCAACAGCGCCAAGGATGACGCCGCCGGCCAAGCCATCGCGAACCGCTTCACGGCCAACATCAAGGGCCTGACGCAAGCATCGCGCAACGCCAACGACGGCATCTCGATCGCTCAAACGACCGAAGGCGCGCTGACCGAAGTCAACAACAACCTGCAACGCGTTCGCGAACTGTCGGTGCAAGCCGCCACGGGCACGAACTCGCAAAGCGACCTGGATTCGATCCAGGGTGAAATCACGCAGCGCCTGGACGAAATCAACCGCGTCTCGCAGCAGACCCAGTTCAACGGCGTGAAGGTCCTCTCGGCCGACGCCGGCAAGCTGACGGTGCAAGTCGGTGCGAACGATGGCGAAACCATCGACATCGACCTGCAAGAAATCAGCGCCAAGACGCTGGGCCTGGAGAGCTTCAACGTCAACGGTATCGGGACGGTGAACAAGGCGACCACCAAGGACGACCTGGTGTTGGCTGGCGCTACCAAGGGTTCTCTCGTCAACGGCACTCAGCAGTGGGATGTGGTCACCCCCAACAAGGCGGCGACCTCGGCCAATGTGATGTCCAAGCTGGCTACGGGCGATTCCGTTGCCTACACTGGTACGGACACGGGTTTCGGCAAGGCAGCTACCGCGAGCTACACCTACAGCGCGGCCAACAGCTCGTTCTCCTTCGATGTTGCCGATGTCTCTACGGCCAACAGCAGCAGCTTCCTGACGCCCGCCGCAGGCGGGAGCAAGGCCGCCACGATCACCATCGGCGGCACGTCGCAGGACGTTTTGATCGACAGCGCCGGCAAACTCACCGCGGCTGACGACGGCACGGCTCTGTACCTGGACACAACCGGCAATCTGACCAAGAACGGCGGCGGTACCCTGACGCAAGCCAACGTCAACGGCGCGGGCAGTGCCGACTTGGCCACCGCAGCTGCTGCTGGTGACCTTCTGGCCGCCCTGTCCAACGGTACTGACGGTGTGGGTGGCACGATCAAAGTGGGCAGCACGACTTTGACTGCTGACTCGGCGACTGGGGACGTCTTCGACGTGACCGGCGCGACGATTTCTGCCGCAGCGCTCACGAACCTCGGCAATGCGGCTGGCTATTCCGCCACCGTTGCCGCCGGTGGCCCGACCACCTATGACGTGGCAGCCAACGGTGCTGTCACGGTCGGTGGCGCAGCGGCATTCACCGATGCAGCGGGTGCCTTGACCACCGCAACGACCACCACGACCTCGTACTTCGAGCACGCCAATGGCGCAGTGACGGACGGCGCAGGCAATGCGGTCTACGACGACTCGGCCAAGGCTGGCACGTTCACCCTGAACGCTCGCAGTGGCAACACGTCGACAGCCGATCCGCTCAAGGCCATCGACGCCGCCCTGTCGAAGGTCGACAAGCTGCGCTCTTCGCTGGGTGCCGTGCAGAACCGTTTCGACTCGACGATCGCCAACCTCGGCACCACGATCACCAACCTGTCGTCGTCGCGCTCGCGCATCGAAGACGCGGACTATGCGGTGGAAGTGTCGAACATGACGCGCGCCCAGATCCTGCAACAAGCCGGTACCTCGGTCCTGGCGCAGGCCAACCAGACCACGCAAGGCGTGCTGTCCCTCCTGCGTTAATCGCGAAAGGGAGAACAGGAGCAAGCCCCGGGTCCTTCCCGCAAGGGAAGGTCCTGGTGGCCGCAGGCCTCGGCCTGCGCTTTCCTCTGTGGCCACACCGGTGGCGAGGCTCCAGAGGAAAGCGAAATTGTTCATAGCAATCCAGGAACAACAACATGACCATCAGCAGCGTCGGCGTCGGCTCCAATCTTGACCTGAGCAGCCTCCTCACCCAACTCCAGACGGCTGAAAGCCAGCCGCTGGTGGCGCTCGATGCGACTGCAAAAAGCTATACGAGCAAGCTGTCGGCCTACGGCACGGTGCAGAGCGCGCTCGGCACGCTTCAAGCCGCGGCAAAGAAGCTGGCCGATCCGGCGTTGTTCCAGACCGTGACCGGTACGCCCACGGTGAGCGGAATCCTGTCCGCTTCGTCCACCGACGCGAGTTCGGCGGGCAACTACAACATCACGGTCTCGCAACTGGCGCAGGCTCAATCGGCAATTGCAGCGGGACAGTCGAGCACCACCACGGCCATCGGCAAGGGCAAGATCACGATCGATTTCGGCACTATCACCGGCGGCACCCTGGACGCGGCGACTGGCAAGTACAGCGGTGCCAGCTTCACTGCGGATGCCACGCGCCCCGCAAAGTCGATCACCATCGATTCGAGCAACAACACGTTGAGCGGCATCCGCGACGCCATCAACGCGGCCGATGCGGGCGTCACTGCCAGCATCATCAATGACGGCAGCGGCACACCCTTTCGGCTGGTGCTGGTCTCCTCGCAGACCGGAGAGTCCTCGAGCATGCGGATTTCAGTCGCCGGCGATGCTCCGCTCCAGAACCTCCTGAACAACGACCCGGCAGGCACCCAGAACCTGCAGCAGACGCTCGCGGCACAGAACGCGAAGCTGAACGTCAATGGCATTGCAATCACCAGCGCCACCAACTCCGTCAAGGAAGCCATTCAAGGCACCACGATCAATCTGGTGCAGACCGGTACGACAGGCCTTTCGATGAAGGCGAACACGACATCGGTGACATCCGCAATCAACGACTTCGTCAAGGCCTACAACAGCCTGCAAAGCACCGCGACCAGTTTGACCAGCTACGACGCGGACACCAAGACCGCCGCCGCGCTCGTCGGCGACTCGACCTTGCGCAATCTCCAGACCCGTATTCGCCAGGCGCTCACCGCCCCCCAGAGTGGTGGCCCCAATGACATGAAGGTGCTGACGGAGATCGGTGTGTCGTTCCAGAAGGATGGAACGCTTGCGGTGGACTCGACCAAGCTCTCGAAGGCACTCGACACCAACCTGGAGGGCGTCTCGAAGCTCTTCGCAAGCGATGCCACCAGCACAGCTGGCTATGGCAAGCAGATCTCGTCGATCGTTGACGACCTCAACAAGACGGGCGGCAGCCTTAAGGTGGCGACCGACGGCGTGACTGCCACGATCAAGCAACTCGATGTGCAATACGCCGCGATGCAGACGCGGGTCGACGCCACGATGGACCGCTACCGCACGCAGTTCACGGCCCTCGACGTTCTGGTCAGCAGCATGAACAGCACCATGAACTACCTGACCCAGCAGTTCAACGCCATGAACAACGTGAGCAAGAAGTAAGCAGATTGCGGAGGCTCGTATGTACACATCACACCAATTCAGGTCCGGCGCTGGCGCGTATGCGCGCCTGGGCGTGGAAACGAGCGCGATGAGCGCTTCGCCGCACCAGCTCATCTGCATGCTCTTCGATGGCGCCAAGACGGCGATCGGCATGGCGCGCCACCACATGGTGGCCGGCGAAATCGTCGCCAAGGGCACTGCGATCTCCAATGCCATCGGCATCGTCGACAACGGCCTCAAGGCCAGCCTCGATGCGAATGCGGCGGGGTCTGCCGGCGAGGCGCTGGTGGCGAACCTGTCCGCGCTTTACGACTATGTCATCCAGCGGCTCATGTTCGCCAACCTGCGCAATGACGTGCAGGCGCTGGGCGAAGCAGAGCAACTTCTCGAAAGCATCGGCTCGGCATGGCGCGAGATTGACGCCGGTGCTGCACGCGGTTGATGCGGCTGGTGCGGCAATGAAAGACACAAGGGACAACATGTCAATCAGGAGTGAAGTCGTGCATTGCTACGACCAACTGGCTTCGCGCGTTGCGCTCATGGCGGACCTCGCGCGGTCAAAGGAATGGGGTCGGCTTCCCGAACTCGAAGCGCAATGCTCGGCAGTGGTCGACCGGCTCAAGGTGCTGGAGCCGCTCGAGACGCTGGAACCGGCGCAGCTCGATGAGATCGGACGGCTGATCGGGCGCATTCGTGCCGACCAGGAAGAAGTGTGCCAACTCGTCAAGCCGCAGATCGTGCAGCTCATCGAACGCATGAGCTTCCTGAGCCAGCAGCGAAGCCTCGGCAAGGCCTACGGCCCTTCGCACTGAATAGCTCGACATCGCCATGATCGGACTGTCCGGATTGATCGACACCCTGCTGACGGCAAAGGCTTTGCCGCGGCTGGATGTGCTCGCGATCAAGGGTGAGGCGGAGATCGGCGCACCCGGCCCGGTGCTCGGTGTGGGCAAAGTCGGCAACGACGTGCGGCTGCCTTCCAATGCCGCGCTCGATCGGCTGATTGCTGCGGGAGCCCCGGGCACGCCGCATCCCGAAGGCGCTCCGCGCTCCGTGCAAGCGGAGCTCTCCGTCACTGCCCGCCTTATCAGCGCCTTGTTGGCGGACCTCCATGGCGACGCAGGTCCCGTGCGCGGCCCGGCGCCGGCATTGCCTTCGGCGCAGAGGCCGTCAGCGGCTGCGGTGGCAGGGGCGCTCTCGCAGACAGTGGCGGAAAGCGGGATCTTCTACGAATCGCACCTCGCCGAGTTCGCGGCAGGCAGCCGCACGCTGGCGCAAATCGCGCGCGAGCCGCAAGCGCGGTGGGCTGGCCTCATGCCGACGAGCACAACGACCTCGACGTCGACGGCCCCCGCCGCGGGCGCCTGGAGCGATGTTTCTCAGCAGACCGTCGCATCAACGGGCACTTCGGCGGACACGATCCTCCAGGATGCGTCATCCAGGCAGAGCCCAGCGGACAGTGCCCGCCCCATGCACGCCGATGCGAAGCCGCCGGCCGCCCCGCACTTGCCGAGCGACCATGCGGCTGTTGCGGAGGCGGATGCTGCTCATCCCGACGTTGCTCGCGTGCAGGCGGCTTACCGCTGGAGCGAAGCGGCACCCATCATCGACCGCGATGCCACACCCACAGCCAAGGCGGCCGAAGCGACGGCTTCGCGCCATGTGGCAGCTGCCTCGATTGCCAGCTCGCCGGCTGCGGCCGAGATGATTCATCCGCAGGCAGTGACGCTGGTGCACCAGCAACTCGATTTGCTCGCCACGTCCGTCTTCAGGTGGAATGGCCAGGCTTGGCCCGGTGTGCCGATGGATTGGTCGGTGCATCAACAGACCGAAGAGCGCGCAGACCGCGGATACAACGAAGGGCGTGGCGCCGGCGAGGAAGAAGCCCCGCGGCCATGGTCGACTACCGTAGCGCTCGACTTGCCGCGCCTCGGCGCCGTGGATCTTCGCTTGAGCCTCAGTGGCGACAGCGTGCAAGCACGACTGAAAGCGCGCGACGCGTCGACGGTCGAGCGCATGCGCGCCGATGGCGGCGAACTCTCGCGGCGCATGAAGACCGCGGGACTGCGCCTGCAGGAGCTTCACGTCGAGGCCATGGAGCCGCAGCCATGAACGCATTGGCCGACGATCGCCGTGGCGCCGTGGCGCTGTCTCATGCGGATTCCTCCAAGGCGCCGGTCGTGGTGGCGAAGGGCTACGGGGTGGTGGCGGAATCGATCATGCGAGAGGCCAGGGCGAACGGGCTCTACGTCCATTCCTCACCGGAGCTGGTCAAGCTCTTGATGCAAGTGAACCTCGATCGCCAGATCCCGCCGGCGCTGTACCTCGCCGTCGCCGAGGTCATGGTGTGGATTCACGGTCTCGAAGGTGACGCTCAAGCGTCACGGGCGCGTGCGGCATGAAATATTTCACGCTCTATTTATGGAATCTTGTGGTTCGACATGAATGAAATTTCATTGAGAAGGTTTTGAATTAAGCCGGCATTCAGGAAAGTAAATCTGTCCTTAATACTTTTTTAATACTCCAATTGAACGCTGTCGGATGTTTAGATGTATGCCTTTGTCTTACATAAAGAATACAAAAGGCTTTGCATGTGCCCCGAGGCTGACGGGCTTGTAAGAAAAGTCTCACTTTCCGCGATAGTGTTGGATGAGTGTTAAAGATTGTAAATTTTGTGTTTAGACTAGATACCGAACCAAACGGAGTGCAGAGTGGAATTGGAAAATGACAGCGGCGTGAACAATGGCGAAATCTCGAAAGAGATAGGCGACATTAATCTCGCTTATATGCTGCTTGCACAGAAGCTTGCCAAACAAGATCGTGCCGCGGCGATGTACAGATTGGGTGTGGGTCGTGAATTGGCCGATTTGCTGGCAAATATGTCGCTCACGCAGATCGTCAAATTGGCAGCTTCGAATTTTCTGCTTTGCAGTTTTCGGCTCGACGATCACCCCATGTTCGCCGTCTTTGGCGAAGGCAAGGACTCGACCCTGCAGCAGGCGCACATGGCCATCCTGATGGCGGCCCGGCAAATGCAGGCACGCGAAACGGGCGCAATGGCATGACCAAGAAAAGCGTTCTCGGCGAAGTTCGCCAGGTTCAATTGGCAATTGAGCTCATCGAGCTCGGGGCCCGTCTTCAATTCCTGGAGGCGGAAGTCGGGCTCAGTCGCGAGCGCTTGATCAGGCTCTACAAGGAATTGAAGGGTGTTTCGCCGCCCAAGGGCCTTTTGCCGTTTTCAACCGACTGGTACATGACCTGGCTGGCGAATATCCACTCGTCGATGTTCTACAACATGTACCGCTTCATGCTGGTGGAAGCCAATGAAAGCGAACTCCAGGCGTTGATCAAGAGCTATCGGCTCTATATGGAGCAAATCGAGGCGCACGGGGGCGAAGTCGTGCTGGATTTCACACGTGCCTACACGATGGTCCGCTTTTTCGACAGCGACATGCTCCAGTTGAGCGCCTGCAGCCGTTGCGGCGGGCAATTCGTCGCGCATGCGCACGACAACAAGCGCGGCTATGTGTGTGTTCTCTGCCGGCCGCCTTCGCGTGCGGGCAAGGCGCGCGGCCCCAAGCGCATCGACCTCGACCCGGAGGCGCAAGCCGCTTCCGACGCCTCGCTTCCGCCGCTGGCGGAACCCGTCCTGTCTGCCACAGGGGACGCCGCCCGCTGAACAGGTCTGGTCGAAATCCAGGCTTTCAGGCTTTTTGAATTGACGCCTCAGGGCGAAGGGGACTCGTGTGCTCGTGCTGGTTGGATATCTGGTGGTCCTCGGGGCCGTGTTCGGGGGTTACGCCATCATGGGCGGGCATTTTGGCGTCCTGTTCCAGCCGGTCGAGTTGCTGATGATCGGCGGCTCCGCACTCGGTGCCTTCATCGCCGGCAACAACGGCAAAGTCATCAAGGCGACGATGAAGGAACTGCCGCTGCTGCTGCGTACGTCCAAGCACAACCGGCAGCTCTATATGGACCTGCTCGCGCTGCTGTATGAACTGCTCGCCAAGGCACGCAAGGAAGGGATGATGCGGCTGGAGAACGACGTCGAGTCGCCGGCCGAAAGCGAGATCTTCAATCGCTACCCGTCGATCATGGCGGACGCGGGCGTGATGGAGTTCCTCTGCGACTACCTGCGCCTGCTCATCAGCGGCAACACCGACGCTTTCGAAATCGAGGCGCTGATGGACCATGAAATCGAGACCATCCGCCATGAGGCCGAAGTGCCTTCGCACAGCCTTGCGCGCGTGGCCGATGCACTGCCTGCGCTGGGCATCGTCGCGGCAGTGCTGGGCGTTGTGCATGCACTGGGTTCGGCCAACCTGCCGCCTTCGGAGATGGGCGCGCTGATTGCGCACGCGATGGTCGGTACCTTTCTCGGCGTGCTCCTGGCCTATGGCTTCGTGACGCCGCTGGCGACCGTGATCGACCAGAAGGTGGAAGAGGGCATGAAGGTCTACCAGTGCGCCAAGGTCACGCTGCTCGCGAGCCTGAACGGCTACGCACCGCAGTTGGCCGTGGAGTTCGGCCGCAAGGTGCTCTTCTCGACAGAGCGCCCGTCATTCACCGAACTGGACGACCACGTCCGCGAAGTCAAGGCGCGTTGACGTGTCCGCAGACAAGAACCGCATCATCGTCAAGCGGGTTGCCGCGGGCGACGGCGGCGGCCATCACGGCGGCGGCTGGAAGATCGCCTATGCCGACTTCATGACGGCCATGATGGCTTTCTTTCTCGTCATGTGGCTCTTGTCGATCTCGTCGCCCAAGCAGCGCGAGGGCATTGCCGAGCACTTCCGCATGCCATTGAAGGTCGCGCTGGCCGGCGGCGAGAAGAGCAGCCTGAGCACCAGCATGATTCCTGGCGGCGGCGCCGACGTCATGCAGACCGAAGGCGAAGTGAAGCTCTCCGACGCCGAACGCGAGGAGATGGAGGACGCCGCACGGTTGGCCGACATGAAGAAGCGCCTGGATTCGCTCATCGAGAATAGCCCCGTCTTCAAGCAATTCCGCTCGCAGATCCTGATCGACATCACCACGGAGGGCCTTCGCCTGCAGATCGTGGACAGCGACAAGCGCCCCATGTTCGATCTCGCCAGCGCGCGCGTGGTGCCGCACATGCGCGCGATCCTGCGCGAACTCGGCCCGACGCTGAACGACCTGCCGAACAAGATCACGCTGTCGGGACACACCGATGCGATCGTCTACTCCAATGGAGACAAGGCCTACGGCAACTGGGAGCTGTCGGCGGACCGCGCGAACGCGTCGCGGCGCGAGCTCGTCACCGGCGGAATGACCGAAGGCAAGGTCCTGCGCGTGGTCGGCTTGGCCGACAGCATGCATCTGGACAACGCGAACCCGCGCAATCCGATCAACCGACGCATCAGCATCATCCTGCTCAACCGGCAGACGCAGGATCGCATCGAACGCGAGAACAGCGGCGAAGTCGCCACCACCAGGGCCGGCACGTCGCTGTCCGCCGACGCAGGCGGCGACATCGTGAAGTCGTCGTCTCTCAAGCCTTCAGCAGCGACGCAATAACAGCGGAACATCAAGATGGACCTCAGCCAGTTTTCCCAAGCATTCTTTGTCGAAGCCATCGAGCTTCTGGCGCAGATGGAGCAACTGCTCCTCGAAATCGACGTGGCCTCGCCGGACAGCGAGCAGCTCAACGCCATCTTTCGCGCGGCCCATTCGATCAAGGGCGGCGCGGCCACCTTCGGCTTCACTGCGTTGACCGAAACGACGCACCTGCTGGAGAACCTCCTGGACCGGGCACGCCACGGGCAGCTTCGCCTGAGCGGTCCGATGATCGATGCCTTTTTGGAAACGAAGGACGCCTTGCTAGAACAACTCAACGCCTATCAGGCGGGCAAAGAGCCCGAGCCCGCGCGAGTCGCGCAGATCTGCGCGGTGCTTCAGCAACTCGCACTTGAAAACAGCGGCGGGGACAAGCCCGGTGCTGCACCAGTGGCCGCTCCGGCGCCCGCGCCCGTTGCAGCGCCTGCCGCAGCCCCGGGCACGTTGTGCATCCGCCTGTCGGGCCTGTCGGACAGCGAATGCGATCTGCTGGCGGACGAACTGGGCAACCTCGGCAAGGTCGTATCGCGCACGCGCACCAACGATCAGCTGACCGTGATGCTCGAGACCACCTGCGAGCCGGACGACATCATTGCCGTTTGCTGCTTCGTCATCGATGAATCGCAGATCGACATTGCGCGGGGCGCTGCCGCAGAAGCTGCACCGGCTCCAGCATTGCCAGCGGCTGAACCGGCCGTGGCGCAGCCCGCCGAGAGCGCAAAGCCGCAGGCAGCGGCGGTTGCATCACCGGTCGCACAGGCAGCACAGCCGGCGGCGCAGGGCGGCAAGGAATCCAGCTCGATTCGCGTGGACGTCGAGAAGGTCGACCAGCTCATCAACCTCGTCGGCGAGCTCGTCATCACGCAA
Organism: Variovorax sp. 01N429; assembly: GCF_056399425.1. Lineage (NCBI taxonomy): Bacteria > Pseudomonadati > Pseudomonadota > Betaproteobacteria > Burkholderiales > Comamonadaceae > Variovorax > Variovorax sp. 01N429. Next base: position 297,846 of record NZ_JBFTRG010000007.1, on the reverse strand, counting down.
TCGATGCTGACGCAGGCGGCCACCATGCTCGACCCGGTGGCGTACGAGCGCTTCCTGAGCGGCCTCGGCCATCTGGAGCGCAACGCGCGCGACCTGCAGGAATCGGTCATGTCGATTCGCATGATGCCGATGGACTACGTCTTCAGCCGCTTCCCGCGCGTGATCCGCGACGTCAGCGCCAAGCTCGGCAAGCAGGTCCGGCTGGACACCTTCGGCAAGGAGACGGAGCTCGACAAGGGCTTGATCGAACGCATCGTCGACCCGCTCACGCACCTCGTGCGCAACAGCCTCGACCATGGCATCGAGACGCCGGACGTCCGGCTCGCGAAGGGCAAGGACGCGACAGGCCAACTGCTGCTGTCCGCGCAGCATCACGGCGGCAACATCGTGATCGAAGTGAGCGACGACGGCGCCGGGCTCAATCGCGAGAAGATCCTCGCCAAGGCCATTCAACAGGGCCTGCCGGTCAACGAGTCGATGCCCGACGAAGAAGTGTGGCAGCTGATTTTCGCGCCGGGCTTTTCGACGGCCGAGCAGATTACCGACATCTCGGGACGCGGCGTCGGAATGGACGTGGTCAAGCGCAACATCCAGGAGATGGGCGGCCACGTGGAAATCCACTCGCGCGGCGGACACGGCACCACCACGCGCATCGTGCTGCCGCTGACGCTGGCGATCCTCAATGGCATGTCTGTCAAGGTCGGCAACGAAGCCTACATCCTGCCCTTGAGCTACGTCATCGAGTCGCTGCAGCCGCTGCCGGACCATCTGCATTCGATCACGAGCGACGGCCACGTCATCAAGGTGCGCGGCGAATACCTGCCGCTGATCGAACTGCATCGCGTCTTCGACGTCGCCGCAGCGCAGGTGAATCCGACGCAGGGCATTCTCGTCATCGTGCAGGCCGACGACACACGCTTTGCGTTGATGGTCGACGAGCTCCTCGGCCAGCACCAGGTGGTGGTGAAGAACCTGGAGACCAACTACCGCAAGGTCCCCGGTATTTCCGCGGCGACCATTCTTGGCGATGGCAGCGTGGCTTTCATCATCGACGTCGCAGCCATGCCGCGCATCCAGCGCGCGCAGGCCGCGGGGGCCGCGGCACTGGCCGGTGCTTCGAGGATGACGGCGATCGCTGCCTGATCCTTTCCATGCATTGCCCCGGCCATCCTGTTGAGACGGGGTGCTTGATTCAAGTTTCTGACGGAGACCCCCGCAATGCGCTTTGACTTTTTCCGCCGCCCGGTATCGACGGATGGCACGATTGTTCCCGGGGCCGCGCCGGGCCAGACTGATGAGAACGCCGGCCGGAGTGTCGAAGACGCGCTGCTGTCATCCGAGTCCAACGGCTACATCAGCTATGCGCTGCAGCTCGACGCACAAATGCGCGTCAAGGGCTACCGCTTCGGCTGGCGTGCCGTCGGCGACGATTCGGCTTTGCCGGATGCTTCGGCCCAGTTCAGGGCGCTCCTGTCGTGCATCTCCAAACACCTCGTCGCTGCCAACGGTGGCTGGCGGCTTGGGCAGCTTGTCGCGTTTCTGGACGTGACGGTCGACGCGCTCTTTCTCAACGAGTTGCAGAGCCTCCCATCCGGCAACGTGGTCCTCTGCATGGGAATGGAAGACATGGCGGATGCGGACACGCGTTCGATGCTGCTCTTCCTGCGTGAGCAGGGCTTCAGCTTCATGCTGAGGGGCGCCAAGGCGCTGCCGAGCGAGCCTGAGTTACTGGAGATCGTCACGCACCTGGACGTCGGCGAGGGCGATCCGGAGCTGATCGCGCAAATCCGGCTCAACGAAGAGCCCGGCCGCCCGCCCATGCAGTTGATCGCAACTCGCATGAAGGCTTGGAGCGACTTCGAGGCACTGGCCGGTCGGCGCGTGGATGTCTTCGTCGACGGAACACAGGGCCGTCCGCTGGTGGAGCTCACCGGCGACTCGCTGCAGCCCGAATCAGTGCTCATCGTGCGGCTGATGCACATGCTCCAGCGCAACGAGAACGTGCGCTCCATCGAATCGGCTCTGAAGCGCGATGCGGCACTGACCTACCGCCTGCTGCGCCACATCAACTCACCGGCCATCGGAGCGGGCGTGGAGATCACCTCCTTGCGCCATGCGGTGGCCATGCTGGGCTATTCGCCGCTTTTTCGGTGGCTGTCGATACTGCTTGCCACCAGCAACAGGGCGAGCTCGCCGTTCATGATGAAGCAGGCGATCTTGCGCGGACGCTTCGTCGAGCTGATGGGGCAGGGCATGCTGCCTCCGAGCGAATCCGACAACCTGTTCGTCGTTGGGATGCTCTCGCTCATCGATCAACTGCTGGGCATTCCGATGGCGGAAGTGCTCGCCAAGGTGCAACTCGCCGATTCGGTGCAACAGGCGATCCTCGAGCGCAAGGGCGTCTATGCGCCGTTTCTTGCGCTGGTGGAGGCCTGCGAGACCGACGGCGCGGAAGCCGCGCGCCGCGCAGAAGCGCTCTTCGTGAGTGCCGGCCAGGTGAACGCGGTTCATCTTGCCGCGATGGTCTGGTCGCACGAGGCCAGCGCACTCGACCGCACGGACTGAGCCCGCCGCATGTTGCGATATGCGCCGCAAATGCCCCCTTGATCGACCCATTGCGACGAGAGCCTGCTATGTACATTGAAAGCCATGCACAGACATCGGCCGTGAACACTGAATTCCATTTCACCGACAGCGACTTCTCGAAGATCAGGACGCTCATTCATCGTCGCGCGGGCATCGCGCTCGGCGAGCAGAAGCGGCAGATGGTCTACAGCCGGCTTTCGCGCCGGCTTCGGGAACTGCAGCTCTCGGGCTTCTCGTCATACCTCGACCTGCTTGAATCTCGTCAGGACGGCGAGGAGTGGCAGTCGTTCATCAATTCGCTGACGACCAATCTGACCTCGTTCTTTCGTGAGGCCCATCACTTTCCGGTGTTGGCCGAGCATGCGTGCAAGCTGCAGCAGCCGATCACCATCTGGTGCTCGGCCGCGTCGACCGGCGAGGAGCCCTATTCGATTGCCATCACCCTGATTGAGGCGCTCGGGGAGCGCGCGGCTTCGGCGAAGGTGATCGCGACGGACATCGACACGGCGGTGCTTGCCAAGGCGGCGGCCGGCGTCTTCACGAGCGAGCAGGTCGCACGGCTCTCGCCGGAACGTCTGCGACGCTTCTTCAACAAGGGCACGGGCTCCAACGCCGGCAAGGTGCGCATCCGCCCCGAGGTGGCCGCCATGGTGAAGTTCTCGCGGCTCAACCTGCTCGACCCGTCGTGGTCGGTCAAGGACCCGGTGGACGCGATCTTCTGCCGCAACGTGATGATCTATTTCGACAAGCCGACGCAGAAGAAGGTGCTGGACCGCTTCGCGCCGTTGCTGAAGCCCGGCGGCCTGCTGTTTGCCGGCCATTCGGAAAACGCTTCGCTTGTGAACCAGACCTTCAAGCCGCTGGGCCACACGGTGTACGAACTCGCGCGAGGCGGGGCCAAGGTGTCCCCATGACCGCCGTGCCGGGCGCGGTCGCGACCCACCACTACTTCGATCGCGACGTCGGCGAGATGGCAGTGAAGCTGTTGCCTTCGKAGTACTACGTGACGACGACCGATACGGTGCTGACGACGGTGCTGGGCTCGTGCGTGGCGGCGTGCATTGTGGACATCGACAACGGAGTGGCGGGCATGAACCACTTCATGCTGCCCGAGGAAGGCGATTCGACCGCGCGCGACCAGACCGAATCCATGCGCTACGGCGCCTATGCGATGGACGTGCTCATTCGCGAGCTGATCCGCTCGGGTGCGCGCCGCGATCGCCTGCAGGCCAAGGTGTTCGGCGGCGCGGCGGTGCTCGCGAACATGACCACGCTCAACATCGGCGATCGCAATGCGGACTTCGTGCTGCGCTACCTGAACGCCGAGCGAATCAGCGTCGCCGCACAGGATCTGCGGGGGCAGCACGCGCGACGCGTGTGCTTCATGCCGGCCAGTGGAAAGGCCGTGGTGCGAAAGCTCCGCGCAAGCGCCGATGTGCAGTTGATTCAAAAAGAAGAGGGCGAGCTTTTTCGCAAGCTGGCCGCGCCTCGCCCAGGCCTCAGCCCTTACAAGTCCAACAATTCCGCGGCTGAGACGATGTCCGTGGCCAAGAACAAAGGCAACTGGTGAGCGCGAACAAGATCAAGGTGCTGTGCGTCGACGATTCGGCGCTGATACGCAGCGTGATGACCGAAATCATCAACAGCCAGCCCGATATGGTGGTGGTTGGCACCGCGGCCGATCCGCTGGTGGCGCGCGACCTCATCAAGGTCACGAACCCCGACGTGCTGACACTCGACGTCGAGATGCCGCGCATGGACGGGCTCGAGTTCCTCGACAAGCTCATGCGCCTGCGCCCGATGCCGGTCGTGATGGTGTCTTCGTTGACCGAACGCGGCTCGGAGATCGCGCTGCGTGCCTTGGAGCTCGGTGCCATCGACTTCGTCACCAAGCCGAGGCTCGGCGTGCGCGATGGCCTGCTCAACTACACGGAGCTGATCACCGGCAAGATCCGTACTGCCTTCAGCGCGCGCCTGCTGCCTTCACGCCATGGTGGACCGGCTAGGTCGACGGGCGATGCTCCGCCGGAAGCGCTGCTGCGCAGCCCTCTGCTGAGTACCGAAAAGCTCATCATCATCGGCGCGTCGACCGGTGGCACCGAAGCCATTCGCGAGGTGCTGCAGCCATTGCCGCCGGATTGTCCGGCGGTGCTCATCGCGCAACACATGCCGGCGGGATTCACGCGCTCTTTTGCGCAGCGCCTGGACGGGCTCTGCCGCATCACCGTCAAGGAGGCCGAGCACGGCGAGCGTGTGCTGCCTGGCTATGCCTACATCGCGCCTGGCGCATTCCATCTCTCCTTGGGCCGCAGCGGCGCGAACTACGTTGCGCATCTCGATCAGGAGCCGCCGGTGAACCGCCATCGTCCCTCCATCGACGTGCTGTTCGACTCGGCGGCCAAGCACGCCGGCAAGAACGCCATCGGGATGATCCTCACCGGCATGGGCAGGGACGGCGCCGAAGGCTTGCTGCGCATGAAACGGGCCGGAGCCTACACGCTGGCGCAGGACGAGGCGAGCTGCGTCGTCTTCGGCATGCCGAAGGAGGCGATTGCATTGGGTGCGGCTGATGAAGTCGCACCACTGGGAGAAATGAGCCGGCGCGTGCTGGCGCATTTGCGCACTTTCGGTGCGCGTACGAATCGGGTTTGAAACGAACTGTTGGAGTGAGAGAAATCGTGATCGACAAGAGCATCAAAATTTTGGTTGTGGATGACTTCCCCACCATGCGGCGCATCGTGCGCAATCTTCTGAAAGAACTCGACTTCCTCAATGTCGACGAAGCGGAAGACGGCGCCGCCGGCATCGAGAAGCTGCGCGGCGGCAATTTCGGTTTCGTGGTGTCGGACTGGAACATGCCGAACATGGACGGCCTCACGATGCTGCAGACCATTCGTGCCGACCCCGAGTTGGGCAAGCTTCCCGTGCTGATGGTGACCGCCGAAGCCAAGAAGGAAAACATCGTCGCTGCGGCCCAGGCCGGTGCAAACGGCTATGTGGTCAAGCCATTCACGGCCGCAACGCTCGAAGAGAAGATCACCAAGATCTTCGAGAAATTGAACAAGTAAGGGGGCAAGCCATGAACCCAAACCCCTCCGAACGAGAACAGGGGAACACCGCCGAGCAACTGCTGGGCCGCATCGGGCAGTTGACGCGCCAGTTGCGCGAAGGCATGCGCGAGCTGGGCCTGGACAAGCAGGTGGAAAAGGCCGCCCAGGCCATCCCCGGCGCAAGGGACCGGCTCAACTATGTCGCCGAGACCACGGAGCGCGCGGCGCACCGGGCGCTCAATGCCATCGACGTGGCGCAGCCGCTCCAGGAAGGCCTCGCGAGCGATGCGAAAGGATTGAGCAAACGCTGGGACGAATGGTTTGCGAACCCGATCGAGCTGGACCACGCGCGCGAACTGGTGATGGACACGCGCGGCTACCTGCTGGACGTGCCGCAGAAGGCGAGCGCGATCAACTCCCAGCTGATGGAAATCCTCATGGCGCAGGATTTCCAGGATCTGACCGGCCAGGTCATCAAGAAGATGATGGAAGTGGTCAACGAGGTCGAGACGCAACTGCTGCAGGTGCTGATCGACAACTCGCCCGCCGAGAAGCGACAGGAAATCAGCAGCAACAACCTGATGAACGGGCCGCAGATCGTGCCGGGGAATCCCGACGCGGTGACGGACCAGTCGCAGGTCGACGACCTGCTGGAAAGCCTCGGCTTCTGATCACTTGATTCGCAGAGAAGGAGGGCGATAGCACGCTTGATCGGGCGATTGTTCGGGGCCCACGAATCGAATAATCAGCCATGGCTGAGGAAAGCGATCTCGAAAAAACCGAACCGGCTTCTGCGCGGCGCCTGGAGAAGGCGCGCGAAGAAGGCAACGTGGCCCGCTCGCGGGAACTGACCACGTTCGTGATGCTGGGCACGGCCATCGCAGGCCTGTGGTTCTCGGCAGCGTCCCTCGGCGGCACCATGGACGCTGCGCTCCGCAAGGGCTTGCACTTCGAACGCGACGCGGTGTTCGATCCGTCGCAGATGATGCTGCGTACCGGAGCGATGGCACTGCAGACGTTGCTGGCCCTCGCCCCTCTTTTCGCGATGATGGTAGTGGCCGCCGTCGTCGCACCGATGCTGCTTGGCGGTTGGCTGTTCTCGGGCAAGGCGGTCTCGCCCAACTTCGGCAAGCTCAATCCCTTGGCCGGCGTGGCGCGCATGTTCTCCACGCAATCGCTGGTGGAGCTGACCAAGGCACTGGCCAAGTCGATGCTGATCGGCGGCGTGGCGTACCTGGTCATCTCACGCAACATTGCCGGGGTGATCCAGCTGACGGCGCTTCCGGCCAGCGCCGCGCTGCCGCAAACCATGATGTTCGTCGGACGCAACTGCGCGTTGATTGCAGGCGCACTGCTTCTGGTTGCGCTGATCGACGTGCCCTGGCAGCTGTGGACCTACTACCGCAAGCTGCGCATGTCGCGCGAAGACCTTCGCCAGGAGCACAAGGAAAGCGAAGGCGACCCGCACATCAAGGCGCAGATCCGCCGCCAGCAACAGGCGGTTGCCCGGCGCCGGATGATGTCCGAAGTGCCCAAGGCGGACATCATCGTGACGAACCCCACGCACTTTGCCGTGGCACTGAAATACGTCGACAGCGACATGCGCGCCCCTCGCGTGGTGGCCAAGGGCACCGATCAGGTGGCCCTGCGCATCCGTGAGATCGCTGCAGCCAACAAGGTTGCGATCCTCGAAGCGCCGCCTCTTACGCGGGCGCTCTACAAGCACACCAAGCTGGGCGACGAGATCCCGTCGGGCCTCTATACGGCCGTGGCCGAGGTGCTCGCATGGGTCTACCAGCTCAAGCGCTGGAAGGACGAAGGCGGCGAAGCGCCGCGAACGCCGCGCGACCTGCCGATCCCTGAATCACTCGAATACACCGTGAAGGCCGCATGAACTCGATGGCAAACCTGATGCGTCTGCCGACGCAAATGTTCTCCGGCAGCCAATTCAAGGGGCTGGCCGGGCCGATCCTCATCATCATGATCCTGAGCATGATGGTGCTGCCGCTGCCGGCCTTCCTGCTGGACCTGCTGTTCACCTTCAACATCGCGATGTCCGTGATGGTGCTGCTGGTGAGCATGTACACCATGAAGGCGCTGGACTTCGCTGCCTTTCCGGCGGTGCTGCTCTTTTCCACGCTGCTGCGGCTGTCGCTCAACGTGGCGTCGACCCGCGTGGTGCTGATGCACGGGCACACCGGGCCCGACGCGGCAGGCAAGGTGATCGAGGCCTTCGGGCACTTCCTGGTCGGCGGCAACTTCGCTGTGGGCGTGATGGTGTTCATCATCCTGGTGCTTATCAACTTCATGGTGATCACCAAGGGTGCGGGCCGCATCGCGGAAGTCGGCGCGCGCTTCATGCTGGATGCGATGCCGGGCAAGCAGATGGCGATCGACGCCGACCTGAATGCCGGCCTGATCGGCGAAGACGTCGCACGCAAGCGCCGTACCGAAGTCGCGCAGGAAGCGGACTTCTATGGCTCGATGGACGGTGCGAGCAAGTTCGTGCGTGGCGATGCGGTTGCCGGCTTGTTGATCATGGTCATCAACATCATCGGCGGGCTCGTCGTTGGCGTCGTGCAGCATGGCCTCGACTTTTCGACGGCCGGAACGACCTACACGCTGCTCGCGATCGGGGACGGCCTGGTCGCGCAGATTCCGGCACTGGTGATTTCGACCGCGGCCGGCGTGATCGTGTCGCGCGTTGCGACGGACGAGGACGTGGGCCGGCAACTGACGGGCCAGCTCTTCTCGAACCCGCAAGTGCTGTTTCTGACCGCCGGGATCATCGGCCTGATGGGCATGATCCCGGGCATGCCGAACCTGGCCTTCCTGCTGATCGCGGGCGGCCTGGCCTGGACCGGCCGGCGTGTGTTCCTCCGCAAGCCGGTCGTCACCGCGGAGCAGACGGCTGCGGCGCAGGCTGCGGTGATGCCGTCGCCCGAAGCGGCGGAGGCCACCTGGGACGACGTCGCGTTGGTCGATCCGCTGGGCATGGAAGTCGGCTATCGCCTGATCCCGCTGGTGGACCAGTCGCAGCAAGGCGAACTGCTCGGCCGCATCAAGAGTATCCGCAAGAAGATTGCGCAGGAGATCGGCTTCCTCGTTCCGGTGGTCCACATTCGGGACAACCTGGAGATCAAGCCGAACAGCTACGTCATCAGCCTCAAGGGTGTGGAGATCGGGCGCGGCGAGGCTTTCCCCAACCAGTGGATGGCGATCAACCCCGGTCAGGTCACCGGCACCTTGACGGGAACCGTGACGCAGGACCCGGCCTTCGGGCTGCCGGCAGTGTGGATCGACGGCAACCTGCGCCAGCAAGCACAGATCTACGGCTACACGGTGGTCGATGCCTGTACGGTGATGGCGACGCACCTGAACCACCTGATCCAGACGCATGCTGCCGAACTGCTCGGCCGCCAGGAAGTTCAGCAACTGATCGACCAGATCGCCAAGACGGCGCCCAAGCTCACCGAGGACCTCGTGCCGAAGGTCGTCTCGCTGAGCACGCTGCACAAGGTGCTGCAGAACCTGCTCGACGAGGAAGTCTCGATCCGCGACATGCGCACCATCCTCGACGTGATGGCCGAGCACGCGCCGGCCGTGAAGGACGCGACCGAACTCACGACGCTGGCGCGCCTCGCGCTGGGCCGCGCGATCGTGCAGCACCTGTTCCCCGGCGACACGGAATTGCAGGTCATCGGGCTCGACGGTTCGCTCGACGGCGTGCTGCAGCAGGCGATGGCCAGCAGCAGCGGCATCGAGCCCGGACTCGCCGACAACCTGCTGCGCCAGACACAGGCAGCCATCGCACGACAGGAGCAGATGGGCCTTGCACCGGTGCTCGTCGTTCAGCACGGCTTGCGCGTCCTGCTTTCCCGTTTCCTGCGCCGCAGCCTGCCGCAACTCAAGGTGCTCTCCCATGCGGAGATCCCTGACGCTCGCAACATCAAAGTCACCGCCACCATTGGAGGAAGAGGTTGAGTATTTCTACAGACGTGCGGGCCACGGCCCGCAAATTCGTTGCCACGACCAGTCGTGAAGCACTGCGCCTGGTGCGCGAAGCCCTCGGCGCCGAGGCCATCGTGTTGAGCAATCGGGCGCTGCCCGACGGCGTCGAGATCGTGGCGATGGTCGAAGGCGACGTTACGCAGGCGCTCCGAAGCGCAGTGCCGATGGTGTCCGCGAAGGCCGCTGAGCCGATTGCTTCGCCGACGCCGCCGACGCCGCTGGCGCCGGTTGCGCCGATGGCGCCGGTCCGGCCAACTGTGCCGCCGGTTGCAGTGGCGGCAAAGGCCGAGCCAGAGGCCGCGCCTGTTCACACCGACGTTGTTCTCAACGAACTGCATTCCATGCGCGGCATGCTCGAAGAGCAACTCGCAAGCGTCGTGTGGAACGACAAGCAGCGGCAGGATCCCGTGCGTGGCCGCCTGCTGCGAACGCTGCTCGGTGCCGGCTTCAGCGCGCGCCTGTCGAAGGCCATGCTGGAAAAGCTGCCCACAGGCCAGACCTACGCGCAAGGCATGGCCTTCGCCCGGGCCGAGTTGATTCGCGCCGTGCCCGTGTTTGAAGATGAAGATGCCCTGCTGGCGCAAGGCGGGGTGTATGCGCTGATGGGACCCACTGGTGTCGGCAAGACCACCACGACCGCCAAGCTGGCCGCGCGCTGCGTGATGCGCTTCGGCGCCGACAAGCTGGCGCTGGTGACCACCGACAGCTATCGCATCGGCGCCTACGAGCAATTGCGCATCTACGGACAAATCCTCAACGTGCCGGTATACGGCGTGAAGGACGCCGCCGATCTGCACCTCGTGCTGCAGGACCTGCGCGACAAGCACATGGTGCTCATCGACACCGTCGGCATGAGCCAGCGCGACCGTGCGGTCTCGGATCAGATCGCGATGCTGTGCAACAGCCATCGGCCCGTCAAGCGGCTGCTGCTCTTGAATGCAACGAGCCACGGCGACACGCTCAATGAAGTCGTACACGCCTATCGCCATGGCGGTGGCAACGAGCTGGCCGGCTGCATCTTCACCAAGGTCGACGAGGCCACGCATCCGGGTGCGCTCATCGACACCGTGATCCGCCACCGGCTCCCGGTGCACTACATCTCCAGCGGCCAGAAGGTGCCGGAGAATCTGATGCAGGCCGATCGCGCACAGTTGGTGGACAGTGTGTTCCAGCCTCGCCGGCATAACCCGCTCTTCGTGCCCGCGGAGATCGACATGCAGGACGAGCCTTCGGGCGCGGCGCCTTCGGCGCAAGTCGTCCAGGCACGCGCGGAAGCCGACCGGCTTCGCACGCAATACCAGAACCTCATCCGCGCCATGGCACACGACGCGCAGGAGCTCGCAACGGCTGCCGGTGCGCTCGCGGGCGCGCCGATCGGCTTCGAGGCAGCACGCCGCCTCTGGCGCAATGCGGGTGACGAAGGCGTCGTCCAGAAGACAGTGCTGCAGGACCTCATGACCCACGCTCGCGGCGAGATCGCGGGCGGTTGCGACCAGCATGTGTTGGCGCTGAGCGGACAAGTCGGCCTGCGTTCGAACGAAGGCGGCGATGCCTATGAATGCCAGGGCAGCCTTCTGATGTCGGACCGCACCGGCCAACCGCTTTCCGCGCCCAACCAGTGGCTGTCGACAGCGGCTGTGGGTGGCGGCGCCGATGCGCGACGCAAGCCCGGCGCGCGACAGGTGCAATGGCTCCGGCAGCAGGATTTCGGCAAAGCGCTCGTGCATGCGCTGCCGCGTCTGCCCGCCTTCGAGTTCATGGCTGAATGGCAGGCGCAAGGGCAGAAGTGGTTTGCGCGCGCGCCGGGCTCGACGGGCGTGATCGATCCGCAGAACGGCGCATCGAGCAAGCTGTCGCGCCTCGAATATGCATTCGGTGAGGCGAGGGTGGTGATGTTCCGCGGCAAGGCGGCGATGCAGTGCGAAGCCCATGTCGAAGTGCAACTTCGCGGCATCCCTGACCAATGCACTGTGCCGACGTTGCGCTGCGTGGTGACGCGCGTGACCGATGCGCGGGGCAACAAGATCATCGCGCAGACGTATCTGCTGTCGAACATCGGCATGCATGTATCGGCCCGGCAGCTCGCGCAGTGGCAGTCATGGGCTGCTGAAGCGGAGCCGTGCTTCCGGCTGATCCGCCAGGGCGTGCAACTCGTCGGCGGCATCGGTGAACTGGGTGACCCCGACATGATGAAGCGGCTGTTGATCGCCGGACAAGTCGGCACGACCGTCTGGCGTCTGCTGCATGCAGACGGCGAGTGGGCCGAGCGCACGCGAATGCTGCTCAACCAGTTGACGGGGCGTCCTGTGCGGTCGAGCCGGCCTTTGACCGGAAACGCGCTGTATGTCGGCGTGAGCAAGCTCTTCCTGTTGCTGGAGGCGCTCGGGACCGAATCGACCGCGCCTACGCAGCAGCCGAAGCCGATGGAGAAGCAAGATTGAGGAGCGCTGTATGACCAAGCTGGTGACCGACCAGGCGGACGGACTGCGCCGCCTCCTGTCGCACACGCCCACGCGGGTGATTGCCCTTGCGGGCATGCGCCGCGGCGACGGTGCGACGACCGCCGCCATGAACCTGGGTGCGGCCCTCGTGCATCAGGGGAAGGACGTCCTGCTGCTTGACGAGCATCATCCCGCCGCCGATTCCGCGGCCGCGCTGTGGGCGGTCGAGCCGCCCGGCGTGCTCGCCGACGTGGCCGATCGCCGCTTGACGTGCGCTGGTGCGGCAGCCCGCGCCGGTTGCGGTGTCGACGTGCTGCCAGCGCCGATCGGCATGGTGCATGCGAAAGCGGATGTGCGTTCGCTGTGCCGCGGTGGCGTCGTCCTGATCGATGCCGCGCTCGATGCCGAGGGGCGGTTGTCAGTGCTCGCGCAGGGTGCGGACGAACTGGTGCTCGTGCTGCAACCCAATGCCGCTTCGGTGACCACCGCGTACTCGGGCATCAAGAGGCTGCACTACGCACACGGATTGAAGCAGTTGCGCTTCCTGGTAAACAAGGCTTCGAACGCCGAAGAGGCGCACACGGTCATGGGCAACCTCGCCAACACCGGCAGCCGCTACCTCGCTGTCTCGCTGGAGCCCGCCGGCTGGGTTCGCGCAGATGCACACCTTGCGGACGCACGGCGATTGAGCCAGACGATGGTGGAGGCCTTTCCGGCCAGCCCCGTCGCGGTGGACTTCCGCCGCGTCGCCAGCGACATGGGCCAATGGCCGTGGCGCATGCCCGCGCAAGCCACGCGCGAACGCCGCATTGCAACTTCGACTGCTGGTGCGACCCGCGCGTCGCGCGCAGTCGCCGCCTGAACAGCAAACCTGAACATCGGAACAAGGACCGGACGTGTACACCGCTCAGGGAACCATCGAGAAGTCCCATCTTCTGGAGCAGCATCAGCCGCTCGTGCGGCGCATCGCACTGCAGATGATCGCCAAGCTGCCCGCCAGCGTCGAACTCGACGACCTCATTCAGGCCGGCATGATCGGCCTGCTCGATGCATCGTCGCGCTATCAGGACAACAAGGGCGCGCAGTTCGAGACCTTCGTCAGCCAGCGCATCCGCGGCGCGATGCTCGACGAACTGCGCGCCAGCGACTGGGGGTCGAGAGGCTTGCGCCAATCGGCGCGCGGCGTCGAGAAGGCCATCCAGAAGCTGGAGCACCGCCTTGGACGCTCCCCGACTGAAGGCGAGATCGCCAAGGAGCTGAAGATGGACCTGGAGGGCTATCAGTCGCTGCTGCAGGAGATCCAGGGTTGCCAATTGCTCTACGTCGAAGATTTTGCGAAGGGAGACGCGGAGAATCCGTTCCTCGATTTGCACGCGCAGGATGCACGCCGGGGCCAGCGCGACAGCGACGATCCGCTGGAGCAGCTGCTGGAAAGCGGATTTCGGCATCAGCTCGTCGATGCCATCTCGGCCCTGCCAGAGCGCGACCAGTTGCTGCTGAATCTCTACTACGAGGAAGAACTCAACCTGCGCGAGATCGGCGCGATCCTCGAGGTGAGCCAGAGTCGCGTCTGCCAACTGCACAGCCAGGCGATCAGTCGCCTGAGAGCTCGGCTCAAGGAGCTGCTCTGAAGGGGTGCGCTATGTGCGCGAGGGGGACGGAGCCCTGAGGCCTGCGAACTCCGTTCTCGGAAATTCTTCTTCTTGCAGGGATGACTGCGCGGGCCGCTCGCCTGGCAGCCCGGAGAATTCCGTTCGAGCGAATAGCTCGGGAGCGTGGAGCGCGGCATCACTGGCGCTTGGTGCTGCCGATGCGTGCGACGGCGCCTCGAGGAAGTTTGGCGGTGCAACGCTGACAGGTGTCGCAGCCTGCCGCATCCGGGCGTTCTCCCGAAGGCGCGCGAGCTCTGCGCGCAGATCATCCATTTGCCGCATTCCGGAGGCGGGCGTTGTCGGCGCGGGCGGCGCTTCGACTGCGGGAGCCTCGAACAGAGTGGCCAGGTCCGGCTCGAGCGGTGTTTCCTCGATGACCGTGATTCCTGCATCGGGCGCTTGCTCCTCGCCATGCGCCTGCTCGGGCTCGCGTGGGGCAGGACGGTGCTCGCTAGGACCTTGCACAGCGGCACGCAATGCAGCCAGCCTGGCCGCGAGCTCCGCCTCCTCATCGTCATTGTCGTCATTGACCTGATCGTCAACTTCGCGGCGCTGACGGGGGACGATCGGCGCGCGCACTGACTCGCGCTTGGCTTCCGGGATCGGAGTGGAGGGAGCATCCGGCAACAGCCGACGAAGCGCTGCCAACTTGCTGAAGCTGAGCATCGCCAGGAACACCGACGCGGTCGCGCCGACAAAGCTGAAGCCGCCCAATAAAGGCGCCCAGCCGACGCAGGCGATGCCGAAAGCGAGAGAGACGAGTCCGAGGATGGCGAAGCGATAGCCGACGCGGTTGTTGTTCATGGAGTTCCAAGCGTTTCAACCGGATTCTCCGAACGGCGAGTGGTTTTCGCTCGCGGGGCGCTGGATTTAGTACTGAAGTATGCCTATTACTTCACGTAGGCGCGGGGGAAAGAGGCGCAGGTTTCAATGCTGAGAGGTGGTCGGGCCGGTCAACAAGCCGGCGACGGGTACAAGCGCGGCCCTGAACGTTCATGGGGCTGCCGAGCCACGAGCAACTGAACACGAACTGGGTCCCGTCACCGGCCAATGCTCAGGACGAAGTCGAAGGTTGGCCAACGGCTGCCTCCTTTTTGGTCCGTAGCCAGTGCTCATAGTCGGCAAGGTACTCCGCAAATGCGCTGCGATCGACTTCAGCGAGTGCTTTGAACATGCGTCGTTGTTCATCGACGCTGGGGAGTGCCTTCAATATGTCTGCGAAGCTGCTGCCGAGAGTATTTCGAACCTCTTCTGACAGGTCCGCTTCAGAGTACGTATATAGCGGTGTATTCAGCCATTTTTCAATCTCTTCCCTCGGATAGGCGAGTGGAACAAGGTGACGATCCAGGATTCGAACAAGAGGTGGATCGTTGTCTTCTCTTTTTCCGAACTGCTCTACGTATTGCGGAAATCTTGAAAGAGCCCCCGAGTAGTTGAAACTCAGCGGCTCCTGTGTTGCTCCAGGTTGTCCGCTTTGCAGGAAGAAGATCCAGGAGCGAGTGCAACGGACTGCTTCCGTCAGCTCCGCACGGATTACCAGCACCGCGGTGAACTCGGTGGGTTCGAGCTTGTCGGAGAAATACGATGTCTGCGCAAGTGTGCGGGTCACTGCCGCTTCGAAGTCTTCGAGCCACCTAATCGCCTCCTTTCGATATTTATCGAATTGATCGATCTGCTGTTTGACCACGGCTCGGGAAAACTTTAGATCCTCCAACTTCGCGATGTCCCATTCGATCGCTTTAGCGTGGGATTTGTGCGCGATCGCAAGCAGAGTGGGGGCGAAGGCGTTGTCTCGTTCCATCGCTTGAAAATTGATCCAGCTCATCAGCAACGGCCTGGCAAGGGCGCGGAAGTCTTCCAACAGCACCGAAAGCGTGACTTGACGAAGGTCTCGCAGCTTGTTTCGGCGTCGGCGTTCGATCAAAGTCGCGGTAAGCGGCGCCACGATAAGGACGCTGACGACGCCCGAAACAAGGCTTGATCCAAACACAAGCTTCAAGAGACTCCAGGTGTCTTCGAGCATGCTGCGTCCTCCGTCCTAGTCGCAGACTGTAGACGATCCGGTTGCCATTCGCTATTGACGCAGGTGTGGTCGCCGGGTTCTGAATTCAAGTTCATGGCGCCAGCAGCCGCCAGACATCGGCGCATCCCCGAGTGCGGAACCAGAGGCCTTTCGCCACTGTGTTCCATAGGCAGGCCCGAAGCTCGTCTTCCAAGACCTCGAGTTGCAGAGCTTTCTGCATCGGCTTGTGTCCCATGCGTTGGAGAAAAGATGCGAGGCGCCCATGCCGCTTGAACTTGCCTGCAGTTGCCTAAGGAAGACCAAAAACAAAAAAAGTCCGCTATCGATTTGATAGCGGACTTTTTTACCTGCGATTGGTGCCGGAGAGATGAATCGAACACCCGACCTTCTCATTACGAATGAGCTGCTCTACCGACTGAGCTACACCGGCTAAGCTCGCGATTATAGCGTCTCGTGATAGCCAGTCACTCGCTCGACTTCATTCTTTGACCCCAACACAACAGCAACGCGTTCGTGCAGTTTCGAAGGCTCCAGATCGAGGATGCGTGTGCGCCCGTTGGTGGCCGCGCCGCCTGCCTGCTCGACGAGCCAGCTCATCGGATTGGCCTCGTACATCAAGCGCAGCTTGCCTGCCTTTTCAGGCTCGCGCTTGTCCCACGGGTACATGAAGATGCCGCCGCGCATCAGGATGCGATGCACGTCGGTCACCATGCTGGCGATCCAGCGCATGTTGAAGTCCTTGCCGCGCGGGCCTTCCTTGCCGGCGAGGCATTCGTCGATGTAGCGCTTCACCGGGGCGTCCCAGTGGCGCATGTTGCTCATGTTGATCGCGAATTCCTTGGTGTCGGCCGGGATCTGGATGTCTTCCTGCGTGAGCATGAAGGAGCCTTGCTCGCGATCGAGCGTGAACATCGCGACGCCCGCGCCGACTGTCAGCACCAGCGTGGTCTGCGGGCCGTAGATGCAGTAGCCCGCAGCAACCTGTTTGCTGCCCGCCTGGAGGAAATCGCTTTCCTGAACACCGGGCGTGTCGTCCGCCTTCTTGAGCACGCTGAAGATGGTGCCGATGCTCACGTTCACATCGATGTTGCTCGATCCGTCGAGGGGATCGAAGAGGAGCAAGTATTCGCCTTGCGGATAGCGGTTGGGCACGACGTAGATGCTGTCCATCTCCTCGCTCGCCATCGCGGCGAGATGGCCGCCCCATTCGTTGGCTTCGATGAGCACTTCGTTGGCGATGATGTCGAGCTTCTTCTGTACTTCGCCTTGCACGTTCTCGCTGCCGGCCGAGCCGAGTACGCCGCCGAGCGCGCCTTTGTTGACGGCTTGGCTGATGCTCTTGCAGGCGCGGGCGACCACTTCGAGAAGCAGGCGCAACTGGCCGGGGATCAACCCGTCGGCGCGCTGTTGTTCGACGAGGTAGCGTGTGAGTGAAATCTTGTGTTGAGCCATGTAGGGAGGTCCTTGATCGGTCAGGCGGCCAATGCGCGTGTGACGACTTCGTGAGTGTCCTTGCTGAGGTCGGGGCGGGCGGCGACGCGGGCGATGGCTTCGCGTGCGGCGCTGCGGTAGGGTTCGGCGAGCTTGCTCCAGCGGTCGAGCGCGCGCGCGAGACGTGCGGCCACTTGCGGGTTGATGGCGTCGAGTTCAATCACGCGGTCGCTCCAGAACACATAGCCCGCGGCGTCTGGACGGTGCAGGCCGCCGGGGTTGCCGCTGCAGTAGCTGAAGATCACGCTGCGTGCGCGATTCGGGTTCTTGATGGAGAAGTCCGGGTGCTTCATCAGTTGCTTGACCAGCGGCAGGATGTCGCCGCCGCGGTCGGGTGCACCTGCTTGCAGCGAGAACCACTTGTCGATCACCAGCGCTTCATCCTTGAAGATCTCGTGGAAACGCGCCAATGCCTGTGCAGCGAGCGCATGGCCGGAGGAGACCAGCGCGTTCAGGGCGTTGAATCGATCGGTCATGTTGCCCGCGTCCTTGAACCGCTGAAGCGTCTTGCCGGGCCACACGGTGTCGCCGGATGCACGCGCGGCAAGGCACAGGTGCGTGAGCGCGATGCCCGCCAAGGCGCGGCGGCCAGACGAAACCGGGTCTGCCGTATAGGCGCCGGTGTCGCGGTTCTGCTCGTAGACCTGTTCCCAGTCGGCGAAGAGTGCGGTGGCGATTTGCGCCCGCATGGCTTCGCGCACTGCGTGCACGCGCTGGGGGTCGACCACCTCGAGCTGTTCGGCGATATAGGTCTCCGACGGCAGCGTCAGGACGAGTTCCTTGAAGGCCGCATCGAGCTGGGGATGGCGCAGCACACTGCGCATCGCGTCGATGAACGCGTCGTTCAGCGGCAGTTCGCCCGGACTTGCCGGCGACGCAATGGCTCGCAGAGCGGCACGCAGGGCCAGGCGCTGTCCGGCTTCCCAGCGGTTGAACGGATCGGGATCGTTGGCGAGCAGCGTCAGCAGCTGCGCGTCGGCGTAGTCGTAGTCGAGGATCACCGGTGCGCTGAACCCGCGCAGGATCGAAGGCACCGGCTCCGCGTCGACATTGACGAAAGTGATTTGCTCGCCGGCACGCGTGAGCACGAGGGTGCGCGTGCCTTGCGTCGCCTCGGCTTCGCCTTCGAGTTGCAGCGGCAGTTCGCGCCCGTCGGCACTCAGCAAGCCGATGTTCACCGGAATCACGAATGGGTCCTTGACAGGCTGGCCCGGTGTGGGCGGGCAGCTTTGAACAAAGCTCAGCGTGTAGCTGCGGCTGGCTGCGTCATAGACGCCGTGTGCGGCGACGCGCGGCGTGCCTGCCTGGCTGTACCAGCGCTTGAACTGGGGCAGCAGGCGCGCCAGATCGGACTCGGGATTCGCATCGGCGATGGCTTGCGCGAAGTCGTCGCAAGTCACGGCCTGGCCGTCGTGGCGTTCGAAATAGAGCGTGATTCCGCGCTCGAAACCCTTGCGGCCGACCAGCGTCTGCATCATGCGAACGACCTCGGCACCCTTCTCGTAGATGGTGACGGTGTAGAAGTTGCTGATCTCGATATAGCTGTCGGGCCGCACGGGGTGCGCCATCGGGCCGGCGTCTTCGGGAAACTGCGCGGTGCGCAGGACCCGCACATCCTCGATGCGCTTGACCGCGCGAGCCGACGCATCGGCGCACAGGTCCTGGCTGAACTCCTGGTCGCGGAAGACGGTGAGGCCCTCCTTGAGCGACAACTGGAACCAGTCGCGGCAAGTCACGCGGTCGCCGCTCCAGTTGTGGAAGTATTCGTGCCCGACGACGCTTTCGATGTTGCTGTAGTCGGCATCGGTCGCGGTGGCCTGGTTGGCGAGAACGTACTTCGTGTTGAAGATGTTCAGGCCCTTGTTCTCCATCGCACCCATGTTGAAGTCGCAGGTCGCGACGATCATGAAGCGGTCGAGGTCCAGCGGCAGGCCGAAGCGGGCTTCGTCCCACATCACCGAATTGATGAGTGAATTCATTGCGTGCTCGGTCTTGTCGAGGTCGCCCGCGCGAACATAGACCTGCAGCAGATGCTCCTTGCCATTGCGCGCCTTGATGCGCTGCTCGCGCGCCACCAGCTTGCCAGCGACCAGCGCGAAGAGGTAGCTCGGCTTGCGGAAGGGATCGACCCATTTCGCGAAGTGGCGGCCTTCGGGCAGTTCGCCTTGCTCGACGAGATTGCCATTGGACAGCAGCACCGGGTAGGCGGCCTTGGCGGCGCGCAGTGTCACGGTATAGCTCGCCATCACATCCGGGCGGTCCAGGAAATAAGTGATGCGGCGGAAGCCCTCGGCTTCGCATTGCGTGAAGAAGGTGTCCTCGCTGACGAAGAGGCCCATGAGCTTGGTGTTCTTGCTCGGGCAGCAGGTGGTGAAGATCTCCAACTCGAAGCTTTCTGGCAGGTTGTCGATCACCAGCTGATCGCCCTCCATGCGAAAGGACGCACCTTGGCCGTCGACCAGCACGCGGGCGAGATTGAGCTCGTCGCCATCGAGGCGCAACGGCTCCGGCGCCATGTCCGGATTGCGGCGCAGCCGCATGCGGTTGAGCACTCGCGTCTTGGCGGGGTCCAGGTCGAAGGTGAGATCGACCGTATCGATCCAGTAGGCAGGCGCGCTGTAGTCCTCGCGGCGAATCGCCACGGGCTGGCCTTGGGCATCACGCAACAGCATCGAATGTCTCCAGAAAGTTTGAGTTTGCGAGTTCGTTGTAGTCACGCACGGCCGCAATCACGTGCGGCCCCGCGAGTTCGGAGGCGCTATGGGTGGTGCAGACCGCCACGGCCATCATGCCGCCACGGCGGGCGGCCTCAATGCCGAAGGGGGCGTCTTCGAAGACGACGCAGCGCTCAGGAGCGACGCCGATGCGGCGCGCCGCTTCGAGAAAGATGGCTGGCTCGGGTTTTCCCGGAAACCCTTCGTCTCCGCCAACAATGGCCAGGGGAGCCCGCTCCAGGCGGAGATTCGACATCGTGAAGGCGATGTTGTGCTTGTCCCCGGCGGTGCCAACAGCGATCTTGAGGCCTCGTGCTGCCGCTGCGCTTGCGAAAGCCCGAAAACCGTCGACCTCGCGAAATGCCGCACCGAACAGCTCGCGGTAGATCGATTCCTTGGCGTGCGTGATCTCAGCGCTTTCTGCCGGCGTGACTTCGCGGCCCATGAGCTCGCAGGCGCATTCGAACGCCGTACGGCCGGTGGTGCGCCGCATGAAATGAGGCACGTCGATATCGAGGCCGTTGCGGCGCCCGTACTCGACCCAGGCCTTGGCGTGCCAGGGCATGGAGTCGATCATGGTGCCGTCCATGTCGAAGATCAGGGCTTCGGGCTTTTCCATCGCGCCCTGCATCAGACGCCTTGCTTCAACGAGGCTTCGATGAAAGCATCGAGGTCGCCATCCAGCACCTTTTGCGTGGCCGAGATTTCGACGTTGGTGCGAAGGTCCTTGATGCGGCTGTTGTCCAGCACGTAGCTGCGGATCTGATGACCCCAGCCCACGTCGGTCTTGCTGTCCTCGAGTTTTTGCTGCTCTTCCTGGCGCTTGCGCATCTCGTGGTCATACAGGCGCGAGCGCAGGCGTTTCCAGGCGACGTCACGGTTGCTGTGCTGGCTTCGGCCGTCCTGGCACTGCACGACGATGCCCGTCGGAATGTGCGTGAGCCGCACGGCAGAGTCAGTCTTGTTGATGTGCTGGCCGCCAGCGCCGCTGGCGCGGAAGGTGTCGGTGCGCACGTCCGCCGGGTTGATCTCGATCTCGATGGAATCGTCGATTTCCGGGTAGACGAAGATGCTCGCAAAGCTGGTGTGCCGCCCGCCCGAGGAGTCGAAGGGCGACTTGCGCACCAGCCGGTGCACGCCTGTTTCGGTACGCAGCAAGCCGAAAGCGTAGTCACCTTCGACCTTGATAGTTGCGCCCTTGATGCCGGCGGTATCGCCCGGCGTCTCGTCTTCGATCTGGGTCTTGAAACCCTTGCGCTCGGCGTACTTGAGGTACTGGCGCAGCAGCATGCTGGCCCAATCGCAAGCTTCGGTACCGCCGGCGCCAGCCTGGATATCGACGAATGCGTTCAGCGGATCTGCCGGGTTGTTGAACATCCGGCGGAATTCGAGCTGCTTGATGTCCGCTTCGAGCTTGGCGGCGTCATCGGCGATGGCTTGCAGGCCATCCATGTCGCCTTCGTCCTTCGACATTTCGAAGAGCTCGGTGTTGTCCGACAGGCCACTGGTGAGGCGGTCGAGCGTGACGACCACGTCGTCGAGCGACTTCTTTTCCTTGCCCAGCTCCTGGGCCTTCTTGGGATCGTTCCAGACGTTGGGATCTTCGAGCGATGCGTTGACCGTCCTCAGGCGTTCGGCTTTGGCATCGTAGTCAAAGATACCTCCGTAAATCGACGGTCCGGGCGGTCAGGTCCGCGAGGGTTGCGCCGATTTGGTTGATTTGCTCTGCATCCATGGGGTGTCCTGACTGTGTTCGGGGAAAACCGGGCATTTTCTCATGCCCGCCATGGCCGGGTCCGGGGGAGGGCGGCCTGCCCGGAACCGCTTTCAAGAGCTCAGAAATTCCTCGATCAACGATGCCAGGCGTGCAGGCTGGTCGTGGTGCAGCATGTGGCCGGCGTCCTCGATCCGGGCGATGCGAGCGTTCGGCACTTTCTTCAGGCGCTCGTGGAATTCCGCCAGCGTGTAGCGTCCCTTCCACCATTGGCTGAGGCTGTCGTCCGAGGCCTCCACGGCCAGCAGCGGAGCGGTGATGGCGGCATAGAGGGCCAACGTCTCGTCGACCCGGAAGATATGGGCGTTGATGATCTTGTGCGCCGGGTCGCCGAGGATTTCCCACCGATCACCGCCGTCCGGGTGCGGTTTGCCGACCGACCAGTGAGCAGCGAGCCAGTCGGCCTTGTCCTGGGTGAGACGCGGATTGGTCTTCATGAGCCGGCGGGCGACGCCGTCCGCCTGCGAGTAGCCGGCCAGCGCCATTTCACCGCGGTGCAGACGCTTGAGTTCGTCGATCCACTTGCCATAGCGCTCCGGCGCCTGCTCGGGGACAAACGCAGGCATGCCGAAGCCTTCGAGGTTGACCAGCCGGCGGACCCGTTGCGGGCGCACGCCGGCATATTGCATGGCCACGTTGCCACCCATGCTGTGCCCAACCAGATCGACGGGGGATTCACCCGCATAGTGGTCCAGCAGCCAGTCCAGGTCTGCGAGGTAGTCGGGCATCCAGTAGTTGTCGACGTTGCCGCCACTGGTGAGGCCGAACCCTCGCCAATCCGGCGCAATGATCCAGCGATCGTCCGCCATTGCGTCGACCGCGAATTGCCAGGACGCTGCAACGTCCATCCAGCCGTGAAGCAGCACCAGCGGCGGTCGCGCAGTCGAAGGCGAGCCCCACAGGCGCACGTGGTAATTCAGATTGCGCACAGGAACGAATTCGCTGCGCGAGACGCGGAGAGCTTGGTACATCGGGCTCGAATGATACGGATGCCGCCAGCGCCGCGCAGTCCGGTGCAAGACATGCGGAGGCGGCAGCAGGTAGCATTTCGCCCATGCAAAAAATCCAACTCGGTCAGAGCGACCTCCACGTCACCCCGGTCTGCCTCGGCACCATGACTTTCGGTGAGCAAGTCAATGAGCCGACCGCTCACGCGATCCTCGATCGTGCATTCGAGCGCGGCATCGATTTCATCGACACTGCGGAGATGTACGCCGTGCCGGCCCGCAAGGAAACCTTCGGGGCTACGGAAACCATCATCGGCAACTGGTTCGACAAGAACCCCGGCATGCGCCAGAAGATCGTGCTGGCGACCAAAGTTGCCGGACCGTCGCGCGGCATGCCGTGGGTGCGAGAAGGCGAGGGCATGACGCCCGCCGACATCGCCGCGTCATGTGACGCAAGCCTGAAGCGACTGAAGACGGACGTGATCGATCTCTATCAGATCCATTGGCCGGAGCGCCATGTGCCGGCCTTTGGTTCGATCTACTACGACCCGACGAAGGAGAGGTCGGCCACGTCGATTCATGAGCAGCTCGAAGCCTTGGGCAAGCTCGTCAAGGCGGGCAAGGTGCGCGCCATTGGGCTTTCGAACGAAACGCCCTACGGGGTCCACGAATTCGTGCGGCTTTCCGAGCAGCACGGCCTGCCACGGGTTGCGACCGTACAGAACGTCTATTGCCTGATCAGCCGTGCGCTGGAAAACGGCCTCGACGAGACGATGCATCGGCTTGGTGTTTCGCTTCTGGCCTACTCGCCGTTGGCTTTCGGCCTGCTGACCGGCAAGTACGACGAGAGCGGCACCGAAGGCCCTTCGGCACCCAAGGGTGCGCGCATTTCGGGATATGAATCGGTGCGCAAGCAGCGCTGGGGCCGTCCCGACGCGCTCGCGGCAGCGCGGCGCTACAACGCGCTGGCAAAGGCGCACGGTCTCACCCCGACAAAGCTCGCCTTGGCTTTCTGCTACACCAAATGGCAGGTTGCGAGCACGATCATCGGTGTGACTTCGCTTGCCCAACTTGAAGAGGACCTCGACGCCTGGGGCACCAAGCTCTCGCCCCAGGTGTTGGCCGAGATCGACAAGATCCGCTGGGAAATGCGCGATCCCGCAGCCTGATGACGGCGACGTGAGCAAGAAAACGCACGTTTCCGAAACGCCCGCAACCCAGTTGCTGCGGGCGAACGGCATCGCGTTTACCGAACATCCGTACGAATATCTCGAACACGGCGGCGCGCAACACAGCGCCGAAGTGCTCGGCTTCGATCCCTTCACGGTGGTCAAGACACTCGTGATGCAAGACCAGGACGCCAAGCCGCTGATCGTGCTCATGCACGGCAATCGCACCGTTTCGACCAAGAATCTCGCGCGACAGATCGGCGCGAAATCGGTCGAACCTTGCAAACCCGAAGTGGCGAACCGGCACAGTGGGTATCTTGTCGGCGGCACGTCGCCGTTCGGCACGCGGCGCGAGATGCCGGTCTACGTGGAGTCGACCATCCTTGAACTGCTTCGCATCGCCATCAATGGCGGACGGCGGGGCTATCTGATCGGGATCGACCCGCAGGTCTGCGTGAAGCTGCTGGGCGCAAAGCCGGTGCAGTGCGCGCTGGCAGAATAGCCGGCTGCCTCATTCGGAGGCGTGCCGCCGGGTTTGCCGGCCCGGAGACACTGTGAGTTCTTACTTTCCTTCGCTCATCGCGATCGTTCTTTCGTACCTGCTCGGATCCTTGTCATTTGCGGTGATCGTCAGCAAATCGCTCGGCATGGCGGACCCTCGCAGCTATGGCAGCAAGAATCCGGGCGCCACGAACGTGCTGCGTTCGGGCAACAAAGGCGCGGCGCTGGCGACACTTCTGCTCGATGCACTCAAGGGCTGGATCCCCGTGTTCCTGATCCAGCACTTCGGCGCGGGTTTCGGCATGGGGCAGGGTGTTGCAGCGCTCGCCGGCTTGGCGGCATTTCTCGGACACCTCTACCCCGTCTTCTTCGGCTTCGAGGGCGGCAAGGGCGTCGCCACTGCGGCGGGGGTACTCGTCGGCATCGCGTGGCTGCTCGGGCTGGCGACCGGCGCCACATGGCTGATCATTGCCATTTTCTTTCGCTATTCGTCGCTGGCTTCGATCGTGGCCGCTTTCTTTGCGCCGGCTTACTACCTGATCGGCGGCGACATCGCGTGGCCGCTGGACCTCACGGTGTTGTTGTCGCTGGTTTCCGTGAGCCTGCTCCTGATCTGGCGGCATCGCGAGAACATCCGGCGCCTTGCCGCTGGCACCGAATCCAGGCTCGGTTCCAAAGCTCGTAAATAAACAGAAGGACAAAACATGCCAACCATTCAACGCTTCCACGTCGGTCCGCGCCTGAGCGAGACGGCGGTGCACAACGGCACTATCTATCTTGCCGGTCAGGTGGCGGACAACACCACCGAGGACATCCGCGGCCAGACCGCACAGGTTCTCGCCATGGTGGACCGCTTGCTTGCCGAGGCCGGCAGCGATAAATCGCGCATCCTGATGACGCAGATCTTTTTGGCCGACATCGCTGAAATCGGCGCGATGAACGAAGTGTGGGACGCCTGGATTCCCGCCGACAACACGCCGCCACGCGCGACGGTGCAGGCCGCAATGGCTAACCCCGGCTACAAGATCGAAATCGTTGTGACGGCCGCGGCTGCTTGAGCCTCAGAACCGCTTTTCGAGAACCATCTGGTCGGCATCGCGCCGCATTGAAAAGCGGCTGATGAAGCTGTTGCCGAGCAGGACGTAGGGCATCGGCTGCTGCGAGACGATCGCATCGACGTCGTAGATTTCCACGTCGCCGACCCGCACTGAATCCAGGCGTAGGCGATAGCCCTGCGCAGGGCCATTGGCGGTGTTCATGCGCACGGGTTGCCCCTTGCTGAAGTCGAGCCCGATGCGTTGCGCGTCGGCAGCCGACATCGAGACATTCGTCGCGCCTGTGTCCAGCATGAACGTCACGGCCCGCCCGTTGATGGCTCCCTGCGTCATGAAATGGCCGCCGCTCGACACAGGCAGCACGATCCGCGTCCCACCTGCGACGCTGGATGCTCCGCCGATGCTCGCCGGCGTGTCCATACGCAGCGCCATGCGCTTGCCGCCGGCTTCGACAGTCGCCTGCTCACCTTGCAGCGCCAGCAACTTGACCCCCTTGAACGTCTCGCCCACCGCCACGGTCTTCGGCGAACCGCCGTCTACCATCAGTATCGCCCGGCTCCCAATAGTCCCCGTCAGCATCACCGACTGAGCCTGAGCCAAAGTACAGCCCGCCACCAGTAACGCCAGCGCGCCCACCCGCCAAGACCAGGAACACCGCGGAACCGACTTAGCCGGGCCGCTCGAAAAATAGGAACACCGCGGAACTGGCTTTGCCAGGCCGCCGGTGTTGCCCCCGGTAGGGGGTGGAGAGCGACACGAAGTGCGCGAGCCTGGGGGCGAGCCGGTGTTTCCACTGGCGAGGGGGTGGGCGGCCACACGAAGTGGGCAAGCCTGGGGGTGTGCCACTCAATCCCTGAGGTTGTTGAACGTCAGTGGCATGTCGGGCACGTCCTTTTTGATCAGTGCCATCGCTGCCTGGAGATCGTCGCGCTTGGCGCCAGTGACCCGTACCGC
Source organism: Variovorax sp. 01N429 (assembly GCF_056399425.1). NCBI lineage: Bacteria > Pseudomonadati > Pseudomonadota > Betaproteobacteria > Burkholderiales > Comamonadaceae > Variovorax > Variovorax sp. 01N429. Next base: position 271,478 of record NZ_JBFTRG010000007.1, on the reverse strand, counting down.
ATCTCCCTGGATGGCGGCCTGCACTTTGAGCTTGCTGTCCTTGATCAGGCGCTGAATCTTCTTGGCCGTCTCGGATTCGATCCCGTTCTTGACCTTGATGACCTGCTTGACCTTGTCGCCGCCGATCTTTTGGACGTCACCCTTGTCGAGAAAGCGGACGTCGACGCTGCGCTTGGTGAGCTTTGCGCGCAGGATGTCCTCGACCTGCACGAGTTGGAATTCGGCGTCACCGATCATGGTGATTTCCTTGTCCTTGAGCTCGACAGCGGCCGCTGTGCCCTTGAAATCGAAGCGCGTTCCGATTTCCTTTGCGGTGTTCTCCACTGCGTTCTTGACCTCGGGCAAGTTGGGTTCACAAACGGTGTCAAAAGACGGCATGAAGGCTCCGGGCGGCAACAAATTGAAAGGGCCACGCGCAGTGCCGCGCGGCGGTGCGAATGCGACAATTCTCCCATGATCGTGGAGCACAACGTACCGCTGCAACAGCACAACAGTTTTGGCATCGTGGCCCGTGCGCAGCATCTGGCACGCGTCGCCGGCGATGCAGACGTGGCGGCGCTGCTGGCTGATGCGCAATGGCACTCGATGTCCAAGTTCGTGCTCGGCGGCGGCAGCAACATCGTGCTGACCGGCGACGTCAAGCCGCTCGTGCTGAAGGTCGAGATCAAGGGGCTCAGGATGCTCGAAGAGACGTCGCACGCCTGGGTCGTCGAAGCCGGCGCGGGCGAAGTCTGGCACGACACGGTCTTGTGGACACTCGAGCAAGGCTTCCCGGGGCTTGAAAACCTGGCGCTCATTCCCGGGACCGTGGGCGGGTCGCCGGTGCAGAACATCGGCGCCTATGGTGTCGAACTGCAAGATCGATTTGATTCGCTGGATGCCATCGACCTCGACACAGGCCGCGCTTTCTCGCTGGACGCGGCGCAGTGTGCGTTCGGCTACCGCGATTCGGTGTTCAAGCATGTCGCTACGCGCGTAAACGACTTTGGCCTCGCCGGGCGTGCGCTCATCACCCGAGTGCGTTTCCGCCTGCCAAAGCCCTGGAAGCCAGTGCTCGGGTATCTGGACCTTGAACGCAAGATGGCCGAAACCGGCAACTTCACGCCCAGCGCAATGGAAATCTTCGACTGGATCTGCGCGATCCGCCGCGCCAAGCTGCCCGATTGGCGCGTGCTCGGCAATGCCGGCAGCTTCTTCAAGAACCCGACCGTCACGCCCGAACAGTGCGCTGACATCATTGCGCGCGACCCGAAGATCGTTCACTACCCGATGGCGGACGGCACCATCAAGCTCGCGGCCGGTTGGCTGATCGACGCCTGCGGCTGGAAAGGCAAGTCGGTCGGCAATGCCGGCGTCTATGAGCGGCAAGCGCTGGTGCTGGTCAATCGCGGTGGCAAGACGGACCCGGTGACCGGCGGCGAGGTGATGACACTTGCCAAGGCCATCCAGACCAGCGTCTACGAACGGTTCGGAATCCGTCTCGAGCCCGAGCCAGTGGTCATTTAGCTCGCCCCCAAGCTGCGCGCACTTCGTGTCGCTTCGCCTACCCCCTGCCGGGGGCAACACCAGCAGCCCGGCGGAGCCGGTTCTGCGGTGTTTCTGGGTTTGCGCGGGGTTACTTGGGGTCGTCGTTTTTTAGCTGGGGGAGGGCGGCGCCTTGGGTGGAGGAGAGGAGCCCGGCGCGGGTGTAGATGGCGAGTTTGTCGCGGGTGTCGACGATGTCGAGGTTGCGCATGGTGAGTTGGCCGATGCGGTCGGCGGGCGAGAAGCTGGATTCGCCCTTTTCCATGGTCAGGCGCTCAGGCTGATAGGTGAGGTTGGGCGATACGGTGTTCAGGATCGAATAGTCGTTGCCGCGGCGCAGTTCGATGGTCACTTCGCCGGTGATGGCGCGGGCGATCCAGCGCTGAGCGGTCTCCCGCAGCATGATGGCTTGTGGATCGAACCAGCGGCCCTGATAGAGGAGGCGGCCGAGCCGTCGTCCCTGGTCCCTGTACTGCTCGATGGTGTCTTCGTTGTGGATGCCGGTCACCAGGCGTTCGTAGGCGATGAAGAGGAGCGCGAGACCGGGAGCCTCATAGATGCCGCGGCTCTTCGCCTCGATGATCCGGTTCTCGATCTGATCGCTCATGCCCAGGCCATGGCGGCCGCCCACGCGGTTGGCTTCGAGAATCAGGTCGACCAGGCTCGCGTATTCGACGCCGTTGATGGCGACCGGCCGCCCTTCGACGAAGCTCACGATGACTTCTTCGCGCTTGACTTCGACTTCGTCCTTCCAAAAGGCGACGCCCATGATGGGCTGGACGATCTTCATGCCGCTGTTCAGGTGCTCGAGGTCCTTGGCTTCGTGCGTTGCACCCAGCATGTTGGAGTCGGTCGAGTAGGCCTTCTCTGCAGACATCTTGTAGGCGAAACCGGCCTTCTGCATGAATTCCGACATCTCGGCGCGGCCGCCCAGCTCGTCGATGAAGGTCTGGTCGAGCCAGGGTTTGTAGATCTTCAGCGCCGGATTGGTGAGCAAGCCGTATCGGTAGAAGCGCTCGATGTCGTTGCCCTTATAGGTGCTGCCGTCGCCCCAGATGTTGACATCGTCTTCCTTCATGGCCGAAACGAGCATGGTGCCGGTCACCGCACGCCCGAGCGGCGTGGTGTTGAAGTAGGTCACTCCGGCCGTGGTGACGTGGAAGGCGCCGGCCTGCAGCGCTGCAAGGCCTTCGGCGGCGAGTTGGGTGCGGCAGTCGATCAGGCGGGCGTTCTCGGCGCCGTAGAGCATCGCCTTGCGGGGAATCTCGTCGTAATCCGGTTCATCCGGCTGGCCGAGATTCGCGGTGTAGGCATAGGGAATGGCGCCCTTGTTGCGCATCCAATGCAGCGCGGCGCTGGTGTCGAGGCCGCCCGAAAAGGCGATGCCGACTTTCTGGCCGGCGGGAACGTTCTGGAGAATGGTGGACATGCTCTGATTACCAGTTCAGCCGAAATGGCAGATGTAGCTGTAGGGCTCGCCGCTCACGCGGATCTGGAAGCTGGAGTTGCCTGGCACGCTGAACTTCTGGCCAAGGCCCGACGCCACCCATTCGCTGCTACCTGAAAGCATGTATTCGCAGCTGCCGCCGGTTCCTTCCATGATCTCCGGCGCGCCGGTGCTGAAAGTGAGGGTGGACGGCAGGATCACGCCGACCGATTTCTTGGTGCCGTCAGCGAGCGTGAGGCTGTGGCTCACGCATTTGCCGTCGAAGTACACGTTGGCCTTGGTCGATACCGAGGCGCTCTGGAGGAATTCGGTTGTGCTCATGAAATTGGAGGGGCGTGGCACCGGACGCGGTCGGCGCCGGTTGGAAAAGCCGGTGATTTTAGGCTTCCCGGCCGGCCCTCCGGGCCTGCGGCGCGATGCCGGACTCAGCGCCAGCGGCCGCCCCACCCGCGCGAGTAGCCGAAGCCCAGCGAAATGCCGATTGGCGGATAGGCGTAAGCCGGCGCATAGTAAGCGGGCGCTGGGTAGTAGACAGGCGCCGGCTGCACGTACACGGGGGCCGGCTGTGCGTAGACGGGCGCTGGCATCGGAGCCCCGCCGCCGGAGACCACCAGACCTTGTTCCGGAACGACGTTGTCCCAGTTCTGAGGCGCCGGTGCCTGTCCGATCTGGGACTGCGGCGCCACCGGCGTCGTGGTCACGCCATAGTTGCCGACGTCCACCGAAATGCTCGCCCCCGGAGGCGTGTCTGTTCGGGTGGTGTATTGGCGCCCTGCATATTCGTAAGTGACATTGAAGCTGATGTGCCCGTTCGACTCGGTCACCGGCGAGGTGGAAATCACTCTCGCCAACACCTGTTCTGCCTGAGCCATGGTGGCGCCGCTTGCCAGCGCGGCGGCCAATACCGAAAGTGCCGAAATCTTGCGAGGGGTGTTCGTGTTCATGTCATAACTCCTGAAAATGGGCCGCATGCCCCGATGACCGGATTTGACGCGCTGGCCTGGATTGGGTTCAACCGTTTACACGACATGGCTTTTCCATTGGTCGGCATCAAATCCGGTCGTTACGCCCGCGGAGGGCCCCCACTCGACCACCGGCCTTTTGATCAGGCTTGGATTGGCGAGCAAGGCGGCGCGAGCGGACGGTGCATCGATCACCGTCGCGCGAGCCGCGTCGTCGAGGCGGCGCCATGTGGTTCCGCGGCGATTGACCAGCGCTTCCCAACCTGGCGCGAGCAGCCATTGGTCCAGGCGGGCTTCGGGGACGCCTTCCTTCTTGAAGTCGTGAAATCGGTACGCGACACCGTGTTCGTCAAGCCAGGCGCGGGCGCGCTTGACCGTGTCGCAGTTCGGAATGCCATAAAGGGTTGTCATGCCTCGATGATGCCCCGGGCCCGCGTCGGCGACAATTCCGGGCTCCATGAAAACCCTCGCCGAATGGCTGGCGCACGCTGAGCGCCTGCACCCCAAGAACATCGAACTCGGGCTCGACCGGGTCCGCGCAGTCGCCGAGCGGCTGGGCCTTTCCTTCGACTGCCCCGTCATCACAGTAGCCGGCACCAACGGCAAGGGCTCGACCTGCGCCATGCTGGAGTCGATCCTCGCGCATGCCGGCTACAGAACGGCCGTCTTCACCTCTCCGCATCTCGTGCATTTCGAGGAGCGGCTCAGGTTGCGCGGCGAAGCAGTCGACGGCGCCGAACTGGCGAAGCATTTCGAAGCCGTCGAGCGCGGCCGCGGCGATGTCGCGCTCACCTATTTCGAATTCACGACGCTCGCCATTTTGTTGTGCATTGCGGAAAACAAGCCTGACGTCGCCATCCTCGAAGTCGGGCTAGGCGGCCGGCTCGATGCGGTCAACATCATCGACGCGGATTGCGCCGTGATCACGAGCATCGATCTTGACCACATGGAGTTCCTCGGTCCCAACCGAGAGAGCATCGGCTTCGAGAAGGCCGGCATCCTGCGAGCCGGGCGTCCGGCGATCGTCAGCGATCCGGTTCCACCCCAGAGCGTGATCGATCATGCCAATGCCATCGGCGCCGATCTATGGCTCGTCGGCCGCGACTTCAATGTTTCGGGCGACAAGCAGCAGTGGGGCTGGAGCGGCCGGGGCCGCCGCTATAGTGGCTTGGCCTACCCGGCATTGCGTGGCGCCAACCAGTTGATCAATGCCGCAGGGGTGCTCGCGGCGCTCGAATCACTGCGGCAGTGCCTTCCCGTGACCGCACAGGCCGTGCGCAACGGGCTGGCGATGGTCGAACTGCCAGGGCGTTTCCAGATCATCCCCGGCGAGCCGACGCTGGTGCTCGATGTTGCGCACAACCCGCACGCAGTTGCCGCGCTCGCCGAAAACCTCGACGCGATGGGCTTCTACCCGACCACCCATGGCGTCTTCGGCGTCATGGCCGACAAGGATCTGGCGCCCATCCTGTCCCGGATCGGGCCGATGATCGATCGCTGGTACTTCACTGATTTGCCAACGGAGCGCGCAGCCAAGGCGGACGGTTTGCTGGCTCGCTGGCAAGCTCAAAACAAGCGTTCGGACGTCAGCGGAAGCGCGCACCACACACCCGTGGAAGCGCTGCAGGCGGCCATCGAGCACGCGGACCCCACTGATAGAATCGTCGTCTTCGGATCGTTCTTCACCGTGGGTGGCGTGCTCGAGCACGGAACCCCTCGTCTGGGGGCCAGGCACTTGTCGCCGGGCTCCTGAAACAGCCTGATCTCCGGCGCTTTTTCCACCTCACGCTGCACTCCATCAGGAAAACGAATTTCATGGCGTTCTTCAAGTTCCGCGCACGCGGTCCTCAGGGCAACGAAGGGCGAAACACCGCCGCCTCGGCACCACCGGCGGAGAGCGTCGAGGCAATGCGCCGGCGCGCACGCCATCGCCTTGTCGGCGCTGCCGTTTTGGTGTTGATCGGCGTCATCGGTTTCCCCCTGCTGTTCGACACGCAGCCGCGTCCCGTCCCTGTCGACATCCCCATCGAAGTGCCGGATCGAGCCAAGGCCAAGCCACTGACGCTTCCGTCCACGCCGGCACCCGCACCCGCTGCCTCCGGCAAGCCCGGTGCAAGCGCATCGGCCAACGACAGCATCATCACTGAGGCAGCGGACGGCAGCGAGATTCCGCAGGGCAAGGCCACTGCCGCAGCGCCGCCGGCAAACGCCAATTCCGAGCCTGTGCCTGAATCCAAACCTGAGCCGAAGCCAAAGGCGGAGGCCAGAGCCGAGCCAAAACCCGAGCCTAAGCCCGAGCCCAAAGCCGAAGCCAAACCCGAGCCGAAATCCGCGCCGCCGAAGCCAGCGGTTGCATCGGATGACGGCGGCCGTGCGCGCGCCTTGCTCGAGGGCAAGTCCACTGCCTCCACTGCAACGACCACAAAGTCCGCCGCCGCCACATCCGACGAAAACGGCCGTTTCGTGGTGCAGGTCGGCGCGTTCGCCGATGCAGACAAGGCGAAGGAAGTGCGCCAGAAACTCGAAAAGGCAGGACTCAAGACCTACATGCACGTCGCGAAGACTGCCGATGGCGAACGCACGCGTGTGCGTGTCGGCCCCTTTGCTTCGCGCGCGGAGGCAGATCGCGCTGCAAGCAAGGTCAAGGGCTTGTCTTTGCCGGCAGCCATCCTCAGCTTGTAGCCTGCACCCAACCAAGTGGCCCTCCTCGACTGGATCGCCGTCGCCCTGGTGGTGGTTTCGATGTTGCTGGGGCTGATGCGCGGCCTGGTCTTCGAGGTGATGTTGCTCGCCGGATGGGTGGCTGCCTTCCTGTGCGCGCAATGGCTTGCGGAAGACGTCGGCAGGTGGTTGCCTTTTGGCGATCCGGCCGCGACCTGGCGCTATGCGGCAGGCTTCGTGCTGGTGTTCGTGGCGGTGGTCTTCGGAGTGGGGCTGGTTGCTTCGCTCACGCGCAAGCTGGTGACCGCGATTGGATTGCGGCCCGTCGATCGAATACTGGGCGGCGTCTTCGGCGTGGCTCGCGGCGCGACGGCTTTGTTGGCCGTTGCGGTGGTTGTTCATTTGCTGGCGTTGAGCGACAGTGCCTGGTGGCACGAATCGCGAAGCGCCATTGTTCTCGATGCGGCATTGCAGGGCCTGAAACCCGCTTTGCCTGAAAAGTTGGCAAGCTACCTGCCCTGAGAGGATTGCTTCATGTGTGGAATCGTCGGCGTTGTCAGTAGCGCCCCCGTCAATCAGCTGCTCTATGACGCACTGCTGCTCCTGCAGCACCGCGGCCAGGACGCGGCCGGCATCGTCACACTGCTGGAACGCAAGTTCTTCATGCACAAGGCCAAGGGCATGGTTCGCGACGTGTTCCGCACGCGCAACATGCGCGCACTGCCCGGCGACGTCGGGCTGGGCCAGGTGCGCTACCCCACGGCCGGCAACGCCTACAGCGAGGAAGAGGCGCAGCCGTTTTACGTGAATGCGCCCTTTGGCATCGTGCTGGTGCATAACGGCAACCTCACCAACGCACATGCGCTGCGCGCCGAACTGTTCTCGACCGACCACCGTCACACCAACACCGAGAGCGACTCCGAAGTGTTGCTCAACGTGCTGGCTCACGAGATCGATCGCTCGACGCGAGGCGGGGCGCTCAACTCGGCAACGCTGTTCGAAGCAGTGCGCAACGTGCACCGTCGTCTGCGCGGCTCCTATGCCGTCGTGGCACTGATCGCCGGGCATGGCTTGCTGGCGTTTCGCGATCCCTATGGCATCCGCCCGCTCGCCCTGGGTCGCGGCGCAGACGGCACCGTGATGGTCGCAAGCGAATCGGTTGCACTCGAAGGTTCCGGCCACGTCTTCGAACGGAACATCGGCGCGGGCGAAGCGGTGTTCGTCGATCTGCAGGGGCAAGTGCATGCCCAGCAATGTGCCGATTCGCCGACGCTCAACCCGTGCATCTTCGAGTTCGTCTATCTGGCGCGGCCCGATTCCGTGCTCGATGGCATCTCGGTTTACCAGGCGCGACTGAACCTCGGCGAGACCTTGGCCAAGCGTGTGGTTTCGACGGTCCCTCCAAGCGAGATCGACGTCATCATTCCCATTCCGGAATCCAGCCGGCCGAGCGCGACGCAGCTTGCGCATCTGCTCGGCGTGCCCTATCGCGAAGGCTTCGTGAAGAACCGCTATGTCGGCCGCACCTTCATCATGCCGGGCCAGGGGGTCCGCAAGAAGTCTGTGCGCCAGAAGCTCAACGTGATCGCCAGCGAGTTCAAGGGACGCAACGTGCTGCTGGTCGACGACTCCATCGTTCGTGGCACCACCAGCCGCGAGATCGTGCAAATGGCGCGTGACGCGGGCGCACGCAAGGTGTACCTTGCCAGCGCTGCCCCGCCGGTGCGCTTTCCCAACGTCTACGGCATCGACATGCCGACCAAGGACGAACTGGTGGCGCACGACCGCACCATCGAACAGATCCGCGAATTGATCGGCTGCGATGCGCTGATCTACCAGGATGTGGACGCGATGAAGCGCGCAATCGGTTCGTTGAACGCGAAGCTCGATGGGTTCGATGCGTCCTGTTTCGACGGCGTCTACGTGACCGGCGACATCGACACGGAAGCCATCTCGAGGATGAACGGAAATCGTCCTCGCATCGAAGAGACGGAAGAAGATTCGTCCCGCCTGGCCCTTCCTAACCTGAGCTGAAACAACGTGACCGATCGACCCCTGCCACCCGGACTTCACCGCGACACGCTGGCGGTGCGCACTGCGCTCGAAAGAAGTCAGTACGGCGAGAATTCCGAAGCGCTCTTCTTGACCAGCAGCTTCGTGCAGCCGGACGCGGAGACCTCGGCACGCCGATTTGCCGGCACCGAAGACGGCTTCACGTACACGCGCACGTCCAACCCGACAGTCGCCAGCTTCGAGCGGCGGCTGGCGGCCCTCGAAGGCACCGAAGCAGCTATTGGCGCATCCAGCGGCATGGGCGCGATCCTCATGATGTGCATGGGCTTGCTCAAAGCGGGGGACCACGTCGTGTGCTCGCGCTCGGTGTTCGGTTCGACGCTCAATCTCATCGGGCGCGAGTTCGGCAAGTTCGGCGTTGAAACCACCTTCGTTTCGCAGACGGACGTCGCCGAATGGCAGATCGCCATCCGACCGACGACCAAGCTGCTGTTCGCCGAAACGCCGACCAATCCGCTGACGGACATCTGCGACATTCGCGCTCTCGCCGATCTTGCGCACGACGCAGGCGCACTATTGGTCGTAGACAACTGCTTCTGTTCGCCGGCCTTGCAGCGGCCCAGTGAACTCGGCGCCGATCTCGTCATTCATTCGGGCACCAAGTACCTCGAAGGGCAGGGGCGTGTCCTGGCGGGTGCGATCTGCGGCTCCGCAAAGTTGATCAACGAGGTGTTCGGTCCCGTCGTGCGCACTGCGGGCATGGCGCTGTCGCCATTCAACGCGTGGGTCGTGCTCAAGGGGCTCGAAACGCTCGGCATCCGCATGAAAGCGCATTGCGAAGGCGCTTTGGCGCTCGCGCAGTGGCTCGAGACACAAGCCGGTGTGGCGCGGGTCTACTACCCAGGACTGCCTTCGCATCCACAGCATGAACTGGCAATGCGCCAGCAGTCGGGGCAGGGCGGGGCGGTCGTGTCATTCGACGTGCGTGGCGACGGTCCCGAGGCGGCGCGCGCCAATGCTTTCCAGGTCATCGACAGCACGCGCGTACTGAGCATCACGGCCAACCTCGGCGACACCAAGACCACCATCACCCATCCAGCCACCACCTCGCACGGGCGCCTCAGCGAAGCGCAACGCCAGGCGGCCGGCATCAGCCAAGGCCTGATCCGCATCGCGGTCGGGCTCGACCACATCGACGACATCAAGGCCGACCTGCTGCGCGGCCTGAGCACCCTCGCATGACGCAAAAGACACGTACACGCTTCGCCCCTTCGCCGACGGGATTCATCCATCTCGGCAACATCCGTTCCGCGCTCTATCCGTGGGCCTTTGCGCGCTCGACCGGCGGCGACTTCATTCTCCGGATCGAAGATACCGATGTGGAGCGTTCGACGCAGGAGGCCGTCGACGTCATCCTGGACGGCATGCAGTGGCTGGGCCTCGACCACGACGAAGGCCCGTATTACCAGATGCAGCGCATGGACCGCTACAAGGCAGTGCTCGCCGAAATGCAGGCCACCGGTCTGGTGTATCGGTGCTACATGAGCATGGCCGAACTCGACGCCCTGCGAGAAAAGCAGATGGCTGCCAAGGAAAAGCCGCGCTATGACGGCACTTGGCGCCCGGAACCCGGCAAGACCCTCCCGCCGGTTCCAGAAGGCGTACAGCCCGTGCTTCGCTTTCGCAATCCGCAGGGTGGCGTGGTCGCGTGGGATGACAAGGTCAAGGGCCGCATCGAGATCGGCAACGACGAGCTCGACGATCTTGTGATCGCTCGCCCGGACGGAACACCCACCTACAACTTCTGCGTCGTGGTGGATGACATCGACATGGCCATCACGCATGTGATCCGCGGCGACGACCATGTGAACAACACGCCACGCCAGATCAATATCTTTCGGGCGCTCGGCAAGGAGCCGCCGGTGTACGCGCATCTGCCGACTGTTCTGAATGAGCAGGGCGAGAAGATGAGCAAGCGCAACGGCGCAAAGCCGGTCACGCAATTCCGCGATGAAGGCTTTCTGCCTGACGCGATGGTGAACTACCTCGCTCGGCTGGGCTGGAGCCACGGCGATGACGAGATCTTCTCGCGTGAGCAATTCATCGGGTGGTTCAATCTGGATCACCTCGGCCGCAGCGCGGCACAGTTCGACGAAGCCAAGCTGCGCTGGGTCAATGCGCAACATCTGAAGGCAATGGCTGACGATGCGCTGGCGCCTTTGGTCGCAGACCAATTGAAGAAGCGCGGCATCGCGGCCGACGACCGCCTCTCGGCGATCTGCGGACTCTTCAAGGATCGGTGCGAAACCACGGTTGCACTCGCCGGCTGGGCAGCAGCCTTCTATTCGGATGTGGCTGCAAGCGAAGCGGATCGCGCGCAGCACCTCACCGACGCCGTGCGCCCGGTGGTTGCGACGCTGGCGGACAAGCTCGCGAATGTCACTTGGGATAAGGCTGCGATCTCATCTGCAATCAAGGAAGTGTTGGTTGAACATGGCATCAAAATGCCCGCGCTCGCAATGCCCGTGCGTGTGCTTGTCATGGGTACGCCGCAGACCCCGTCACTCGATGCAGTGCTCTCACTTTTTTCTCGCGAGAAAGTGATTGAGAGACTCAGGAAGGTCTGAAAACCTGTATATAATTTGAGGCTCGACACCCACATGGGGGTATAGCTCAGCTGGGAGAGCGCTTGCATGGCATGCAAGAGGTCAGCGGTTCGATCCCGCTTACCTCCACCAACAGGGCGTCGAGAAAGCAGTCCAGGTTTTGACCCTATCGTCTAGAGGCCTAGGACATCACCCTTTCACGGTGAGTACCGGGGTTCGAATCCCCGTAGGGTCGCCAGTTTTCACCATCAGGTGAAGAAGGCACAAGTGGCAACACTTGGCTCCAGTCGGAGCGAACGTTGTCTATCAGGAGTGGTAGTTCAGTTGGTTAGAATACCGGCCTGTCACGCCGGGGGTCGCGGGTTCGAGTCCCGTCCGCTCCGCCAAAAAGCAAAAAGCCGTTGCAAGTTACTTGCAACGGCTTTTTTTGTTCGTTCAAGCCATGAACGTGACAACACCATTTGCAAGGTTGTACATCGATCCCACGATCTTGATCTGCCCCTTCTTTTCGAGATCTGCGAGGGTCGAGCTTCCACTGCGCAGTGCGTCCATCGTCTGCTGCACATTCGTGCGAGCCACCGCATCGACAAACTCGGCGTTCTTGGCGGATCGTTCGCCTGCGTAGGTCGTCGCAGCGACGGCGGGCTTGATGACATCAAGCAGACCGGTCAGGCTCCCCAGTTCCACCCCGTCAATGGCGCCCTTGATTGCGCCGCAAGCGGTATGTCCCATGACGAGGACTACCTTTGCGCCCGCTGCGGCGCAAGCGAACTCGAGACTTCCCAGCATGTCCTTGTTGGAGATGTTCCCCGCCACGCGTGCGTTGAAGCTGTCGCCGATGCCCATGTCCAGAATGATCTCGGCCGGCGCACGCGAATCGATGCAACTCAGGATGACAGCCGCCGGGTATTGCCCGGAGGCGCTGGAGCGTTTCTGCGCAAGATAGTCGTGCGCTTTCATCTTTCCTGACCGGAACCGCTGATTTCCCTTCTTCATCATCTCGATGATTTGGTCTGGGGTCATCGCGTCGCGCTGCGCCTGGTTCAGCGAGGCGGCCTCGGCGTCATCTGTTCGCAAGCCGATGCTGGCCATCAGGACGGCGGCGCCGCCACCTGCGGCTGCCTTTTTCAACCACGACCGGCGGCCGTTGCTCGTGGGGCTGTGATCGTCCGATGCACAGCATGCAGTCATCAGTTTCATTGGGATTCTTTCAGTGAATATGGCGTCCGCCAGATGCTAGGGAGTTCGTCGGGCCGCCGCCACTTCTGAAGGGGGCGTTCGATGAGCTTGACGGAACTGGCGAACTGCCCGTCCGACATTCAAGTTTCAGCCCCTGCTGCCGATATCCGGGTGGAGCCCGAGAAGCTCTGCACGGCAACGAGCACTTTCGATTGCACGTGTCTTCAACGTACAGGAAAGATCTCATGCGCAGCAATTCGCGATTCGACCAAGTGTGTAGACCAACGGCACTGCTGGTGGCTGCAATGTTCTTGTCCGCATGCGGCGGAGGCGGCGGCGGTGGGGCTGGAGGCGGAGGTGCCGGCTATGCAACTGCGCAGACTTCACCGGCGACGGCATCGAATCCTCCCAGCGATTTGACAGTAACCAACGCGGTCAAGGCGACGTGCAATTCGTGCGGAGCGCTCGACGACGGAACCTACGCGGGCACCGGCACGGGAGTCTGGCAGGGCGTCAACGCCTCGCAGGCTCCGGTGGATGTGCCGCTCTCCATCTCTGGCCTCAAGGGGCAGACGGTGACGCTGGTGTTGACGAACGAGGGCAACTCGCCCGAGGCGCTGCCGGGTTTGAACGTGCGTGCGAGCGCCGAGATAGTCGCAACGGCAAACAAGGCGATCGTGGAACCGCATGATGGCGTGGGCGACTACCGCAGCGCGATCGACGATTTCAACCGCTCCGGATTCGCCAAACTGCTGGATCCTCAGACCAAGCAGCCGTCGGGCATCATGAAATCGATGGCGCCGCTTGCCGCTTACGCAGTCAATGACCAGCGCAGCATCTATCTCTACGACCAATCGCAGCGGACGGTCAAACTCGCGGCTCGGCGCCCGGCCGGCGACGGCACGATGGTGAACGTGTGGGTCGAGGCCGCCGAGCTCTCACCTTCTGCCGTGTCGGACACGCTGGTGATGCGCATGCTGGACAAATTCGCGGCGCCGGGGGGGATCTACGACATGCTCGTTCGAGTCGGCGGGCCCCTTTGGGGCGATCACGACACGACGCAATTGTTGCCGGGCAGTGGGCAGCCAGTCGACATCTTCATCGTCAACTTCGACCGCGACCATCAGCCGTACGGCCTCGTGGGCTACTTCTGGGCCTTGAACAACTTCAAGAAGGGCACTGGCGACCGGGCCTACAGCAATGAATCCTTGAGCCTGTACCTGGATTCGGAGTCGCTCTATCTGGACGGTGAAACGGGCGTCAAGCAGATCGCGACGGTGATGGCGCATGAAGGCATGCACATGCAGAACTTCTATCGCCGAGGTGTGAAGATGGGCCCGGACTCCACGTTCGATACCTGGCTCGAAGAAATGTCGGCATTGATGATGGAAGACTGGGCGAGCTTCAACATCGATCCCGCTCACAACGCCATCCGCGATTCGCGCTATCCGTACTATCTCAGCTACAACGGTGCGGGCAGCTACAACTGCGGGCTGACCGAATGGACGCCGATGGGGGTGAATTGCGAGAGCTATGCGGTGAACGGGTCGTTCGGCGGTTTCCTGAATCGCCAGTTCGGGCTCGACTTCTACAAGGCGCTGCTCAATGGTCCACCCAAGACAAAGTCGGCCGACATCCTCGACCAGGCGATCAAGTCGCGCCGTCCGGATTCGAGCACCGGACAAGAGCTGCGCCGATTCACCGCGGCTTCGGCGGGGCTGATCCCGCTGGGTGCAGGCATTGCCGAATACAGCATGCCGGCGCGCAACGACGACATCTTCAGGTTGCCGGCGATCGACCCGGCCAGTCTCGGGCAAGCCAACCGCAAGCTGCCGCGCGCTGCGCCGCAGTTTCTGCAGGCGCTTGCGAGCTTTCCAGTGATCCGGTCCAAGATCGAAGGCACCTACAGCGAAGTCGTCCGGGTTCCGCCGGGCAGCACGCTGTCGGTCGTCGTGAACTAGGAAAGCGAAAGCGGGAAAGCGGAGGGCCAGCCGGCGCGGATCATGGGCGATCAGCGGTGTGCTGGGCCGCGAGCTTCGGGTCGGCGCTTCGGAGGTAGAACTTCAGCGCCAAGCGCTGCACGAAGTTGCCGTAGGGCGGATAGAACAGGTCGATCGGGAAGAAGCGGTTGCGCTGGAAGACGGTACGCGCATGCGACAGTTCCCGAAAGCCCTCCACGCCGTGATAGGTGCCCATGCCCGAATTGCCGATGCCGCCAAAGGGCGCGTCGTGGTTCACCACCTGCCATCCCCAGTCATTGACGGCGACCCCGCCGGAATGCGTGCGGCGCAGCAGTTCGTCGCGCTCCGCGCCGCTGTGGGTGAAGCAATAGAGCGCCAGCGGACGCGGCCTCGCATTGACGAAGGCGATCGCTTCGTCTGTCGTGTCGTAAGGCACTACCGGGAGGATGGGGCCGAAGAGTTCTTCCTGCATCATGCGCATGTCCGGCGTCAGGCCGGTCACGATGTGTAGCGGCATCTGGCGACCGGCGCCTTGCGGATCAGGCGCACAGGCTTCGATGCGTGCGCCCTTGGCCCGCGCGTCTTCGAGGATGCCGCGGATGCGGTCCATCTGCCGCTGATTGACCACGGCCGTGTAGTCGGCGTTGCCGTGGGTGCGGTTGTCGTAGAAGCGGCTGAACGTGTTCCTGACGCCCGCGATGAAATCTTCCATGCGTTCGCGCGGCACCAGTGCGTAGTCGGGCGACACGCAGATTTGTCCGCTGTTGGTCGACTTGCCATGCGTGATGCGTTTCGCCGCATCGGCAATCGGGTAGTTGCGCGTGACCACTGCCGGCGATTTGCCGCCCAGCTCAAGCGTCACCGGTGTGAGGTTCTCGGCGGCGGTTCGCATCACGATGCGGCCGACGGCGGGCGAGCCGGTGAACACGATATGGTCAAAAGGGAGTGATGTGAAGACGTTCGGGTCCGCCAGTTCTTCGCCGACGACCGACACCAGATCCTCGGAGAAGACTTCGGCGAGCAACGCCTTCAGCGCCGCGTTGGTGGCCGGCGTGACTTCCGGCATCTTGATCATCACGCGATTGCCTGCCGCCACCGCTGCGGCGAGAGGGCCGATTGCCAGATAGAGCGGGAAATTCCACGGCACGATCACGCCGACGACGCCCTTGGGCTGGTAGCGCACCTCGACGCGGTTGCCGAGGAAGAGCAACTCGGTCGAACGGCGGCTAGGTTTCATCCACCGGCGGACGTGCGAGACCGCATGGTCGATCTCCAGAACCGATCCCAGCAGGTCGAGCATCTTCGACTCGGCTTCCGATCGATAGCCGAAATCCTTGCTCATGGCTGCGGTCAGGACGTCCTGGTGGCGCTGGATCTGCCGCTTGAGTGCAGTCAGCCGGGACCGGCGCTCCGCGGCGTCCGGGCAAGGCTGCAAGGCGAAGGCCGCTCGTTGCGCCGCGAAGAGGCGACCGACGCGTTCGGTTGCGTCGACAGTTGCTGCTGCATGCGCCAGATCGGTGGTGTCGTTCATGTGTTGTCTCCATGGACGCGAGCTTGCAAGGGGAAACTGTCGCGCCGTCTGGAAGCGACTGTAGGCTTTTGCAAGGGTTGCGCACAGGTTCAACTTCGACACATTAGGGTGAAAATCTGCCAAACCATCTCACCCGATCGCCGTGCCCAAAGAAGCTCTCGCCACCCCGACGGCAACGCCCCGCATGGCGGCCCGCTACGTCGCCGACATGGATGCACCGGCGCACAGCATGCTCGGCCTGACGGCGATCATCGATTCCCTCGCGGAACTCGGCGTGGCGACGCGCGACTTGTTCGACGGAACCGGCATCTCGCCGGAGGCCATCTCCGATCCGCAGGCGCGCATTTCACATCGCCAGAAGATCGCGTTCTTCGGCAACGTCCATCGGCTCAGCCCGGAGCCGGCCATCGGGCTCGTCGCCGGACAGCGCCAGCGCATTTCGGATTTCGGCGTCTTCGGTTATGCAGTGCTGACCAGCGCCACGCTGGCGGATGCGGTGGCTTTCGGCATTCAGCACGTGCGGCTCGCCGGCCCTGTGCTCGAGAAGAGCTTCCGCGTCGAAGGTGATGTCGCGATCTTCGAGGCGCAGGACGTCATGGACCTCGGGCCGCTCCTTCCTCTTGCGACCGAGTTCTGGTTCAGCTCGATACGCGCGTTGACGAGCCGCGTGCTGGAGCGTGATTACGGAGGTCGTTGCCTGCTGCTGCCTTATGCCGCCCCGGCGTATGCAAAGCGCTACGAAGAGATCCTGCAATGCGACGTGACCTTCGACGCGGGTGTCATGCAATGGCAGTTCGATGCTGCACTCCTGAGCGCGGCCTTGCCGAATGCGAACCCCATCACCGCGGAGGTATCCGCCGATTTTTGCGGCCGCATGATGGGAGAGTTCATGGGCGAGCACCCGCTGGTCAAATCCATCAAGGAAGCGTGTCTCGATAGCGTCGGCGACCTGCCACGCGCCGAACAGATGGCCGAGCGACTGCATCTGTCGACCCGCACACTGCACCGCCGGCTGGTCGATGCCGGCACGAGCTTTCAGGGAATCATCGACGGTATCCGACAGCGCGTGGCGATCGAATTTCTTGAGCGCACCGACCTGTCCGTCGAGGAAATCGCTGGCCGCAGCGGTTTTTCCGATGCCTCGAATTTCCGCAAGGCGTTCAAGAAGTGGACGGGCCAGACGCCCGCGTATTTTCGGGATCGCGGGCGCTGAACCCGGACCCTAGACCTCGGATCTCGTGACAACGCCTCAGCGTTGCTGTGTCGCGTGCTCTTTCATCTTCGCAAGCGTGACAGCCAGGGCCGCGCCACCGATCATCTTGATGAGTCCGGCGTGCTGTGCATAGAACTGGCCGACCTGATCGACGATGCCCGGATGCGCCTGTTCGGCATGCGCCGCGATTTCGGTGACCTGCGCTGGCGTGAGCTGCGAGGCCTGATCGGGGGTCACCTGAGTCTGGCCCGGCGCCAGCACGCGCCCCAGGGCGCCGCCAGCCACGGCCGACGCTGCCGCCGGGCCGAGCGTGGCGAGGATCTGGTTCAGCAGGCCGGCTTGCTGCGATGACGACGACACGTTGAAGAGCTTTCCAACCATGTCCGCGAATGGCGGCGTCTGGTCGGATTTCATCGCGGCGGCGAGGCCCGCGCCGAGCTGGTCCGTGGAAGCGTTCTGCACGACCTGATCGAAGTGCGCTTCCGGATTGGCGCCAAGCGCCTGCTGCAACAGATCGAGCAATCCCATGGCGTTCTCCATTTGTCCGTTTGTCTGGTTGCCTAGTGGTTCAGGCGATGAGTTCCGACGGCACCTTGCCGCCGTTGGCCGCCAGCTTGGTCATGACCTGCCGGTGCAGCCAGACATTCATCTTGGCGCTGTCGCTCGTGTCCGCACCGTAGCTCAATTCTTGCGCGAGCTGTTTGCGGGTTTCGAGGCTGCTGTCCAGGCCGAGCAGTTTCAACAGGTCGACGATCGACGTGCGCCAGTTGAGATTCTTTGCGCCGGGCATCCCGTCGAGCAGCGCTTCGACGTCGACCACCGAGATGGCGGCCGGGGGCGCAGCGGCGGCTGACGCTGACGCTGCGGGAGCGGCCGGCGCTGCAGGCGCCGGTGCTTCTTGCGTCGGGGCGGCGGCTGCATGCGGAATGATCTTGGCAAGAATGCTGCTGAAAATGCTCATGGGTTTTCCTCAAAAAGAGTTGGGACTGGCGGCTGGTTCATTCTGCGACGCGGATGTGACGTGTTTGGAAGGCTGCAAACTGTTACTGGTCGCTTCCATGGCGGGATTGGTACTGGTTCAGTGAGGGGTTGCTGGCGGACTGGCCGCCATGGACTCGCAGGTGTATCCGGGCTGCACCGACACAAACCGGTCGACCACCATATGTTCCCGCGCCGGGCCTTCCATTGGATCCATGGTTTCGAGGCGGCCGTCGACGTTCGCCAGCAGGGGCGCCTTCGGCTCGGAACGCCACTGCATGTAGGCGTGCTCCAGCGCGAGATAGTCGCCAGTCATCGCCACGGGCCACCGGGTGCCGGTCGCGCAATCGGTGAAAACGGCCGAATCCGCGAAGTAGACGAAGTCGCCGCGCCAGCGCACCGGCTGCGCTTGCGCGTTCAGCGCGAGTGCGCCAGTTGCGCCGAGCACGCAGGCGATGATCCATTTCGGTCTGAGCATCCGATCGCCTTTCATCATTCATCTTTCATGTGTCTCAAGGACGAAACCGTGCGACAGCTTAAGAGACGCCCACACAACCCGCAAGGCGGGCGAAGATGTGCAGGATCGCGTAGATCGCGTACAAAGCGATGACTTTTTTTCCACGATCTCCCGGAAGGCGTTTGCATGGCCAGTTCTCCGTTCGAACCCGATGACTCCATCGATGCCAGCGACGAGGGCGGCATGCGCAAGGGGCTGACCAGCTACGGCGACCAGGGCTTCTCGCTGTTCCTGCGCAAGGCTTTCATCAAGGGCGCGGGATTCACCGACGCGGCGCTCGACCGACCCGTGATCGGCATTGCCGACACCGGCAGCGACTACAACCCCTGCCACGGAAATTCGCCGCAGCTCATCGAGGCGGTCAAGCGCGGCGTGATGCTCGCGGGTGGATTGCCGATGGCATTTCCGACGATCTCCATCCACGAGAGCTTCGCGGCGCCGACCAGCATGTACCTTCGCAACCTGATGTCGATGGACACTGAAGAGATGCTCCGCGCGCAGCCCATGGACGCCGTGGTGCTCATCGGCGGCTGCGACAAGACCGTCCCGGCGCAGCTCATGGGTGCGGCGTCCGCGGGTCTTCCGACGATTCAGCTCATCACCGGGTCGATGCTCACGGGCAGCCATCGCGGCGAACGCGTGGGCGCGTGCACCGATTGCCGGCGGTACTGGGCTCGCTTTCGTGCCGATGAGATCGACGCCGAAGAGACGGTGGAAGTGAACAACCAGCTCGTGGCGAGCGTGGGAACATGTTCGGTGATGGGCACCGCCAGCACCATGGCCTGCATCGCTGAAGCGTTGGGCATGACGGTGCCCGGTGGCGCGTCGCCCCCGGCCGTCACGGCCGATCGTGTTCGCATCGCGGAGCAGACGGGCGCGCAAGCCGTGCAGATCGCTCGCGAGCGGCTGACCATCGACAAGGTCCTGACAGCTGCCGCCTTCGAGAACGCGATGAGGGTGCTGCTTGCCATTGGCGGGTCGACCAACGGCATCGTGCATCTCGCGGCGATTGCCGGGCGCGTGGGGATCGACATCGATTTGCAGACGCTCGATCGCATGGGCCGCGAGACGCCCGTGCTGCTGGATCTCAAGCCTTCGGGTCAGCATTACATGGAAGACTTTCATGCGGCTGGCGGCATGGCGACCCTGTTGCGCGAGCTCAAGCCGCTGCTTCGTCTCGAGGCACTGACGGTCACCGGTCGCACGCTGGGGGAAGAAATCGAACGTGCCGGGCCGGGGTTTGCGCAGGACGTGGTGCGGCCCATCGGCCGGCCGATCTATCCGCAGGGCGGCATCGCGGTGCTGCGGGGAAACCTGGCACCGGGCGGCGCGATCATCAAGCAGTCGGCGGCCGATGCAGCGCTCATGGAGCACGAGGGCAGGGCAGTCGTGTTCGAGAACCTCGAAGACCTCGCGCGGCGCATCGACAGCGATGATCTCGACGTGATGCGCGAAGACATCCTTGTGCTCAAGAATATCGGCCCCAAGGGCGCGCCGGGCATGCCCGAAGCGGGCTACCTGCCCATTCCGCGCAAGCTGGCGCGTGCAGGCGTCAAGGACATCGTTCGCATCTCCGACGGCCGCATGAGCGGCACGGCCTTCGGCACCATCGTGCTCCACGTGACGCCAGAATCGGCCATCGGTGGCCCGCTCGCGCATGTGCGCAGCGGCGACCGCATCCGGCTCAGCGTTGCCAACCGTGAACTGTCGTTGCTCGTCGACGACGACGAACTCGCGCGCCGCGCCAACGAATCGCCGATCATTCCGCCGACGGCCGAACGCGGCTACCGCAAACTTTTTCTTCAGACGGTCACGCAGGCCGACCAGGGAGCCGACTTTGATTTCCTTCGCGCGCCGAAGGCTGGAGGACGTCCATGACTCAGATGACGCAGTATTGGTTGATGAAATCCGAACCCGACGATTGCTCGATCGACGATGCCATTGCGGCGCCGAACGCCACCGTGCCCTGGACGGGCGTTCGCAGCTGGCAGGCACGCAACTTCATGCGCGATGCGATGCATGTGGACGACGGCGTGCTCTTCTATCACTCGAGCTGCCCGCAGCCGGGCATTGTCGGCATCGCGCGTGTCGCATCGGGCACCCGTCCGGACCCGACGCAGTTCGACCCAGCCTCGCCGTACTACGACGCTGCTTCCAAGCCCGAATCGCCGCGTTGGTTGCTGCTGGACGTGCAGGCATTGCGCAAGACGCGCCTGCTGGGATTGCCCGAGATGCGTGCAACGCCCGCGCTCGCGGACATGTTGGTGCTGCGAAAAGGAAATCGGCTGTCGATCACGCCGGTCGATGAAGCGCATTGGCGTCTGATCACCGAACAGTTGCTCGCCTGATCAGAGGCTCTGGATGACAGCGAGGATGTTCCCCTCCGTGTCCTTGAACCACGCCGCCATCGCGCCGCCCTGCGTCACGATGCCGTCGGCGTCCTTGCCGGGCATGTCGTAGTCCTCGAAGACCACGCCGCGCGCCTTCAGTTCGGCGACTTCCTTTCGGATGTCTTGGACCTGCCAGAAGGCCTGGCTGGCGCGCGAGGTTCCTGCATTCGGCGTGGGGTACAGAAACGCCCCAGTGCCGCCGCCGAACTCATAATGCACTCCGCCGCCGAGCTCGGCCTTCGGCTTGAATCCGAGCCTGTCTTCGTAGAACTGCCTGGCTCGCGCGACGTCCTTGGCGGGGATGTAGGCATACAGAGGGGATTGCTGTAACACGGCATGCTCCTTGAGTCCTCGAACGGCAGATATTGTGCGCCCACACTGGAGTAAGTCATGACCCTCGCTTTCGAATCGAAGTACCAGAGCAAGCGGATGTCCGCTGCCGATGCGGTGCGACTGGTCCATGACGGCGACACCATCATCGTGCCGACGGGACCGGGAGAGCCGCCGCACCTGCTGACGGCTTTGTCCGAGCAGCGTCGGGAATTCCGCGACGTGCGCATTTCCCAGATCCTGCCGCTCGGGAAGTTCGGCTACTTCGACCCGGAGACGGTTCAGCATGTGCGGCATGTCGCGTACTTTTTCGGGCCCGCATCGCGTGCGGGTGGGCAGGACGGATGGAGCGATTACGTGCCGGCCAATTTCTCGGAGCTGCCGGTGCTGATCAAGCGTGGCCTCACGCCGGCCGACGTGGTGTTCAGCATGGCTTCGCCGATGGACGAGGAGGGCTACTTCTCGCTCGGCCTCGCGGCCGACTACACGATGGCGGCCGTCGGCGAGGCGCGAGCGATCGTGCTCGAAGTCAATCCCAACGTGCCGTATTCATATGGCGCCTGCCGCGTCCATCTGTCGCAGGTGAGTGCGCTCGTCGAATCAGACGACGAGCTTCCGGTCGTCGGCCTGCCGACGATCGGCCCAGTCCAGGAGGCCATCGGCAGGCAGGTGGCCGAAATGATTCCGGACGGTGCGACCCTGCAGATCGGCTATGGCGGCATTCCGGACGCCGTGGTGATGCAGCTCACGCACAAGCGCGACCTCGGCATCCACACCGAGATGGTGGGCGACGGCATCCTCACGCTGGTCGAAGCCGGCGCGGTCACCAATCGGCTGAAGAACATTCATCCGGGGCGCATGTTCGCGACTTTCGCGCTGGGCTCCAAGCGGCTCTATCAGTTCATGCATCGCAATGCGATGCTGGAGCTGCACCCGGTCGACGTCACCAACGATCCATTTCTTGCGGGTCAGAACGACCACCTCATCGCCATCAACGCGACGATGCAGGTGGACCTGATCGGGCAGTGCGGTTCCGAGAGCCTCGGCTTCTCGCCGGTGTCCGGAACGGGCGGCCAGAGCGATTTCGTGCGGGCCGCCAATCGATCGAATGGCGGCAAGGCGTTCATCGTGTTGCCGTCGACGGCCAAGGGCAACAGCATTTCGCGCATCGTACCGACGTTGAGCCCGGGCACTCACGTCACGACGAGCAAGAACGACGTCAACTACGTGGTGACTGAATACGGCGTCGCGCAGTTGCGCGGCAAGAGCGCCAAGCAACGCGCCGAAGCGCTGATCGCGATTGCGCATCCGGACTTTCGGGACGAGCTTCGCGAGGCGGCGCAGAAGATGCGGCTGGCCTGAGCCACGCCGGAGTCAAAGCAGCGACAGCAAGTGGTCGATGTTGACCGGCTTGAGCAAGTGGTGGTCGAAGCCCGCTTCTTCGATGCGTTCGCGGTGGCCGTGCTGGCCCCAGCCGGTGAGCGCAATGAGCTTGATCGCCGCGCCATCGGGTTCCGCCCGCAGGAGCCGCGCCAGGTCGCATCCATCCATGCCAGGCATGCCGATGTCGAGGATGGCGGTTTCCACGGGGTTCAGCCGGGCGAGCCGCAGGGCCTCTTCGCCGCTATAGGCGACGAGCGATTCGGCACCCATCGACCCCAGCAACTCCGAGAGGCTGTCGGCGGCATCGCGGTTGTCGTCAACGACCAGGATGGTTCCCTCGAGCTTGGCCATCGCGCGGCTGCGCTGCTCCGCGCGAGCATCGGTGACGGCGGTCTGCCTGGCCAGCGGAAGGCGGACCGTGAAGGTGGCGCCGCGATCGAGCCCTTCGCTCGCCGCTTCGACGCTGCCGCCATGCAGTTCAACCAGGCTCTTGACGAGCGTCAGGCCGATGCCAAGGCCGCCTTGGGCCTGCCTCGCGGTTCCGCTCACCTGCACGAACATGTCGAAGATCGAAGCCAGCATGTGGGGCGCGAGACCGGTTCCTGAATCGGTGACCTGCACCACGGCGCGGCGGCCTTCCGAAAAGGCCTTCAGTTGCAGCCGGCCGCCGGCGGGCGTGTACTTGGCCGCGTTGTTCAAGAGATTCGAGAACACCTGTGTCAAGCGAACCGCATCGCCCTGCACGACCAGCGGCCCGGACTCGATGTCCAGCGACAGCGAATGCCGGGCGTTCTCGATCAACGGCCGGCTCAGCTCCACCGCATCTTCGATCACGGCTTGCAGTCGCACCGGGCTCCGGCGCAACTGGATCTTGCCGCGGGTGATGCGCGATACCTCCATCAGGTCGTTCACCAGGCGCACCATGTGGTCGACCTGCCGCCGCATCAGTTGGTGGTACTTGTCGGCCTCTTCGGCGGAGAACTTCTTGCGCGCTAGCAGCGCCAGCGCCGTACTGAGCGGCGCCAGCGGATTGCGCAACTCGTGCGCCAGCGTCGCGAGGAACTCGGTCTTGCGCTGGTCCGCATCACGGAGCCCGTCGAGCAGCGTGCGCAGTTCATACTGCCGCCGCCGCGAGCGCATGGCCGTGCGCACGGCGCTGACCAGTGAGGCCACCCGCATGGGCCGCTCGATGACCGTGACGTTGGGGATCTCATCCATGACATGCACGATGGCGCGCGTGTCCATCCCTTGACGCGCAAGGACGATCACGGGCACGTCCGACCAGGGTGCCTGCTGCGCCAGCGTGGCAGCCAGCTCGGCCATCGCGGTGCCTGCGATCACTTCCTCGGCCAGCAGGAGGGCGCCGGCGCCGGCGGCGAACTCGTGTGTCAGTCGCTGCATGGTCTCGCAGGTGAAAGCTGTGAAACCGGCGCGCTTCAACACGGCGCTCGCCATCAATGCATCCCTGGAGGTCGCCGTCCGCAACAGGATGCGGAAGTCGAGTTCCGTCTCGCAATGGCTCACGTTTGGGCCCGAACCCCGTCAAGCGGGATGGGAATGCCCGACAGGATGCCGCGGAAGTTGCGCAGCGGTGGCCCGACACAAATGCCGTTGCTGCCCAGTGAGAACGAGCGGATGCTGCGCTCATGCGCACCGCCGCGCTTCTTGAGCACCGAGATCGCCTGCCGCACTTCGCCTTCGTCCTCGAAGTAGCGCAGCAGCACCACCGAGTCGGCAAGGTAGCTCGCATCGACAGGCGTCTGCATCTGCATGCCGATCAGGCCGTGCTGCGCACCGATCAGCATCGTCGCGACGCCGGCCTGGCCCAGATAGGTCAGCAGCTCGTGAAGCTGGACGATGAGAAAGCGCTCGTCGGGCATGGCATTGAGATAGCCATTCAGGCTGTCGATGATGACGACCGTCGCGCCATGGTTTGCCACGACCTCGCGAATTTCGTGCACGAATTCGCCGGGCGAAAGCTCTGCAGGGTCGACCTGCCGCACGCGAATGGCGCCTGAATCGAGGTGCGGCCCGAGGTCCATGTTCATCCCGGCGCAGCGCGTGCGCAAGGTGTTGATGCTTTCGTCGAAGCAGAAGAGGGCTGCGCATTCGCCGCGCATCGCTGCGGCAATCGCAAACTGCACGGCAACGGTCGATTTGCCGGTGCCGGGAGCGCCGACGAAGAGCGTGCTGGTTCCCCTCTCGATGCCCCCGCCGAGAAGGTCGTCGAGGGCAGACAGTCCGCTGGGCATGCGCGTCTGCTCGATCGGGGTCGCGTGTTCCGCCGCAATCAGCCGCGGGAACACCTGCAGGCCGCCGCGCACGATCTTGTAGTCGTGGTAGCCACCGCGAAACGCCATGCCGCGGTACTTGGTGACGGTGAGCCTGCGCCGCGCCAATCCGTAGTCGGGCATCACTTGCTCAAGGCGGATGACTGCATGCGCGATGCTCTGGACTTGCAGGTCGTGCTCCATGGCGGTCATGTCGTCCAGCAGAAGCACGGTGCACTGCCGGCCTGAGAAAAACTGCTTCAGCGCCAGAATCTGCCGCCGATAGCGCAGCGAGCCACCGGCCAGCAGGCGCAGCTCCGACAGCGAATCGAAAACGACCCGCGTCGGCTTGATCACATCGACGTCGGCCAGGATCTTCAGCGTCGTTTCGCTGAGCTCCACCTCGGACGGATGGAACATCGTGTATTGCTCGTCGGGCTCCAGGGCGTCGTGAGCGGGCAGCATTTCGCGGATCTGGATGGCACCCAGATCCCATCCATGTGAATCAGCCACGCTCTTGAGTTCGCCCGTCGTTTCGGAGAGGGTGACGTAGAGCACCGATTCGCCCTGCGACGCGCCTTCAAGAAGGAACTGAATGGCCACTGTGGTCTTGCCTGCGCCGGGCGCTCCCTCCAGCAGGTAGAGCCTGTGGGCCGTGAGGCCGCCACCGAGGACGTCGTCCAGGCCCGGTACTCCAAACTGCAACAGAGGGGTCAAGGTGGCCGCTTTGGTGGCGGCCGGGATTAGTGCCTTCATTCAATCTCCGGATTGCGGGAGGTTAGCGCAGCAACGCGACGCGTGATTTTGTATGCGATCGCGAGAGCTCGATGTGAGGCGAGGTACGAGGCCGCCGTAGGAGAGCATCGCGGCATGCGGCGGTGGCCTACATCGGCCCGGCTTGTGTGCTGTCACGCTACGGCGCCATGAGTCAGGACATGGGCGGCCTCGACGCCGCAGACCCCCTCGATCGCGCCAGCGCACTTGCCGCCTTGGTCGTGGCCGGCCGTGCGTCGACGGCGACGCTGTTGCGCGCACTTTCAAGCACCCAGCCCGAAGCGCGCGAAATGGCGGCGGAGGGACTCGCCGAGGTCGCGGATCCCTCAGCCGCCGAAGCGCTGGCCAGCACGCTGGACGACGCCGAGCCGCGGGTCCGTGCGCGCGCAGCGCAGGCGCTGGCGTCCATCGGCGACCCTCGCGCGTTGGATGCGCTCGTGCGCACCATCGACGACTATCCGGATGAACTTCATCCACCCCATACCGTTGCCACCTATGTGCTGATTGCACGCGGCCGTGATGCGTTGCCTGCCGTCGTGCCGTTGCTCGGTGCGCCCAACCCGCTCACGCGCCAGCGCGCATACGTCGTGCTGCGGACCCTGGCCTCGGCCATGCCCGAGGCCGGTGAATGGGAGCCGTTGTGGGAATCACTCGGTACCTACGATCCGATGGAGCCGGATCGGGCCGTGCGTGAAGCTGCTGCTGCGCAGTGGCGGCAGTGGGTCGGTATGCACTGCGAGTCGCAGCTCTATTCCGCCAACTCGTCGAGGATCGGGCAATCAGGTCGCTCATCGCCATGACAGCATTCGGCCAGGCGCTCCAGCGTACGCTTCATGGCCGTCATTTCCTCGATGCGGCGATGCAGGTCTTCGGCGTGTGAAAGCGCGATGCGCTTGACGTCGGCGCTTGCGCGGCCCTTGTTCTGCCAGAGCTTCAGGAGCTCGCCGATTTCGGCCATGCTGAAACCCAGATCGCGCGCACGCCGGATGAAGCGCAGCGTATGCACGTTGCTCTCGGTGTATTGCCGATAGCCGGCCTCGGTGCGCGACACATTCGGCACGAGTCCGAGCGACTCGTAATGCCGCACCATCTTCGCGGAAACGCCAGAGCGTGCCGCGGCCTCGCCGATGTTGAAGGGGCCCATGGATGTTCCTGCAGCTCTCATCGCGCATTGCCTTTCCAGCGCCGCAGCAGCAGCGCATTGCTCACCACGCTCACGCTGCTGAAAGCCATCGCGGCGCCCGCGATCACCGGGCTCAGCAGTCCGAACGCCGCCAACGGAATGCCAACCACGTTGTAGGCAAAGGCCCAGAACAGGTTTTGCCGGATCTTGGCGTAGGTGCGGCGTGAGATGTCGATCGCATCGCCCACCAGCGCCGGATCGCCGCGCATGAGCGTGATGCCCGCCGCGTGCATGGCAACGTCGGTGCCCGTGGACATCGCGATGCCCACATCGGCGGCAGCCAGCGCGGGCGCGTCGTTGATGCCGTCGCCGACCATCGCCACGCAGTCGCCGTTGGACCTCAGTTGGGCAATGATGTCCGCCTTGTCTTCCGGCAGAACTTCCGCGCGAACGGTGTCGATGTCGAGCGCGCGCGCCACGGCTTCGGCACTGCCGCGGTTATCGCCGGAGACCAGTGCAGTGCGAATGCCTTGCGCATGCAATTGCCGAATGGCTTCGGCGGCAGATGCCTTGGGCGTGTCGCCGAAAGCAAGCATGCCGATCAGCGTGCGGCCATCGGTCAAGTCCGCGAGCCATGAGACGGTGCGGCCTTCTGACTGCAGCTGCGAAGCGAGTCCTTCGAGCGTGCCGAGCGGCACCGACAACTCCTGCATGAAGCGGCTGCTTCCGAGTCGCATCTCATGGCCCTCGACCACAGCCGACATGCCGCGCCCCGCAATCGCTCGCACGGCGTTGGCGCGCGGGATTTCGATGCCGGCGTCTTTCGCTGCGGCGAGCGTCGCACGCGCCAGGGGATGTTCGCTGCCGGCCTGAATGGCGGCGCTCGCGCGCAGCAACGAATGCGTGTTTCCGTCGACGGATTCGCAGGCAATGAGCACCGGGCGCCCTTCGGTCAACGTGCCGGTCTTGTCGAACGCGACGACCTTGACCTTGTGCGCGACTTCGAGGGCTTCAGCGTCCTTGATCAACACGCCATGCCGCGCGGCAACGCCGGTCCCGGCCATGATGGCAGTCGGCGTCGCAAGACCCAGCGCGCAGGGGCAGGCAATGACGAGCACCGCGACGGCGTTCAATATGGCTGTCTCCCAGTCGCCTGCTGCGATGCCCCAGCCGATGAAGGTGAGCAGGGCGATGCCGATGACGACGGGCACGAAGACGCTGCTGACCTGGTCCACCAGCCGCTGGATCGGCGCCTTCTTCGCCTGCGCGGATTCGACCAGCCGAACGATGCGCGCGAGCGTCGACTCCGCGCCGATCGCGGTCGTCCGGATGAGCAGCAGCCCCTCGCCATTGACTGAGCCGCCCGTGACGGCGTCGGCCGCCTGCTTGGTGACCGGCAGGCTTTCGCCGGTGATCAGCGACTCGTCGACTTCGCTGTTGCCTTCGACGACCCATGCATCCACCGGCACCCTTTCGCCGGGCCGGACGACCACGAGGTCGTTGATCCGGACCTGCTCCAGGGGCAGGTCGTGCTCGCCGTCTTCTTTTCGCACGCGGGCTCGCTCCGGGCGTAGCGCGTTGAGCGCGCGGATGGCCTCGGTGGTCTGTCGCTTGGCGCGTGTTTCCAGCCATTTGCCGAGCAGCACCAGGGTGATGACGACGGCCGACGCCTCGAAATAGAGATGCGACATCCCCTCGTCGGCCGGGGTGAAAAGCAGGAGATAAACGCTGAGTCCATAGGCCGCGGACGTGCCGAGCGCAACCAGCAGGTCCATGTTGCCGGCGCGCGCCTTCAGCGCCTTCCATCCCGATCGATAGAAGCGCGCCCCCAGCCAGAACTGGACGGGCGTTGCCAGGGCGAATTGCAGCCAGCCGTCGAGCATCCATTCTTCGCCGAAGAGAATGCCGAACATCGGCAACACGAGGGGTGCGGAAAGGATGGCTGCGACGACAACGGGCCAAGCATCGTTGCGCCCGCGGTGCTTCGCCGGCGGCGCGCCTGCAACGGGCGTCTCGCCGCCATGGGGGGGCGGGGCCTCTTCCTCGCCGACGCTGTAGCCCGCCTTTTCGACAGCGGCCCGCAATGTGGCGAGTTCGACCGAGCCATCAGTGCGTACGTTCGCCGCCTCCGTCGCCAGATTGACGCTGGCTTCGGTGACGCCGGGTACGCCGGCCAGCGATCGTTCGACCCGCGCGACGCAGGACGCGCAAGTCATGCCTTCAATGGGAAGCGACCACTCGCGAAGCCCGTTCGATGCGCCGGGCGAAAGCGCCAAGCTGTTGTTCATTCGGTTTTCCTGTCTGTTTCGTGCTCAATGCGAAGTGCCGTGAGTTTCAACCTTTCCATGATGGGAGGGTCAAGTGGGGTCAAGTGGGCCCAGCCGCTCCGTCGCATATTGGCCTTTAGTACTACATCGAAAGTTATTTAGTATTTTTTGTTACGTCCACGTATTCTTCCGGGATCACCTCAAGGAAGTCTCATGGGAGCGAGCGAAATCGACAAAATCACGGGCCTGACCGCCGATTGCCGGATGTGGGTGGATGACCCCGCGGGCTTCACGACCCACAAGGTCGGGCGGCTGCATCACACCTATGACCGGCACCCGCTATTCCAGTTGACGGAACTCGAGGCGCTCGCGAAAGAACTCGTCCCGCTCAAGCAATGCCGCTTCGTGAGACCCGGCATCACGCAGGCTTCGGGCTTTGCGCATGACAGCAATCATCCGGACGGGCGCAGCATCGAGGAGGTTTTCCGGCGCATCGAGGAGCCGGGTTCATGGATCGCGCTCTACGACGTCGAAGCCATTCCGCGATATCGGGCGCTGCTCGAAAACGTGCTGGACAACGTGCGCGAAACCATCATGCGAGAGCAGCGCGGGATCTTCATGGTCACCGGCTTCATCTTCATCTCGGCGCCGCCTTCGGTGACGCCGTTCCACATCGACCGTGAGAACAATTTCTGGCTGATGCTGCACGGACGGAAAGTGATGAACGTCTGGGACCATACCGATCGAGTGGTCGTGCCGGCCGAGGCGGTGGAGGACTACATCGTCGCCCACTCGGCGCGCAAGGTCCGGCTCAAGGATGAGTTCCGCGCGCGCAGCCATGAATTCGAGGCGCGGGCGGGGGATGGCATCTACTTCCCGAGCACTTCGCCTCACATGACGCGCTCGGACCCGGATTGGACGGCGCCCGGCGACCGCGTGGCGATCTCGATCGGCGTGAACTTCTACACCGCGCATACGCGCAAGACAGCGCGCATTTACCAGTTCAACCGGCTGATGCGCAAGTGCGGCCTGTCGCCAGCGCAGCCGGGGGAGTCGCCGGTGGCGGACGCGCTCAAATCGCCGCTGGGCAAGGTCATCGGCGTCGCCCAGTCGACGCTGGCGCGCGTGTCCTATGCGATGAAGACGAAGAACGCGCTGGGCTTCAAGCCGCCGCCCGGCTCCTATTGAACTTGGACCGAACGCCCGCCCTCACTGGCGCATCATGTCGCGCGGTGAAACCGGCGGTGCGTCGTTGCCCCAGGAGCCGCGAATGTAGGTCAGCACGGCTGCCACATCGCTGTCGTCCAGGACCGGGCTGAAGGGTGGCATGCCGTAAGGGCGCGGATTGCCTCCGGTCGAAGGGAGGAAGCCGCCGTGCCGCACGATCTGGATCAGGTTCACTGCCGAATCCATCAGTACCGCGCGGTTGCCCGCGAGCGGCGGATACGCGCCCTCGGCACCCTGGCCCGAGTCGCCATGGCAGTAGGCACAGCGCTGGTCGAAGATTTTGGCGCCCCGTTCCATGGTGCGCGCATCGCGCCGGATCGGAGCGGTCCGCGCCGCGGCGGACGCGGTGCTCGGCAGTGCCTTGAGGTACACGCCCATTGCGTGCAGGTCTGCCTCTTCGAGGTGCTGGGTGCTGCCGAACACGACGTCGGCCATGGGCCCCATGACGGAGCCGCGCGCGGACCGCCCGTTCTTGAGCAGCTCGGCCACATCCTGCGGATCCCAGTCCGCAACCCCTGCTTCGCGGTTGGAGGTGAGCGAAGGCGCATACCAGTTTTCCATCGCAATGAGCCCGCCTGAGAGACCCAGTTTCTCCTGAGTGGCGCCGAGCACATTGCGGCTGCCGTGGCATGCAATGCAATGGCCGAGGCCTTCGACCAGATAGGCGCCCCGGTTCCACTCGGCTGATTTGGCGGTGTTCGGCGCGAAGGTGCCGGGGGTGAACGAAAGCGCCCGCCAGACCGCAAGCGCCGGTTGTGTGTCGTAGGGAAAGCGCAATTGGTGGGGAAGGTTGCGCATGGGCGAAGGCGGAACACTGCGCAGGTAGGCAAAGATCGCGTCCGAATCCTCGCGCGTCACGCGCGTGAAGTTCGGATATGGAAACGCCGGATAGAGCAGACGCCCGTCCTTCGAGCGGCCGTTGTGCAGGGCCCGCCAGAAGTGGTCGGCGCTCCAGTTGCCGATGCCCGCCTTCGGGTCGGGCGTCAGATTGCTCGCGAAGACGGTGCCGAAGGGCGTCTCGATGCCGACGCCGCCAGCGTACGGCGCGCCGCCGAGCGCGGTGTGGCATCCGGCGCAGTTGCCCGCCAGCGCCAGATAGCGCCCGCGTTCGACCTGGGCCGGCGAGGGATCGAAGGCGGCAGGTGTGTCCGGCAGCTTGTCCTCGCCGCGCAGATTGAGTCCGATGATGGCGAGTCCCGCAAGAACAGCGAGCGTGATCACGAAGGTCAGCAGATAAACAAAGCGTCGCATGGCGGCTCAGTTGTTGTTCAGCGCACTGCACGCCATCGGGACGGGGCTCGGCGCGTTGGCCTGCGGCTTCGGGTTGGCAGGCACCGGCTGCATCGCGAGCCAACTCGCCGCCGCGTTGATGTCGGCCGACGTGAGCTTGCGGCCCACTTCGGCCATGCAATCGGGCGCGAGCGCGTGGCGCTCGTTGGTGATCCAGGCGCCCAGCTGAGATGAAAGATAGAGGCGCGGCAGGCCCACAAGCGCGGGAATGCCGGGCAGCACACCGGTCAGTGCTTCGCCGTGGCAGCGAACGCAAGCCGGGATGTCGCGCGCGGGATCGCCCTGGAACACCAGCGCCTTGCCGCGCGCCAGCATCTCGGGCGTGGCGTCGGTGGTGGTGGGAACGGGCGGGTAGGGTAGGTCGATGGACGAAAAATACTCGGCGATCTCGCGCAGATAGGCATCCGACAGATGCCGCACCATGTGGACCATGTCCGAATTGAAGCGACGGCCGTCCCGAAAGCTCTGCAGCTGGTTGAAGAGATAGCCCGCCGGCTTGCCGGAAAGCCGAGGGTAATAGCCCGCCTCGGTGCTCGAACCCTCGCGGCCATGGCATGCAATGCACGCGGCGACGCGCTGTTCGATGGTGTCGGGAACGTGCCCCGGCGCAGGCGGTGCGGCAAGCGCCGGTCCCGGCATGGCGCAAGCGGTGAGCAGGGCGGCAAGAAGACGGGGAATGTTCATTCGGAATTCATTGGCTGACATCGAGCAGGCCGGAGCGTAACGCGATTGCGCCACGCGAAGTCGGACAGTTCGCAGTGATTTTCAGATCGTTCCGGTGCCGCAGAAAAGGCGGCACCTCCGGAGAATCGATCGCATGAATCAATACCTGCAAGCGCTCGGCCGTATCGATTGGGAGCAGTGGAGCGCACCCGTTTTGTCGGGGCTGCGCATCTTGCTGATCGTGGCTGCGGCCTGGATGGCGATCCTCGTGCTGCAACGGGTCGTCGGCGCCGTTCGCCTTCGGGTGGAGGCCCGGCTCGACGCGGCCGATGGCCCTCAGCGCGCCGAGACCCTCGGGCGCGTGGTCCGCTACCTGATTGCACTGACAGTGAGCGTGGTGGCGGTCATGCTGGTGCTGGCCGAACTCGGCATATCGCTGGCGCCGATCCTTGGCGCTGCCGGTGTCGTCGGGCTTGCCGTCGGCTTCGGCGCGCAGAGCCTCGTCAAGGACTATTTCACGGGCTTTTTCATCCTGTTCGAGGACCAGATCCGCACGGGCGACTTCGTGACCATCGCCGATCTCAGCGGCATCGTCGAAGACATCACGCTGCGCCATGTCCGGCTGCGCGACTACGAAGGCAACGTTCACTTCGTGCCCAACAGCCTCGTGACGACGGTGACCAACATGTCGCGCTCTTTCGCGCAGGCCGTGGTCGAAGTCGGCGTCTCTTCCCGCGAGAACATCGACCACGTCATGTCCCTGATGGAGGACGTCGCCACCATGCTGCAGACCGATCCTGCCTATGCGGCAAGAATCCTGGAGAACCTGGAAATGGCAGGCGTCGAGCGTTTCGAGAACGGCGCCGTCGTGCTGCGCTGCCGTTTCAAGGTGATGCCCTTGCAGCAATGGAGCGTTCGCCGCGAATACCTGCGTCGCCTCAAGATCGCTTTCGATCATTCAGGCATCGAACTGCACCTTCCGCGCATGGCGCTGTACGGCCCGCTCGTCTCCAAGTCCGCGCCAGCAACCTGAGGCGAGCGCTGGCGCTACAGTTGCCGCCATGCGAAGGCACTTCACCAAGATGACCGGCTGGCAGCGTCTGCTGTCCGGCGCTTTCCTCGGCTTGGTCGTGAGCCTGGCGCTTCCCCTTCTTCATTGGCCGCTCGACGATGCCACCCGCGGGCTGGTGGGTTGGTGCGTCGCGGCAGTCGCGTACTTGCTGCCCGCATGGTGGCTGGCAGAGACTTCGACTGCAGAGGGAACGCGCATGCGCTCCCAGCAACTCGATCAGCCGCAAGCGTGGATCCTGCTGATCATGCTGGTGGCGGTCGGTGTCGCGGTCGGAGTGATCGCGATGTTGCTGCAGCAGGTGCCGCAGCTGTGCGGCGGACACCGCGTCGGCCACATCGCCCTGGGGCTGGCGGGCCTCGCGTGTTCATGGCTGGTGATTCATACCATCTATGCCTTTCACTACGCGCATCGCTACTACCAGCGCGAGCAGAAAGAGAGCGCCAAGGGCCCCAATGCCGAGCATCCCGGCCTGAAGTTCCCGGGCAAGTCCGAGCCGGACTACTTCGACTTCCTCTACTATTCCTTCGTGGTCGGCATGACATCGCAGGTGTCCGACGTGCAGGTCACATCGCGAGAGATGCGGCGCATCACGCTCGTGCACGGGGTCCTTGCCTTCACCTTCAACATGCTGGTGCTGGCCCTGTCCATCAACGTGGTGGCTGCGTCGATGCAGTCGCCGCCTTCGCCGCCGTCAGCGCCTTCAGGCACCCTGGCGCCCGGTGCGACCCAGTCTGACCAGCCCTGTCGATAGCGCGACACCACAGACGATCACCACCGCGCAGATCAGCATCCATTGCGTGATCTCTTCGCCCAGGAAGACGGCGCCATAGAAGAGGGCGAACACCGGCACGAGGAAGGTCACCGTCAGCGCGCGCGCCGGTCCCGCGTTCTCGATCAGCCTGAAGAACAGGATGTAGGCGAGGCCGGTACAAGCAGTGCCGACGGCAACGAGCGCGAGCCACGCATGCATGCTCGGCATCTGGGCGGGCCAGAGCCAGACGGCCGGCACCATGAGCGCCAGCGTGGCGCCGATCTGGCTGCCGGTCGCGGTTGCCAATGCAGGCACGCCGACCAGGTATTTGCGGGTCATGCTCGCCGAAACCGCATAGCAGACGCAGGCCGCAAGACACGCTGCAATCGCCCAGCGCGCGGCGCCTTCGTCCGCGCCTGAATGAAATCCCGCGCCACGCCCGGCCAACATCGCGACTCCGGCAAAGCCGATCACCAGCCCAAGGATGCGCGAGCGGTCGGGCCGATCGCCGAACCATGCCCATGCGACGAGCGCCCCGAACATCGGCACGGTGGCGTTGATCACCGCCGCCAGGCCGCTGTTGAGGGTCAGCAGCGCAAATGCGAAGAATGCGAACGGCATGCCTGAATTGAGTACGCCGACGCCGAGCGCCGGCTTCCAGTACTGCCTGAACGCCGACCATTGCCCCCGCATCCACAGCAAGGGCAGCAGGAAGATGGTCGCGATCGCCACGCGCACTGCCGCAGTCGGCAGCGCCCCGAATTCGGCCGCGCCAATACGCATGAAAAGAAACGATGCGCCCCAGAGCATGCCCAGCAGCAACAGGTCGACGAGCCATCGAAGGTTGGCTGGCTTGGGTTTCACGATCGACGCCGCAGGATTCGCGATGGCTGGAGCGGCCACTGTGCATTCGGCTTCGCTCATCATGGACACACCTCAGTCAGCGCGGCGCCCAGCACGCCTTCCAGTTCGAGCAGCGCGGTCTTGCGATCGAGGCCGCCTGCGTACCCGGTGAGCGAACCGTCCGAGCCGAGAACCCGGTGGCAGGGCACGATGACGCTGATCGGGTTGCGACCGACCGCCGCGCCCACGGCACGCACGGCAGCGGGCTTGCCGACACCGGCACTGATCGCGCCGTAGCTGGTGGTTCCTCCTGCTGGAATTGCGAGCAGCGCCTGCCAGACCGACTGCTGAAAGGGCGTGCCGTGCGACAGATCGAGCGGCAGATCGAAATGCTGGCGCCGGCCATCGAAATACTCTTCGAGTTGTGCGGCCGCCTGGCGAAGGACCGGATGCTCCGACGCTGCCTGCCATCCGGTCATGTCAGGCGAGTGGCGCTGGCGCTCGAACCAGACGCCGGCGAGGCCCTTGTCCGTCGCAGCCAGGATGATGCGCCCGAGCTTGCTGTCGAGATGGGCGGTGTAGATCGTTGAAGTCTTGAATTTCATGGGGATCATCAGACGGTGGCGGGGACGACCGCCGCGGCGTCGACGGGCGGAGCGGACGGGGGGCTGTGCCACGCGCGCAGCACGGCATAGCCACGCCAGGGCCGCCATGCTACAGAGGCTTCCGCCGCAGCGCGTGCCGTGGTGACGCCGAGCGCCTTTTGCAGCGCGACATCCCCCGCGGGAAAGGCATCGGGCCAGCGCAGGGCGCGCATTGCGATGTATTGCGCGGTCCAGTCGCCAATGCCGGGCAAAGCCTGCAACGCGGCGATGGTCGCGGGCACATCGGCGCCGGCATGCAGCGCGAGTCGGCCCTCCATCAATTCGCGCGCGACTGCGAGCAGTGCCGCCTGGCGCTGCCGCACGATGCCGAGTTGGCCGAGCGCGTCACCGCTTGCGCCGGCGATGGCCGCGGGCGTCGGAAAGAGTCGGTCCAGCCCTTCGATGGGCGTGACGATCGGTTCGCCGAAGGCTTGCACCAGCCGCGAGCCCAGCGTGCGTGCAGCCGCGACCGTGACCTGCTGGCCGAGCACCGCCCGCACGGCAATCTCGAAGCCATCGACCGTGCCCGGCACGCGCAGGCCATCGCCGTGCGGAAAGCTGGCGTGCAGTGCGCTGTTGATGGCGATGGGTTCGGCATCGAGATCGAGCATGGCGCGCACGCGGCTGATCACGATGGGCAGCACCGACGCCAGCGAGTCGCTGACGCGCAGCAGCACCTGTTCGCGCTGCGGGTCGAAGCGAAGCTGCAAGCATCCTTGCGAAGTGCGGCCGTTGTTGGAGATGCGTAGCGTGCGCGCGAACTGCCTGGTGCCGTTGATGTCCGACAGCAGCTCGACGCCGCCCAGCGCGCGGCGCGCGAAGAAATCCAGCATCGCGACGCTGTCGTAAGGCGGTCGAAACCCCAGCTTGACATCGACACCTTCCCGCTCCTTTCCACCAGCCGAGGCGCCGGCGCGGCGCAGTGCGCTGGGGTTCAGGCCGTAGTGGGTCAGAAAAGCCGCGTTGAATCGCCGCACGCTCGCGAATCCGCTGGCAAGGGCAACCTGCGTCATTGGCAACTGCGTGTCGGCGATCAATTGCTTTGCGGCCAGCAAGCGCCGTGTCTGCAAATACTGCAGAGGCGACACGCCGAACTGCGCTTCAAAGATGCGCCTCAGATGGCGATCGCTGACGCCCAGACGCGCGGCGATGCGTGCCGCACCCGGGCCGTCGTCGGCCCAGGCGTCGGGCTCGTCGATCAAGCGCGCCGCCTGCAGCGCGAGGATGCGCGATGCGTCCTCGGTCGACCAGCTCGCGGCGCGGGGCGCGAGTTCCGGCCGGCAGCGCAGGCAGGGCCGGAACCCCGCGGCCTCGGCCTGCGCGGCATGGCGAAAGAAGCAGCAGTTCTCGCGCCGGGGCACCTTCACGCGGCAGACCGGCCGGCAATAGACGCCGGTGGAGGTCACGCCCGTGAAGAAGGACCCGTCAAAGCGTGCATCGTGCGCCTTCATGGCCAAATAGCACGCGTCGCTCTCGAGTCCGGCTGTGGAGGCGGGGATGGATGGCATGCAAGGATGATACGTTTGCGCCGAGCCAAGAGTAGCCATTTCCGGACATCTGGCTCCAAAAGGCCATGCCTACAATCGTCTTCATTTTCTGAACTCCAGGGGTTGCTTAATGCAGATCAGCGCTTCGATCTTCAAGGCCTACGACATCCGCGGCGTGGTTCCCTCCACGCTCGACGCGCAAGTCGCCGAGGCGCTCGGCAAGGCCTTCGGCAGCGCTGCGCGCGCGGCCGGCGAGAAGGCGGTGGCGGTCGGACGCGACGGGCGCCTCTCGGGCCCTTCGCTGTCTGAGGCGCTGATCAGGGGCCTGGTCGCCACCGGCGTGGAGGTGATCGACGTCGGCGCCGTCACGACCCCGATGCTCTACTTTGCAGCCCATACGCTGTGCACCAGCGGCATCCAGGTCACGGGAAGCCACAACCCGAAGGACTACAACGGCTTCAAGATGGTGCTGGCGGGTCGCGCGATCTACGGCGACGAAATCCA
Source organism: Variovorax sp. 01N429 (assembly GCF_056399425.1). NCBI lineage: Bacteria > Pseudomonadati > Pseudomonadota > Betaproteobacteria > Burkholderiales > Comamonadaceae > Variovorax > Variovorax sp. 01N429. Next base: position 233,868 of record NZ_JBFTRG010000007.1, on the reverse strand, counting down.
GGGCCTTCGCAAGGTCATGGAAGCCGACAGCGCAAAGCTGGCCCCCGGCGGAAGCGTGCGCAAGGTCGACGTGACCGAGGCGTACACCACGCGCATCACCAGCGACATCAAGCTTGCGCGGCCGCTCAAGATCGTGGTCGACTCGGGCAATGGCATCGCGGGCGCGACCGCTCCGGCGATCCTGCGGGCCATCGGCTGCGAAGTGACCGAACTCTTCAGCGAAGTCGACGGCAACTTCCCCAATCACCATCCCGATCCCAGCAAGCCCGAGAACCTCAAGGATCTCATCGCCGCGCTGAAGTCCGGCGATGCCGAACTGGGGCTGGCCTTCGACGGCGACGGCGACCGCCTGGGTATCGTCACCAAGGACGGCAACAACATCTTTCCCGATCGGCAGATGGCGTTGTTTGCGCAGGACGTGCTGTCGCGCGTGCCGGGCGGGACCATCGTGTATGACGTCAAGTGCTCGCAGCGCCTTGGGCCTGCCATCGAGGCCGCGGGCGGCAAGCCGATGATTTTCAAGACAGGCCATTCGCTCATCAAGGCCAGGATGAAGGAGATCGACTCGCCGCTGGGCGGCGAAATGAGCGGCCACATCTTCTTCAAGGAACGCTGGTTCGGTTTCGATGACGGCACGTATGCCGGCTGCCGCTTGCTGGAGATCCTGAGCAAGAGCCCGGACGCGAGCGATGTGCTCAACGCCTTGCCGACCAGCTTCTCGACGCCCGAGCTCAATGTGAAATGCGCCGAAGGCGAGCCGCATTCCGTGGTCGATCAACTCGTCGCAAAGGCAAAGTTCGCGGCGCCTGCCAAGGTGTCGACCATCGATGGCTTGCGCGTCGATTGGCCTGATGGCTTCGGACTCATTCGTGCCTCCAACACGACGCCGGTGCTCGTGTTGCGCTTCGAAGGCCAGACCGATTCAGCGCTGAAGCGCATCGAGGAAGAAATGCTCACGCTGCTCAAGAGCGTCAAGCCGGACGCGTCGCTCGCCGAAGCCGCCCACTGAAGCCGAGAAGCGTGCGTTCCTTGCTGTTGCGCTTCTACGGCGCCGTCACAACGCTGGCCAAGCCGCTGGTGCGCCGCAAGCTTCGGCGGCGCGCGGCTGCCGAGCCGGGCTACGCGCTGGCCGTCGAAGAGCGCTTCGGCCACTACGACGAAGCGGCCAAGGGGACGGGCTGGTGCTGGATCCATGCCGTGTCCCTCGGCGAGGCGCGCGCTGCGGCCATCCTCATCGAAGAACTCCGCCGCCAGTTGCCCGGTATTCCGATCCTGCTGACCAACGGCACCGCGACCGGTCGGGAGGAAGGGGCCAAATTGCTCGAACCGGGCGATCTGCAGGTGTGGCAACCGTGGGACGCCCCGGAGCCGGTGGCGCGTTTTCTCGATCGCTTCCGTCCGCGCATCGGCGTGCTGATGGAAACCGAAGTGTGGCCCGAGATGACCGCAGCCTGCGCCGAGCGCGGGATTCCGCTGGTGCTCGCCAACGCGCGCCTGAACGAGAAGTCGCTTGCCGGGGCCGAACGCCTGGGCTGGCTTGCACGGCCCGCGTATTCATCTCTCGCAGCAGTGTGGGCGCAGACCGAGGCCGATTCGCACCGGCTGGTGTCGCTGGGCGCGAAAGTCGCTGGCGTGTTTGGCAATCTCAAGTTCGACGCCACGCCTGACGCCCGGCAACTCGCGGCGGCGGCCAAGCTGCGCACCCAGCTTCCGCGGCCGGTGATCATCTTCGCAAGTTCGCGCGACGGCGAGGAGCAGCAGTTGCTCGACGTGCTCAAGCGCTTCGGTGCCCTGGCGCCGGTGCCTCCCGCGCAAGATGCGGTGCAGTCGATTGCCAAGCGCGTACACGATGTGCAGTGGATGATCGTGCCGCGCCATCCACAGCGCTTCGACGAAGTGGCCTCTCTCATCGAATCGAACGGATTCGCCGTAGCGCGACGCAGCGCCGCCGGTGCGCCAACCGAAGCCGAAATCTGGCTCGGCGATTCGCTGGGCGAGATGGCGCTTTACTACGGCTTGGCTGACGTCGCCCTGTTGGGCGGCAGCTTCGAGCCGCTCGGTGGGCAGAACCTCATTGAAGCCGCAGCCTGCGGATGCCCCGTCATCATGGGCCCATCGACCTTCAACTTCGCCGAAGCGGCGGAACTCTCTCTGGCCGCCGGTGCTTCGGCACGCGTGGCCGACATGGAGCAGGCGGTGAGGGCTGCGCTCAAGCTGGTCGAAAAACCCGAACGGCGCGAAGCGATGGCCCAGGCGGCGTTCGCCTTTGCTTCATCAAATCGCGGCGCGGCAGAACGTACCGCCGCTGCATTGCTTGAGATCGCCGAGCGGGCGTCGCCCACCGAGCCCGAAGAGCGGGCCGAGCCTCACCTGGAGTGACTGCGGCGCTGGAGATCTACCAGGCGTACTTCATGCCGGCGCGCACGGTCCAGGCCTGATAGGGCTGGGTCGACTGGTTGTTCCATTGCCACCCGAGGTCTCCCCAGGCGCCCAAACCCTGCTTGAAGTCGACGTTGACGCCGGCCTTCAACTCGTAGCGGTTGCTCGGATAGAGGTCGCGCGTCGGCGGCTGGGTGATCAGCATTTCATCGCTGAGATCGTCGTGCCACCAGTTCATGGCGGCATAGGGGCGAAAGCGCCAGCCCGAGTTCTGCACCCAGTTCGGCTGCACGCGAATACCGATTCGCGATGCCCAGCCAGCGCGCTTGCTGGCCTCGATGCTGGAAAAGTCGGTGTCGAGCAGGTTGTAGTTGTTGTTGCGCAGATAGATCAGCTGCCCTTGAGGCTGCAGTGTCCAGCCGCCTGCCTCGCCGAGCGGGATGGCATAGCCGAGTTCGGCAGACGCAAGGCCCACGCGGGAACGGCCATCCGTCCCGGCCAAGGAGAGGGGCGCCACGCGGTTGTCGGATGCGCCGAACTGCCCGCGCAGGTCGGCGTACCAGCCTTGCCGAGTCCGATCGTCCTGGTACCAGGTGCCGTAGATACCCATGCTGCCGCCGGGAGAGTCTCCGAGGCGTGTCGGGTCGCTGGTGACGGTGGTGCCCAGGTGCAATCGGTCGGTTCCGCTGAAGAGCGACCATTGCGTGACATCGGCCGCGGCATCGCTGTTGAAATTGCTCGGGCGGCCGGCGGAACAAAGGGCGGCCGCGCCGAAGCCGGACGTAGGACACTGCTGCGCATAAGCACCAACGCTGCCGGCGCACAGTGCGGCAGCGACCGCTAACCGCGGTACGCGTTGCCCGGGCGACCTGCCCGCTGACAGAGGAGACGCATCACGCACGGCCGAACCCTCCTTCTGGACCCATCCGATGACCCGGAAACCGCGGGAGAACGCGGGAAGAACCGGAACACCCGTAACCTATTGTGCGTCGATTGTGAGCGTTTGGGGAGTTGCCTGCAAACGACGATTTGCGATTATTCGGTCCGGCAACTAGCGCCTTTGCGGCGCGATGACCGGCGGCGGTGGCGGCACGGCCATCCTCGGCGGTGGGGTCAGGCTCGGCGTCGGCTCGACAGGTACCGGGCTCTGCGTTGCCGCCGAAGGCTGGTCCGGTGAGGCGGCGCTGTCGACGCTCGCGCGGCCATTGGTCGCGAGTGTGTTGTTCACCGCAAGCAGGTCGTCCGCCGTCAGCGTGCCGTTTGCCTGCCGCAGCTTGAGATTGCCCACCAGCACGTTGTAGCGTGCCACCGCGAGGTCGCGCTTGGTCTGGAAGAGCTGGCTTTGCGAATTCAGCACGTCGATGTTGATCCGCACGCCGACCTGATACCCGAGCCGGTTGGCGTCAAGCGCACTCTGGCTGGAAGCCTCCGCGGCTTCGAGCGCCTTGACCTGTCCCGCGCCCGAGATGAGCCCCAGGTACGCCGAGCGCGTGCTTTGCGAGACGTTGCGTCGGGTCGATTCGAGAAACTGGCGCTGCTGCTCTTCGAGCGCAAGCGTTTCCTTGATGCGGTTTTCGGTCGCGAAGCCCGCAAAGAGCGGCAGGTTGAACACCACTCCCACGCTCGCCGCCCGCACGTTCACGCGGCCAGTGCTGGTGCTTGTGCTGGTGCCTTGCGGATTGTTCGTGGCGTTGTAGCCAAGCTGCGCGTCCAGTGTCGGCTTGTGACCGGCTTCGGCCCGCTCGACCTCGAGCTTGGCCACGTCAAGTCCGAGTTGCGCCTGCTGAATGGCGGGATGCACAGCCTCCGCTTGTGTCACCCAGGCGTTCATGTCGGCCGGCAGCACCGGTGGCAGAACCACCGGCGCGGCCAATGGCGTCGGGTTGGTTCCTGTGCGGCCGACCAGTTGGTCAAGCGCGATCTTCCTGACCTGCAGATCGTTCTCGGCCGTGATCTCCTGTGCGAGAACGAGGTCGTAGCGCGCCTGTGCCTCCCGCGAATCAGTGATGGTGGAAGTGCCGACCTCAAAGTTGCGCTTGGCCGAAGCGAACTGTTCGGCCACCGCGACTTTCTGCGCGCGGACCAGCGCCAGGCTGTCCTGCGCGGAAAGCACGTCGAAATAGGCTTGGCTCACCCGCACGACCAGATCCTGCTCAGCGATCGTGAGGGTCGCCTGTGCAATGTCGACCTGGCGCTTGCTTTGCTCGTAGAGCGCCCAGTTGGCGGGGCGGTACAGCGGCTGCGTCGCGTTGATGCCGGCAGACTGATTTGGAAAGCCGCGAGTGGCCGACAAGTTGTCGGTCGACAGCTCCTGGTGCGTGGACGAGGCATTGGCCGAAAGCCCGACCGTCGGCAAGATCCCAGCCTTGGCCTGCGCAGCCCGCGCCAAGCTCGCATCGAACTGAGCACGCGCCCCTTGGTACGTAGCGTCATAGCTGCGCGCCGAGTCATAAAGTTCAATCAGGCTCTGGCCATGAGCCGGCAGCGCGATCGCCGCTGCGAACAACGTYGCGAGCGCTGCCGAAAGAGGAAGAAGCCTGGGAACGGGCATGAAACGTCCTTGAAAGAATCAAAAGCAAATTTGCCGAGCATCGAGCGAACGCCCTCGCAGCCAAACCCAGGAACACCGCGGAACTGGCTTTGCCAGGCCGCCGGTGTTGCCCCCGGCAGGGGGTGGGCGAAGCGACACGAAGTGCGCGAAGCCTGGGGGCGAGCCATCAGTACCGTGGTACGCCAGGATCGCGTTGAGCCGACCACGCGTCGATGCCGCCAACGATGTTGGCCACTTCGTCGAATCCGTTCTGCACGAGGAATGCCGCGACGCGCTGGCTGCGTGCGCCGTGATGGCACAGGCAGGCGATGCGCTGCCCTGGATTGAGCTCGCCGACCCGCGCCGGAATCTCGTTCATCGGGATCGTCGCCAATGTGAAACCTTTCGGGTCCACGCTGGCCGTCTGCAGTTCCCACGGCTCGCGCACGTCGAGAACCACCGGCGTCGCGTTCGGGTTTCGTGCGAACCAATCGGCGAGATCGGCGGGTCGGATTTGATCGATCATGAAAGGGCGGGGATCAGAAGTTGAATCGCGAAGGCACAGGAAAGTTGAGCAGGCGGGGCGCAACCATGTCCCACGGCTGCGTGGTGTCCCACTTGCCTTCACTCACGCGGGTGACGAAGTTGGCGCGCATCATCGGCTCGTCACCGACGATCGCTCCAAGCCGGCCGCCCGGCTTGAGGGAACTCAGCAGGCCCTGCGGAATGCGCGCGACAGAGCCGCTCAGCACGATCACGTCGAAGGTCGGGCCGCTCGGCAGCGGCTTGGAGCCGTCCGCATGGCGCACCTCGACGTTCATCGCGCCATTGCGGCGCAGCGTCTCTGCGGCGGTGGCGGCGAGCTTGGGGTCGATTTCGAGCGTCAGCACCTGCGCGGCGCGTTGAGCGAGCAGTGCGGCCATGAAGCCGGAACCCGTGCCGATTTCGAGCACGGATTCGTGCTTCTGGACGTGGAGGTCTTGCAACATGCGCGCCTCGACCTTGGGCGAAAGCATGCACTGGCCGGGTTCCCTGGGAGTGCTGACGTCTTCGAGCGGGATTTCCATGTCGAAGAAGGCCAGGCCACGGTGCGCCTCGGGAACGTAGTCCTCACGACGCATCTTCGAGAGGAGGTCGAGGATCTCGAGATCGAGCACATCCCAGGGGCGGATCTGCTGTTCGATCATGTTGAAGCGCAGGCGCTCCAGAGAAGGGGTGGGATTCATGTGCTTTTCCTACGTCGGGCTCAGGACAAACCTTCAATTTTAGGCGCGGGCTCCAGGGTTGCCCCGGCGGGAGCGGCCTTCGGAGTACGGCCCCAGCGTCGGCGAGCCCAGTTCGCCAGATCGTCCATGTAGCAATAGACGACCGGCACGACGACCAGCGTCAGCAGCGACGAGGTGATGACGCCGCCGATCACCGCTTGTCCCATCGGCGCACGCTGCTCGGAGCCTTCGCTGACCGCAAAGGCCAGCGGCACCATGCCGAAGATCATCGCTAGCGTGGTCATGAGGATCGGGCGCAGGCGCACGCGAGCGGCCAGCAGCAGCGCTTCCGACCGGGGCAACCCAGGCACCGGGTTGCCGTTTTGATCGATGCCCGGCTCGCGCGAGCGGATCGCGAAGTCCACCAGCAGGATGGCGTTCTTCGTCACGAGGCCCATCAGCATCACGATGCCGATGATGGAGAACATCGACAGCGTCGAGCCGAAGATGAGCAGTGCCAGCACCACGCCGATCAGCGTCAACGGCAGCGCTGTCATGAGCGCCAGCGGCTGGAGGAAGCTCTTGAATTGGCTCGCGAGGATCATGTAGATGAAGATGATCGCCAGGGCCAGCGCCGAGACGGCATAGCCGAACGATTCCTGCATGTTCTTGGTCGATCCGCTGAACTGCCAGCCATAGCCGGGCGGGAAGGGGATTTCCGCGAGCACCTTGCGAATGTCCGCCGACACCTCGCCCGCCGAGCGGCCATCGACGTTGGCGTTGATGGCGACCTCGCGCGCCAGCGCGCGGCGGTTGATCTGGTTCGGCCCGGTCGATTCACGCACTTCGGCCACCTGCTGCAACCGCACGATGCGGCTCGACCCGTCGGCATTGGCGCCCACGGCCGTGCTGACGAACGGCAACCGCGCGAGGTCGGCCGGCGAATTGCGAACGCCGGGCGCGAGCCGCACGTTCACGTCATAGGTCTGGTCGTCCGGGGCGCGCCAATTGCCGACCGTGGTGCCCGCCACCAGCGTGCGCAACGAAGCAGCGATCGGCGCGACGCCCAGGCCGAGGTCCGATGCGGCATCGCGCCGCACCACCACGCTCACTGTCGGCTTGTTGGGCTTCTGGCTCGAATCGAGATCTACCAAGCCTGGAATGGGCCGGATCGCATCCATCACGCGTTGCGTGAGCCGTTCGAGTTCCTTGAAGTCCGTGCCTTGCAGCGAAAACTCGATGGGCTTGTTGCCGCCGACGGAATCGCGCAGCCCGACGTGCGTAACCGTGATGCCTGGCACCGAGCGCAGCCGCTCCCGCAGCACCGTCGACATCTGGTCGACGCTGCGGCTGCGCGCCTTGCGGTCCACCAGCCGCACGTAGATGCTCGCGTACATCTTGCCTTGGGCATCGCCGGTGTTGATGGTGGTGAGCGTGTAGCGCACCTCGGGCATTTCGCGCAGCACGGCCTCCACCTGCTGCGCCTTGGCCTCGGTCACTTCAAGCGACGAGCCGACGGGCGTGTAGAAGTTGATCGCCGTTTCTGAAAAGTCGGCCTTGGGCACGAATTCGGTGCCCAGAAGCGGCACCATGAAAATACTGCCGATGAAGATGCCGAGTGCCGCGAGCAGCGTCGCGAGCTTGTGCACGAGCGCCCAGCGCAGGATTCCCTGGTAGCCCTCGGCCATCCGTTCCGTCGCCGAATCGAACCATCCGGTCACACGCCCGATGGTCTTGTCGTAGAAGGTGACCGGCGCCTCGCGCTTGCCTTGCCGATCGATCGCCGGGTCGTGCCAGATGCTCGACATCATCGGATCGAGCGTGAAGCTCACGAACATCGAGATCATCACGGCGGCAACGATGGTGATCCCGAACTCGTGGAAGAACTTGCCGATGATCCCTTCCATGAAGCCGATCGGCAGGAACACCGCGACGATCGAAAGCGTGGTCGCAAGCACCGCAAGGCCGATTTCCTGCGTGCCGTCGAGCGAAGCCGCGAAGGGTGTCTTGCCCATCTGCACGTGGCGCACGATGTTCTCGCGCACCACGATGGCGTCATCGATCAGCAGCCCCACGCACAGCGACAGCGCCATCAGCGTGACCATGTTGATGGTGAAGCCGAACATCGCCATGAACCAGAAGGTGCCGATCAGCGCAATGGGCAAGGTCAGGCCGGTAATGACCGTCGAGCGCCACGAGTTCAGGAACAGGAACACGATCAGCACCGTGAGCACCGCGCCTTCGATCAGCGTGTGGCGAACGTTCTCGACCGCGACACGGATCGGCCGCGAGGCATCCGCGATGGGTTCGAGCCTGACGCCCGGCGGCAGTTGGGGCTGAATCTCGGCAATCGCCCTGGTCAGGCCATCGACCACCTGAATCGTGTTTTCGTCCTGCGCCTTTTGCACCGACAACAGCAGCGTGCGTTGGCCATTGAAGAGGGCGAGGCTGTCGATTTCCTGGGCGCCGTCGCTCACCGTCGCGACCTGCTCCACGCGAATCGGTGCACCGCCCTTGCGCATGATGATGATCTTGCCGAAGTCCTCGGGCCGCTCCATGCGCGCATCGACCTGCACCACGCGATCCTGCTCGAGCGAACGCACGGAGCCGACCGGCAACGCCTGGTTTTCGTTGCGGACCGCATCGACCACCTGCGTCGCACTGACGCCAAAGGCTTCCATCGCTTGCGGGTTGAGATAGATGTTGATCTCGCGCCGGGTGCCGCCGACGAGCGTCACAGAGCCCACGCCACGCACGTTTTCGAGACGCTTCTTCAGGACCTGATCGGCCCAGTTGGTCAACTCCACGGCGCTGGGTTGCGTGTCCTTCTTGCCGTCGGGCAGCACGGCCACCGACCAGACCGCGCGCGAGGCCGGATCGAAGCGCAGCACGCGGGGGTCCTTGACCTCGTCGCGGAACAGCGGGCGCACCGACGCGACCTTTTCTCGCACGTCGTCTGCCGCCTTGCGTCCATCGACGTACAACTGGAATTCGATGATGACGACCGACTGGCCTTCATAGCTGCGAGAGGTGAGGGCGTTGATGCCGGCGATCGAATTGACGCCTTCCTCGACCTTCTTGGTGACTTCGCTTTCGACGATTTCAGGTGATGCGCCGGGGTATTCGGTGATCACGACCACCACCGGAAAGTCGATGTTCGGAAACTGATCGACCTGCAGGCGCTGGTAAGAGAAGGCGCCGAGCACGACCAGCGCGAGCATCAGCATCGTCGCGAAGACGGGATTCTTCAGGCTGACACGGGTGAACCACATGGTGCGCCGCTCAGGGGTTGGAACGCACGACCGCGCTCGCAACCGAGCCGGCCGAGGCGACCGGCGTGAGACGCACCGCGGTGCCTTCGCGAAGCGGACCGACACTGCCCGCGATCACTGTCGCGCCATCGTCGATGCCGCGCACCGCCACCATGGTCTGTCCTTCCGCGTGGCCACGCATGCCCGTTTCGACCGTGCGATGCGCGATGCGGCCGTCGATCACGATTTGCACGTAAGGTGCGGGCTTGTCGGTGCGCACCGCGGACAAAGGCAATGCGAGTGTTTCCGTGCGGCCCACGTCGATCGTGCCTTGAGCGAAGAGCCCCTGGCGAAAGCCGGTGCTGCGGTCCAGTTGCAGATAGACGAGCACGCTGCGGCTGCCTGCCTGCGCGCTGGGGTTGACGCGCACCACGGTCGCGCCGAGGCTGCGGTCGCTGCCTTGGCGGTCGGCGCCGCCGCCTTCGATCTGAAGCACCGCACGCTGGCCCACACGAACCGCCACTGAGTCGGCGGCGGCCAGCGTGGCTTCGACTTCGATGCGGCTCAGGTCGACGACTTCGATCACCTTGGTGTCGATGGCCACGCGCTCGCCGGACTGCGCCAGCCGCTGAGCCACCTGTCCGGTGATGGGGCTCCTGAGCACCGTGTCGTCGAGCGACTTGCGGGCCACATCCACGGCGGCAAGCGCCGCGCGATGCGTGGAGAGTGCGGAATTGAGATTCGACTGCGAGGTGTCCAGCGCCGTTCGCGAGATGAAGCCCTGGTCGACCAGGGCCTTGTTGTTGTCGAAGGTGCGCTGTGCCACTTCGGCCTGGGCGCGGGCGGAATCGGCCTGTTCCTGGGCCTGACGCATGCGGGAGCGGTATTCGATCGGGTCGATGCGTGCGATGACCTGGCCTGCCTTGACGGTATCGCCTTCACGCACCGTGAGACCGATGAGTTCGCCCGCCACGCGTGCCTTGACCGCTGCCCAGTCGACCGCCTTGAGCGTGCCCGACACCGCCAGGGTTTCGGCGAGTTCGCGGCGGGTCGCCCGCACCACGTCGGCCGATGAAAGCTCCACCACGGTTGCGGCCGGCTTGGCGCTTGCCGCAACGGCTGCCTGATGCGCCTTGCGGGCGCCAATGGCGCGCACGATGCCGCCGAGCACAAGAACGAGGATGAGGGCCGCGGCGACCCACTTGATGGAACGCTTCATACGCCGGCCTTGGGCGCACGCAGGCCGTTGAGGACGATTTCGGCCTGGAGGGCCAGGTACTTCTGGGGGTCGATTTCGGATTCTCCGTCGACGCAAATGGCAGCAGAGTGCTTCCACAGCATCAGGAACATCATCGGAGCGATGACGGCATAGATGGCAAGGTCCACGTCGACCGGCGCGAACTCGCCGCTGTCGACGCCGCGCCGCACGATGCGCCGCAGCAGCGCGTGTCCGGGGCGGACCACTTCGCGCCGATAGAACTCGGCGAGCTCAGGGAAATTCCGGCCTTCGCTCAGCATGAGCTTGGCGAGGCCGGAGGCTTGGGTGGAGCCGACGCGCTCCCACCAGATGCGCATGCAATAGCGCAGCATGTCGGCCGTGGAGCCTTCGAAGGCTTCGAACTCGCGGTTCCATTCAGTGAATCGGCCGGAGAGGTTTTCGACGACGACCGCCTTGAAGAGCTCTTCCTTGCTCGGGAAGTAGAGAAAGAGCGTGCCCTTGGAGACGCCGGCCCGCGCCGCGACCTCTTCCGATCGGGTGGCGGCAAAGCCCTTTTCCACGAACAGATCGAGCGCGGCCTGGAGCAACTCGCCCGGACGGGCTTCCTTGCGGCGCTCGCGCTTGGCGCGCACCGGACAGATCTTGTCGCTGAGGAATCGGGGGGCTGGCATTGGGTTACTGACTGGCGGGTTAGTAATGTAGTGAGGCGCCCAATTTGCGTCAAGCCGTCAAAATGCTGGTTCGACAAATACGTCTCTGGAGCCCTCATGACCGACCCGACAACCACAACGGCAGCCACGACGAAAACGACGGCGCAAACGGAAACCATCGTCCTCGGCGGCGGCTGCTTCTGGTGCACCGAAGCCGTGTTCGATCGCGTCCGCGGCGTGGTCGACGTCGAATCCGGCTACAGCAACGGCCAGGTCATGCATCCGAGCTACGAACAGGTCTGCACTGGGCGCACCGGCCATACCGAAGTCGTGAAGGTGCAATTCGACCCCGTCGAGATCTCGCTTCGACAGATCCTGGAGATCTTCTTCGTCGTGCATGACCCGACCACGCTCAACCGCCAGGGCAACGACGTCGGCACGCAGTATCGCAGCGGCATCTACTACACGAACGATGCGCAGAAGAAGGTGGCCGAAGACGTGATCCGCGAGATCACCGAAAGCAAGACCTATCGCTCGCCCATCGTGACCGAGGTGAAGGCGCTGGACAACTACTCGACGGCCGAGGCCTATCACCAGGACTACTTCCTGAACAACCCGAACCAGGGCTATTGCTCTTTCGTCGTCGGGCCGAAGGTCGAGAAGTTCCAGAAGACCTTCGCTTCGTATCTGAAAGCTTGACTCGGAGCGCTCGATGAGTTCCAGCGAAACGGGCGGGCTGGAGAGCCGGTCCGTCCGGGTCCGCGGCCGGGTGCAGGGCGTGGGCTATCGCGAAGCGTGCGTGCGGCATGCACGCGCGCTCGACGTCACCGGCTGGGTGCGCAATCGGGCGGACGGCTCGGTCGAAGTCCTGCTGCAAGGATGGCCGAGCCAGTTGGCGCACATGTGCGAGTGGCTGCGCACGGGTGTTCCGGGAGCGCGGGTCGACTCGATCGAGGTTACGGACGTGCAGCGGCCTTCCAAGAGGCTGGATGGGTTCGAACGCCTGCCCACCGCTTAGGCCGGTATCCTCGCCGCCGTGAATGCTTCCGTCCTCGCCTCACTGTTGCCTGTCGTCTTGCTCATCGCCGTCGGGTTCTTTGCAGGGCGAATGGGCTGGGTCGGCGGGGGCGCACTGCGTGACCTGTCGAACCTGATCTTCCTCCTTCTGGCGCCGGCGCTGCTCTTCCGGTCGATGAGCACCGTGCGCGTGGAGGAACTCAGCCTTCGGCCGGTGGCCGCGTACTTCATCGCGGCCGGGCTGATCTTCGGGGGGACGATGCTGTGGCGGGGCTTCAACCGCACGGCCGCTGTTCTCGCGCTCGCCAACACTTACAGCAACACGGTAATGATCGGGATTGCGCTGGTCAGCCTGGCGTATGGACCCGAGGGCATGGTCGTGCTGCTGACGCTGGTCTCGTTGCATTCGCTGGTGCTGTTGACCAGCGCGACCGTCGTACTCGAAATGGCAGTGGCGCACGAGCATGCCGCGAGCAGCGGCGAAGCGCGTCCGGCCTCGGCGAGAGTCGTCGGTCGGGCGCTCTATCACGCGATCATTCATCCAGTGCCGCTGCCGATCATTGCCGGTCTTCTGTTCGCTCAATCGGGGCTGCACATGCCGGAGGCCATCGACACGCCCATCGCCTTGCTGGGGGGCGCCTTCAGTCCGGTTGCGCTGGTCATGGTCGGCATCACGCTGGCGTTGACGCCCGTGGGCGAGCACTGGCGTGGCGCGCTGGTCCAGGCGCTCGTCAAGAACCTGGTGCACCCGCTGCTGGTGGCCGGCATCGGTCTGGCGCTGGGACTGCGGGGGATACCGCTCACGGTGATGGTGGTGGCCGCGGCACTGCCCATCGGCGCCAATGTCTTCCTGTTTTCGCAGCGCTATCGCACCGCCGAACAACTCGTGACCGCCAGCATGGTCGTGTCCACGGCTTTGGCGCTCGTCACGCTGACCCTCGTCATGGCGCTCGCGAATCACCTCTAGCGCAGGGGCGCCAGCGCGCGTCAGGGTGCGAGGCGTTCGCGCACCCAGGCGCCGCTTTCGATCCGATAGCGAAGCCGGTCGTGCAGGCGGCTCTTGCGGCCTTGCCAGAATTCCCAGCGATCGGGCATCAGCCGAAAGCCGCCCCAATGCGGCGGCCGTGGCGGCGAAAGCAGATGTCGCGCCGCCTGCACCGCGGCGTTCTTCACCAGCACGTCGCGCCCGCTGATGACTTCGCTTTGCGGACTGGCCCACGCGCCGATGCGCGAATCGAGCGGGCGGCTTGCAAAGTAGGCGTCGCTTTCGGCGTCGCTGACCCTTTCGACGCGGCCCTCGATGCGCACCACCCGTTCGAGTTCGACCCAGTGGAATTGCAGCGCCGCGTACGGGTTGCCGGCGAGGTCCTGACCCTTGCGGCTGTTGTAGTTCGTGTACCAGACGATTCCGCGAGCGTCGTAGCCCTTGATCAAGACGATGCGGGTGGAAGGTCGCAGGTCGCCGCCGACGGTGGCCAGCGTCATCGCGTTCGGCTCGGGGAGCTTGGCGTCGATAGCCTCGGCCAGCCAGCGTTCGAATTGCTGCAGCGGATCGGCGGCGCTGCCGTTTTCGTCAAGTTCGGCGCGCTCGTAGCTCTTGCGCAGTGCGGCCAGCGATTCGGTGGGAGAACTCATGCCGCCATTGTTGCGCATGCGAAGGGAAGATACTGCGGGGATGAATGAGCTGAACGAAGCGTCCGAGCCCCGTCGGCCGACGGTCATCGTGCTGGCCTCCGGCCGTGGCGAGCGCTTCAAGGCGGCCGGCGGCGTCGGACACAAACTCCAGGCGCCGCTGGGCAGTGCGACAGTGCTTGCGCACACGCTCGCCTCGGTGCGTGCGAGCGGCTTGCCATGGCATGTCGAGGACGTGGGGCACCCCGGCATGGGCGACTCGATCGCAGCGGCCGTGCGCGCCACGCCCGATGCGGGCGGCTGGCTGATTCTTCCGGCCGACCTGCCCTTGGTCCAGCCGGCCACTCTGCTCGCCATCGCTCGGGCCTTGGTCGAGCCGATGCGCGCCGCTCAGCCACACTACGACGGCCAGAGAGGTCACCCGGTCGGGTTTGCGGCGGCATGCGGCGCGCAACTGGCGGCGCTGTCCGGCAATGTGGGAGCAGCGGCCGTGCTACGGGCGCTCCGGGAGACGCACCAGGTCGCCGAGATCGAGGTGGACGATGTCGGCATCGTCACCGACATCGACACGCCCGAGCAGCTGGCGCACGCCGAATCGCTGCTGCTGGAGCGGCTCAGCCGCGAGTGATCAGCCCGCAGGCGATGCGCGGGCCCGAGTTGCCGGCCGGCTGCGAGGTGAAGTCGTCGCGGTCGCGATGTACGACCAGCGCCCGTCCGACCACGTTGTTCACCGCGCCTTCCGTCAGCGAAATCGAATGCACGTCGACACTGAATTTGGCTGCACCGCTGGCATCGGCGACCAAGCTGGGCAACTCGCCCGCATGGCTGCCCGGCGCTGCGAACTTGCCATGCGTGCCCCCGGATGGATTGAAGTGGGCGCCCGACGCGTTGCCGTTGTCGCCGCAGTCGCCTTTTTCGTGGATATGGAAGCCATGCTCGGTGCCAGGCGGAAGACCACGCACTTCGCCCGCGACGCGCACGCCATGTTCGAGCGGCGTGAAAGTCACCTTGCCCATGGTCGGGTTCGGCGAAATCGCTGCGGTCGGCGCGAGATTGGCGGTGGCGCCCACTCCCGAGCCCATGGTGCCGCAAGCAGCGATCAGGCTGGCAGATGCAAAGGTGGCAGCGATGGCGATCAATCGGCTCGGCAGGTGCGGCATTGGCGTTACTCCTTGGGTTGAGGCGTGGGTGAGAGCGATGGCTCCGAAGGGTATACCGGAGGCGGCTGATCGCTGCCAATGGCCTGCGACGACAGGCGGGATTCGGCCAGCTTGACCAGCCTCGCCAGCGCCGCGTCGTGGATGCCGTGGTGCTTCAACTCCAGCAATGTCTGTTGTGCATAGTCCAGCGAACTCCCATAGCGGCCGACCGCGGTCTCGAAGATGTGCCGATAGCGCTCGTCAGTCAGTTCGCCGGTGAAATTCGGGCTGTGCCGCGACAGGGTGAAGGCGAGTGCGCGCACCGTCGAATGCGGCGTCTCGCATTCGAGCCAGCGCGGGTCGTAGACGCCAGTCGGCATCTCCCGCAGCCAGAGTCGTCCGAGCGTTTCGAGCCCATCGGCGGCCGGCACGCGAAAAACCATCCCCCGGCAGCATCCACCCGACAACAGCCCGAACACCAGCCCGGGGTTTTCGACGGTGCCGCGATTGACGCGGCTCCACATCTTGAGCGCGCGGTGCCAGCCGTGCACTCGTGCCGGCAGGCGCTCGATGAAGCCGAACTCCGGCCGCCAGATCAGCGACCCATAGCCGAAGAGCCATAGATCCTGGTGGCCGCCCCATTCGTCGATCACACGGTCGAGCATGGGCTTCGGGTCCCGCAGGGGCTTGGGCATCGGGTCCAGCCCCGGAGGGCCCGGGTCGGCAGCTTGGTTGCTGAGGGCGACGCCTACAATTTCGTGATCATGGTTCACCGCACCATTATTTACCGACCCCTCGATTACGGAGACCCGCCCATGTCAGTGATGAACGAAGACGACAGCCAGCAGAATTTCATCCTCGCCTTGGTCATGGGGTTGATAGCGTTGGTGATCCTCTTCGTGATCGGCATCGTGCTCTACCAGAGGAATCACATGAGCGCCGCGCCGGCCGGGCCCGTCGCCGCGTCCGCAGCCGCGCCGGCGACCACCGTGGCCGTCGTCACGGAAACCGTGACCGTCGTGATTCCGGAAGGCGCGAGCATTCGCGTCGCGGGCGACGTCGTGAACTTCTATTTCGCAACGGCCAGCGCCGACATCGCGCCCGGCGCTGCCGAAGCACTGGCGATCGTGATCAAGGGCGTCGAAGCCGGCCACAAGGCAGTCGTGTCCGGCTTCCACGACACCACCGGAGACGCGGCGCTGAACGAGGAACTCGCCAAGAAGCGCGCCGGAATGGTTCGCGATGTCCTCACCGGCCTGGGCGTGCCTGCGGACAAGATCGAGCTGAAGCGACCGCCCGTGACCGCCGGCACCGGCGACGACGCGGAAGCGCGCCGGGTCGAAGTGAAGTTGGTGGATTAGCCCTACACCAGTGCCTCCACCAGTGCCTCGCGGGAGCCGGTACGATTCACCCCCGAGCTGCCGCACATGGCAGCTCATCGGCAGTGCGACAAATTCCATGACTACACACCCCACAGTCCGCGATGTCACCGACCGTATCCGCGAGCGCAGCCGTCCGCTGCGCAGCGCTTACCTCCAGCGTCTGAGCGAAATCCGCGACCGTGATCGCGGTTCGGACCGCATGGGCTGCGCGAATGTGGCCCATGCCGTTGCGGGTATTCCTGCCAACGACAAGATCAAGGTGGTGGCCGAGCGCGCACCCAACATCGGCATCGTCACAGCCTACAACGACATGCTGTCGGCGCATTCGCCGTACCAAGGCTATCCGGACATCATCAAGCACGAGGCTCGCCGCCAGGGCGCCACCGCGCAAGTCGCGGGAGGCGTGCCGGCGATGTGCGACGGCGTGACGCAGGGAACGCCCGGCATGGAGCTCAGCCTCTTCAGCCGGGACGTCATCGCGATGGGCACGGCGGTGGCGCTCACGCACGACATGTTCGATGCCGCGCTGCTGCTCGGCGTCTGCGACAAGATCGTGCCGGGGCTGCTGATCGGCGCCTTGCACTTCGGGCATCTGCCGATGGTGTTCGTGCCGGCGGGGCCGATGCCTTCGGGGCTCTCCAACAGCGCCAAGTCCAAGGTTCGCGAACAGGCGGCCCAGGGGCTGGTCGGGCGGCAGGGGCTTCTCGAGGCCGAAATGCAGGCCTATCACGCCCCAGGCACGTGCACCTTCTACGGCACGGCCAACAGCAACCAGATGTTGCTTGAAGCCATGGGACTGCACGTGCCCGGAACGGCGTTCATCCAGCCCGGCGATTCGATGCGCGAGGCTTTGACGCGCGAAGCTGCGCGCACCGTGCTGGGGCGCGCTTCCGATGCACCCCATGCCGTGCCTCCGATCGGCCAAATGGTCGACGAGCGCGTCATCGTCAATGCGATGGTTGCACTGCTTGCGACGGGCGGCTCGACCAACCACCTGATCCACTGGGTTGCGGTCGCGCGTGCGGCCGGGATCCTCATCGACTGGAACGACTTCTCGGAGCTTTCCGATGTCGTGCCGCTGCTGACGCGGGTCTATCCCAACGGCAGCGCCGACGTCAACGAATTCCAGGCTGCAGGCGGTCCGGGCTTCGTGATCGGCGAACTGCTCGACGCCGGCCTGATGCACGCAGACGTGCTGACGGTGCGGGCTGGCGGCATTCGCGAGTTCGCGAATATTCCGGCGCTGTCCGGTGCGCCCTCTGACGAGCATTCGCTCAAGTGGCAGCCCGCCGCTCCGCTTCGGAATGACGCCGTGACGAGACCCGTGTCCGCGCCCTTCAGCGCGACAGGCGGGCTGAAGCTGCTCAGCGGCAATCTCGGCCGGAGCGTGATCAAGGTTTCGTCCGTTCCGGACGATCGGCACGTGATCGAGGCGCCGGCCCGCGTGTTCGACTCGCAAGCCGCGCTGCAGCAGGCATTCAACGCCGGCGAGCTGGAGCGCGACGTGGTTTGCGTGGTGCGCTGGCAAGGCCCGCAGGCCAACGGCATGCCCGAGCTGCACAAGTTGACGCCGCCTCTGTCCGTGTTGCAGGGCAAGGGCTTCCGGGTGGCGCTGGTCACCGACGGGCGCATGAGCGGCGCTTCAGGCAAGGTGCCGGCGGCGATCCATGTGTCTCCCGAGGCCGCCGCCGGCGGTCCGCTCGCCAAGGTGCTCGACGGCGACCTGATCCGGCTCGACGCGGTGGCCGGCACGCTGACCGTGCTGCTTCCCGAAGACGAATGGACGTCGCGCCAGCCCGCGACCCAATCGCCGGAGCAGCGTGTGGCCAACGGCTTTGGCCTGGGTCGCGACCTGTTCGCCGGCATGCGCCGCAATGCATTGACAGCAGAAGAAGGAGCCTGCACATGGCTGTGACCGAATCGATTTCCGCGCTCGACGTGATGCGCGATGCGCCAGTGATTCCGGTGATCGTGCTGCACGACGTCAAGGACGCAGTGCCGCTGGCGCGCGCCCTTGTGGCGGGTGGCATCCGCATGCTCGAAGTGACGCTGCGCACCCGCGAAGCGCTCGAATGCATCGAGATCATCTCCAAGGAAGTGCCCGAGGCCGTCGCCGGTGCGGGCACGATCCGCAGCGCCGCCGATGCGCAGGCGTCGGCGCTGGCGGGCGCGAAGTTCGGCGTGAGCCCTGGCTACACGCGCGCGGTGGGCAAGGCTTGCCACGACCTGGGTCTGCCGCTGCTCCCGGGCGTTGCCACGGGCAGCGAAATCATGCTTGCCCAGGAGGATGGCTTCACCGAGCTCAAGTTCTTTCCTGCGGTGCAGGCGGGGGGGCTTGCCATGTTGAAGGCCTGGCAGGGGCCTTTCGGCGACGTCAAGTTCTGCCCGACTGGCGGCGTTCACGCGGGCAATGCGCATGAGTTTCTTGCGCTCGCCAATGTCGCCTGCGTCGGTGGGTCGTGGATCGTACCGACGGACGCAATTGCCGCCGGTGACTGGTCCCGGATCGAGGCGCTCGCGCGCGAGGCGAGCAAGCTGGCGCGATGAGCGGCACGGCTGAGCTCGGTGACCTGAAGGTCATCGCCTTCGACGTCTTCGGCACGGTCGTCGACTGGTATTCCGGCATTGCCGCCGAGGCCGAGCGAATCGTCCCGGGCGTCGACGGAGGCGCCTTTGCGCTGGCCTGGCGGGCAGGCTACCAGCCCGCCATGCGGAGCGTGATGGCGCGAATCGCGGCAGGCGAGGGCGGTTTCACGCTGCTTGACGAACTGCACATGGGCATGCTCGGCAACGTGCTGCGCGACTTCGGCATCGATGATCTCGATGCGACGCGAAAGCGCGACCTCAACAAGGCATGGCACCGGCTCCCCGCGTGGGCCGACACGGTGGAGGGGCTGACACGGCTCAAGCGCAAGTACATCATCTGCACGCTCTCGAACGGCAACATCGGCCTGCTGACGGAAATGGCCAAGCACGCCGGACTGCCATGGGACTGCGTGCTTTCCGCCGAAGTGTTCAAGGCCTACAAGCCGGACCCGCGCACCTATGTCGGCGTCGCAAGTGTCTTCGACGTATCTCCCGGGCAGGTGATGCTGGCGGCTGCGCATCACGATGACCTGGCCGCTGCGCGGACCTGCGGACTGCGCACCGGCTACATCGAGCGGCCGCTTGAATTCGGACCTTCGCGGCCTAAGGATGTGTCGCCCCAGCCCGAGAACACGCTGCACGCTCGCGACATCGGCCATCTGGCGGATCTGCTGGGCTGCTGATGCTTCAATCCACGGCGCAGCAAACGGCTCAGGCGGAGCGCCACTTCAGGGCCGGGCAAGCCGCGCTTGCCGAGGATCTGTTGCGCAAGGTGATCGCGCGCGATCCGAAGGTCGCCAAGGCCTACGAGCTGCTGGCGTACATCTGCGGCAATCGCCAGGACCTGGCGGCATGCGAGGAATTCCTGGAGAAGGCGGCAGCCCTGCCCCAGTGTTCCCCGGAAGCGCTGTTCTATCTCGGACGAGCGCAGTTGCAACGCGGGCGGGCGCGCGAGGCGGTGGGATCGTTCGATCGCGCGATGAAGCAGGCCGGAGAATTCTTCGAGGGGCTGCACGAATTGGGCGTAGCGCACAGTGCGCTCGGGGCGCATGACGCCGCTTTGCAGGCTTTTCGGCGGGCCGAGCGTCTCAATCCGCGATCGCGCGAATTGCAGTCCAACCTTGCGGACACGCTGGCGGCATTGCAGCAATTCGGGCAGGCGCTCCAGCACTACGACCGCGCGCTGACGCTCGATCCGAAATTCGTACAGGCTTGGGCGAATCGCGGCACGGTGCTGACCGAACTCGGTCGCGGGCCGGACGCACTTGAAAGCTATACACGCGCATTGGCGCTGGCGCCTGAAGACGTGCCCACCTTGATGAACCGCGCCGCCACGCTGACCGTGCTCAAGCGACACGCCGAAGCGCTCTCCTGCTATGACGAGGTCGCCCGTCTTGCGCCGGATACGGACTATCTGCGCGGGCAGCGGCTGCATGCGGCGATGTTCGCCGGCCGATGGGACGGCTGGGCGGATCAGGTCGGTGACATCGTGGCGCGGGTCGAAGCCGGTGAAAAGGCGGCGATGCCTTTCGCGCTCACCGCGACGCCCGCGAGTTCGGCCATCTTGCTGAAATGTGCTCGCACCTATGCGCAGGACAAGCACCCCGCGCGCGAGCCGACAGCAGTTCTCGCTCCGGTTGTACGTGACCCGGGGCGAAAGCTGCGGGTCGGCTACTTTTCGACCGACTTCCGCGAGCATCCGGTCTCGCAGCTGATTGCGCGCGTGCTGGAGTGCCACGATCGCGGTCGCTTCGAATGGTTCGGCTTT
The DNA here is from genome assembly GCF_056399425.1 of Variovorax sp. 01N429. Taxonomy (NCBI): domain Bacteria; kingdom Pseudomonadati; phylum Pseudomonadota; class Betaproteobacteria; order Burkholderiales; family Comamonadaceae; genus Variovorax; species Variovorax sp. 01N429. The sequence goes on along the minus strand of NZ_JBFTRG010000007.1, from coordinate 213,110 downwards.
GCGCTTGGGCCTCCGGTGCGCGACGAGATGGGCGCGCGCATTGCGGCGGCTTTCGATCATTTCGCGCATGTCGGGGACCGAAGCGATGCAGCCATCGCAACCATGGCGCGTGATGCCGGCATCGACATCGCGGTCGACCTCAACGGCTTTACCGAAGGCGCGCGGCCGGACATCTTCGCGCGGCGCGCGGCGCCCGTGCAGGTCAACTATCTCGGCTACCCCGGCACCATGGGCTGCGACTACATGGACTACATCGTGGCCGATGCGACGCTCATCGCGCCGGACGAATACGCGCACTACGCGGAAAAGATCGTCGTGCTGCCGGACTCCTACCAAGCGAACGACAACACGAAGCGCGTCGCCGAGGGAATGACCACCCGCGAAAGCTCGGGCCTTCCGCCCAATGGTTTCGTCTTCGCGTGCTTCAACAGCAACTACAAGATCACGCCAGACGTGTTCGACGTCTGGATGCGGTTGCTGCGAAACGTGCCCAGTAGTGTGCTGTGGCTGCTGGAGGGCAACGCCGATGCCCGCAGTGCGATCGAGGCCGAAGCGAGCCGGCGCGGCGCGGGTGCGGAGCGCATCGTCTGGGCGCCGCGCATGCCGCTGGCTGAGCATCTGGCGCGGCACGCCCATGCCGATCTGTTCCTGGACACCTTCCACTACAACGCGCACACGACGGGGGGCGATGCGCTCTGGAGTGGGCTTCCCGTGTTGACGCTGGCCGGCCCGACCTTCGCTTCACGCGTCTGCGCGAGCTTACTCGGCGCAGTAGGCCTGCCCGAGCTGGTGACCCACACCGTTGAGGCGTACGAAGCATTGGCCTTGGCGCTGGCGACCTCGCCGGAACGCCTCGCCGAACTTCGTGGCCGACTGCAGATGAATCGCAAGACCATGCCGCTGTTCGATTCGCCGCTTTTCGCACGGCGGATCGAAGCGGCCTACGAGGCGATGTGGGACCGCCATCAGCGCGGCTTGGCGCCCGATCACATCCGGATCAGCGACGCCGCCGAGCCGGTGCTCTAGCGCAGTCCGCCGCCCGCAGCGGCTTCGGCGCGCTGGATCAGTTCAATTTTGTAGCCATCCGGGTCCGTCACGAAAGCGATGACCGTGGTGCCGCCCTTGACCGGGCCGGCTTCGCGCGTGACGTTGCCGCCGGACGCCTTGATCTTTTCGCACGCCGCGTATGCGTCAGGGACTCCCAGTGCGATGTGGCCGTAGGCGGTGCCGAGCTCGTAGCTTTCCGTTCCCCAGTTGTAGGTCAGTTCGATTTCAGCCTGGGCCGGATTGCCTTCGTAGCCGACGAACGCGAGGCTGTACTTGTATTCGGAGTTCTCGGAGGTGCGCAGCAGTTGCATGCCGAGCACTTGCGTGTAGAAATCGATGGAGCGCTGGAGATTGCCAACGCGCAGCATGGTGTGGAGGATTCGCATCTCGTGGGTCGCCGTTGAAATTGTTGGTCGACGATTGTCGCGCTTGGGCGCGGGATCAGCGATTCGGCATCTCGAACACCAGGCAGGTCGTCGTCGCATGTGCATACAGGGTGCCGTCCGCGCCGACGAGCCGGGCTTCGGCGGTCGCAAGCTGCCTGCCGCAGTGGATCACAGTGCCTTCGGCGCGCACGCGCTGGACCTTGGGCGTCAGCGCCTTGACCAGGTTCACGCTCAACTCAGCCGTGGTGTAGGCGCGGCCGACCGGCATCATGGTGTGCACCGCGCAGCCGAGTGCCGAATCGAGCAGCGTGGCAAACCAGCCTCCGTGGACGGTGCCGAGCGGATTCAGGTGCTCTTGCAGCGGCGTTCCCTGGAAGACCGCGCGACCTGCCGCGACGTCGATCAGCTGGAAATGCAGGGTCTTCGCCATTTGGGCGTACGGAATCTCCGCTTGAAGCATCGCTTGCATCACTTCAAGTCCGGTCTTGCCGGCAATCTGGTCTGGCCTTGCGAGACCGGGCCCAGGGCCAGCGTCGAGCCGCTTGTTGATGGCGTCTTCCTCGGCGATCCAGGCAGCCAGTCGATCCGTCGATGTCATTCAGGTTTCCTTAACAGTTGCATATACAATGATTGTAGCTACAATCGTTCGCATGAATGCCATCGTCAAACCCCAGGGCTGCACCAATTTCAGGTTGCGTCACTTGATGCGGCAGGTCGCGCGCCACTACGACGCGGAGGTCGCCAAGAGCGGGCTCAAGACCACGCAGTACTCGTTGCTGTCGCACGTGCTTCACCTGGGGCCGCTGCGGCCGGTGGACCTGGCGCAGGCCATGGGCGTTGAAGCGTCGACGCTGACGCGCAATCTCAAGCCGATGATTGCCGCCGGCTGGCTCCTGCAGGGCGAGGGACCCGACGCGCGCAGCCGCCTTATCGAAATCACGGACGAAGGCCGCGAGAAGCGCGCCGAAGCCCAGCGCCATTGGCGCGCGGCGCAAGAGCAGCTCAATGAAGTGCTCGGGATCGAGCGTGTGGTGGCTCTGCATGCGCTGATCGACGAAAGCATCGAACTGCTGCAGATCGCCGACCAACTGACCGAGGAAAACGCCCATGAATGATCGAAACATCACCGCTGCAGCGCCTGTCGCACCAGTCGCACCAGCCGCGGGCTTCGCCATCGGCCTGGTGCTTCTCGCGGCCGCCGGCACCTTCGCGCTGACCATGGGCGTGCGGCAGACGATGGGTTTGTTTCTCTCCTCGCTGAACACGTCGACGGGCCTGGGCATCGGCAGCATCAGTCTCGCCTTCGCGTTCGGGCAGCTGTGGTGGGGCCTGACACAGCCTTTTGCGGGCGCGGTGGCCGATCGCATCGGCACGGGGCGCGTGGTCTTCATGGGCGTGGTGTTGGTCGCGCTCGGCACCTTCATTACGCCGCTGATGAGCACGACGGGTGGCCTGATCTTCGCCATCGGCGTGTTGGCCGCCGGAGGCGCAGGCATGGCCGGGCCATCTGTGCTGATGGCCGCGACGACGCGCCTCGTACCGGCGCACAAGCGCGGTCTTGCCACGGGTGTGGTGAATGCGGGCGGCTCCTTCGGCCAGTTCGCCATGGCGCCAATCGCAATCGGCCTGATGGCCACCGTTGGCTGGGCGAGCGCAATGCAATGGCTGGCCGTTCTGATCCTGCTGGCGCTGCCTGCCGTCTTGGTGCTGAAGGGCAACTCGAATCAACTCGCAGCGCAGTCCGCGGCCGCCAGCGGCATCAAGCCGCTTACTGCACGCGAAGCCATCGGCCAGGCGATCGGAACGCCGAGCTATCGCTACTTGAGCCTCGGCTTCCTGGTCTGCGGCTTCCATGTGGCGTTTCTCGCCACGCACCTGCCGGGCGTGATCGCCGCGTGCGGCCTGCCGCCGGAGATCGGCGGGTGGGCACTCGGGATGATCGGCCTCTTCAACATCGTCGGCAGCCTGGCCATGGGCTGGGCCGTGGGGCGCTGGCGCATGAAGTCGCTGCTGGCGCTGCTCTATGCGACGCGTGGCATTGCGGTGCTCGTCTTCCTGCTGGCTCCCAAGACGCCAGCAGTGATGCTGATCTTCGCGGCGGTGATGGGCATCACCTTTCTTTCGACGGTGCCGCCCACGGCAGGGCTGGTCGCCAAGATGTTCGGGCCGGCCAACATGGCGATGCTGTTCGGCATCGTGATGCTGGCGCACCAGATCGGCGGCTTCCTCGGCGCCTTTCTCGGCGGCTATGTGTTCCAGGCCACCGGCAGCTACGACATCGTCTGGTACATCGACATTGCCCTCGCAGCCGGCGCAGCACTGATCAACCTGCCCATTCGCGAAGCGCGGCCCGCAATGCTCGCCAAGGCGGCAGCATGAGCATTCAAGAGCGTGCCGCCATGAGCGCGCCCCAAGGCGTCGATCCGCGCACGCGGCTGTTGCTCGAAGCGCCGATCGTGCCGACGCTGCTGCGGCTTGCCGCGCCCAATGTGCTGGTGATGATCGCGCAGGCGTCCGTGGGGCTGATCGAAACCTACTTCGTCGGCAAGCTGGGCACCGATGCGCTTGCCGGCATGGCGCTGGTCTTCCCCATCGTGATGCTGATGCAGATGACATCGGCCGGCGCGATGGGCGGCGGCATCGCTTCGTCCATTGCACGTGCGCTCGGCGCGCGGCGCCGCGACGATGCCGACGCGCTGGTGCTGCATGCGATCGCAATCGCCCTGGGCTTCGGATTGCTCTTCATGCTGGTTCTGCTGCTCGGCGGTCGCTGGCTCTACATGCTCATGGGCGGGACCGGCGCGTCGCTCGGCGCGGCGATGGCCTACTCCAACGTGGTGTTCGCGGGTGCTGTGCTGGTGTGGCTCTTCAATTCGCTGGCCGCGGTGATTCGCGGAACCGGCAACATGGCCGTACCGGCGAACGTGACTGTCGCCGGCGTTGTCGTGCTCATTCCACTGTCGCCATTGCTGATTTTCGGCTGGGGACCGATTCCGGGCTTGGGGATTGCCGGCGGTGCCGTCGCGTTGCTGCTTTACTACCTTGGCGGATCGGTCGCGCTCTGGATCTATCTTCGCTCCAGCCGCAGTCTGCTGAAGCCTTCGATGGCGAACGCGCGCTTTCGCTGGCCGCTGTTCAGCGACATCCTGCGCATCGGCCTCATTGGCGCAATTTCCACTGTCGCGACGAATCTGTCGATCGGCATCGCGACGGCGCTGTCGGGTCATTTCGGCCCGGGTGCGATCGCCGGCTACGGCACGGCTGCACGTCTCGAATACCTGCTGGTGCCGCTCGTGTTCGGGCTCGGCGCACCGTTGGTCGCCATGGTCGGCACCTGCATCGGTGCTGGCCAGCGCGAGCGGGCATTGCATGCGACGTGGGCCGGTGCTGCCATCGCTTTTGTGCTGACAGGCGCCATCGGCCTGGCTGCTGCGTTGTTCCCGAGACCCTGGCTGATGTTGTTCGGCAGCGATCCGGCAATGCTCGAAACAGGCGCGCAGTATCTGCGTGCAGCCGGGCCGTTCTATGGCTTCTTCGGCGTCGGGCTGGTGCTGTACTTCGCATCGCAGGGGGCAGGGCGACTGCTGTGGCCTGTCATCGGAAACATTGCGCGTCTCGTGGTCGCCGGGATCGGCGGTTGGATCGCCCTGCGTTGGGGCGGCACGCTCATGCATGTGTTCTTCGCGCAAGGCCTCGCGCTGATGGTCTACGGCGGCGTCACGGCTGCAGCCGTCGCCGGCGGCGTCTGGTTTGGCCGTATCGGCTGGCCCCGCACCACGACAGGGCTGTTGCGCCGCATGCAACTCTCCTGATCGACTCTCCTGATTTTTCCCGAAACTTCCTGAAGGCAAGTATGCAGATCAAGGACTCCGTGGTTTTCGTCACCGGCGCCAATCGCGGGCTCGGTCTCGCGTTTGCGCGTGCGGCGCTCGCCGGTGGTGCGAAGAAGGTGTATGCGGCAGCTCGCGATCCGGCCAGCATCACGCTTGCCGGCGTGCATCCGGTCGCGCTGGACGTGACGCGCCCCGAGCAGATCGAGGCCGCAGCCCGCGCGTGCGGCGACGTCGACTTGCTCATCAACAACGCCGGCATCTCGCGCGGCGTGAGCCTCTTCGGCACCAGCGATGCCTTCGATGCCGCGCGTGCTGAATTCGAGACCAACTTCTTCGGCCCCTGGGCCATGAGCCGCGCTTTTGCCCCGGTGCTGGCGGCGAACGGCGGCGGCGCCATCGTCAATGTGCTGTCGGTCCTGAGCTGGCTCACGCTGCCGACCTCCGCGACCTACTCGGCTTCGAAATCGGCCGCTTGGTCGCTGAGCAACGGGCTGCGCTCCGCGTTGCGCGAGCAGGGCACACAGGTGTTGAGCCTGCATGTGGCCTTCATGGACACCGACATGGCGAGTGGCGCGCCAGGCCCGAAGGCATCTCCGGACGATGTGGCGAAGCAGACTTTCGACGCACTCGAAGCAGGGCGGTTCGAATTCTTGGCCGATCCGCTGACGCGACAGGTCAAGGCGGGCCTTTCCGCCGATGCGCCACCGTATGCGGTGAACCCGGCGGCGAATCCGGCGGGCTGAACCGCGAGCCGGCGGCAGCTATCATCCGTACCCCTCGATCGGCGCTCTGCGGAGTCGACGCGGCGCGGATCGGATCCTGTTTTCAGAAGCATCGGCATGCGCCTTGACCGCTGCCGCGATCGCCCGACTCCGCCAGCGTCGCGCCTTCTGGAAGATACATGCTTCGTCTGTTCACCGCATTCAAGAGGTGGCGCGCTTCGCGAGATGCCGGGCATCAGCTCGACGCCTTGCTGGCCATGGCCAACGCGAACGCCTCCTACGCCCAGCGCAACGAATGGCTCATCGAGCTTGCGCATTGGATTCATCGCCGAGACAAGCTTCTGGCCGACGCCACTGAACGTATCGCGGACAAGTCACGGGCCGCTTCGATCCACGCGCGGGTGCGCTATCTGCTCCACGTGCTCGACCGCAACCTTGCCTGGAAGGGCAACGTCGCCGGCATCTTGCGAGCGGTGCTCCGCGAGAGCGACGGCATTTCGCTGCTGTGCGACGCAGGCATGCCGATCCACTCCGGCCTTTTCGGCGCGCTGGCCGAGCGCTTTCAGTCATTGATGATTCCGCCGACGCCGAACCGGCGCGAACTGAGTGCGCTGTTCACGCTGATGTTCACGTCCAGCGCCGATGCCGACTGGATCGACACCCTGCCGTCCGACTTGCTCCTTCGCATCCGCGAACTGTTCGACCACGGCTCGGCGGACGACCCGCGGCGCGTGGGCGCGTTCTCACTCGATCTGCTCGCGGCATTGCACAACCTCACCTGTCAGATCAGCTCGACCGGCATGTCTCAGTTGGTGCGCGGCAAGCTCGGCGACGCCGACGCGCGCGTCGCGACCGAGTCGCAGCCCTTCTATCGGCTCCCGCGCGCGATGCTCGCGGTAGAAGCGGCGCACGAGGCAGTCGAAAGCGGTGCAGAGCCCGGTCGGCTGCTGCGCGAAGTCAACTACCTGCGGGTGCTGCTGGACCAATGCCGCATCGCCATTGACGATGTGTTCAGCAATCTCTATCGCAATGGCGTGAGCGTCGACATCGTGTTCCAGATGGAGCGCATGCGGATGCGCATCGCGCGCGCCGAGCACCTGCTGGACGCGTGGATGGCGTCGGACGACATGCGCGCCCTCGCGCGGCTGACGGCCGAGCTCGTCAAGGCGAACCGCGAAAGCCAGAGCATGTCGCACCTGCTGAGCAGCAACTTCTCGCTGCTCGCGCGCAAGGTGGTCGAATACAACGCCGAGACCGGCGAGCACTACATCACGCGCGATCGCCAGGAGTATCTGAGCATGCTGCGGATGGCGCTCGGCGGCGGTCTGGTGACGGTGATCACCGTTTGCCTCAAGCTGGGGATCAGCGGGGCTCATCTGCCGTCGCTGATCGAAGGGCTTCTGGCGTCCGTCAACTACGCCGCGAGTTTCCTGCTGATCCACTTCCTGCATTTCTCGCTTGCGACGAAACAACCCGCGATGACCGCACCGACCCTCGCGCGCGAACTCGACGCCGCCGGGACAGAGCAGGGCATGGACGAGTTCGTGACGTCCGTGCTGGCGCTGATCCGCACGCAAGCGGCAGCGGTGCTGGGCAATGTGCTGGCCGTCTTTCCGGTTTGCCTCGGCGTCACGTTGCTTTGGCGCGCCCTGTTCCAGACAGACATGATTTCTCCGGAAAAGGCGCATGCAACGTTGCAGTCTTTCTCTCTGCTGGGGCCGACGCCGATCTATGCCGCTCTGACCGGCGTGCTGCTATGGGCTTCGAGCCTTTTCGCGGGTTGGGTGGACAACTGGTTCGTATTGCATCGGGTCGGTGATTCGCTCGAATACAACCGCCGCCTGCGCATGACCTTCGGCGTGGCTGGCATGGCGCGGCTGGCGGCGTTCTGGCGCTTGAACATCGCGGGTGTCGCGGGCAATGTGTCGCTCGGGTTCATGCTCGGGTTGATCCCGGCCATTCACTCGGCCCTGGTGTTCAATTTCGAGGTGCGGCATGTGACGCTCAGCGCGGGATCGGTCGGCGTGGCCCTGGGCGTGCTCGGTACGGCACCGCTTCGATCGTCTGAACTGTGGTGGGCCGTTGCCGGCATCGGCAGCATGGCGGTGCTCAATGTCGCGGTGAGCTTTGCGTTGGCCTTCCACATGGCTGTTCGGTCGCGCGCGCTGCGCAATGCGGACGTGCGGTCGCTCTACAACAGCGTCTGGCAGCGCGTTCGCAGCCGGCCCATGGACCTCTTCTGGCCCAGCGCGCGGCCGAGCGCCTGACCGAGCTCAGGCGCGCTGTACTCCGCTGAAAGCCGCCACGAAGCGTTGCGCGTCTTCGCGCACCGCGTCGGCGCTCTTGCCCGGCTTGTACAGCGCGGAGCCGATGCCGAAGCCCACTGCGCCCGCGGCGCGCCATTCGTCCATGTTGCGGGGCGAGATGCCGCCGACTGGCATCAGCGAAGTGCCTTTGGGCAGCACCGCGAGCATCGCCTTCACGACCGCGGGGGTTGCCAGTTCCGCGGGAAACAGCTTGAGTCCGTCTGCGCCCGCGGCCAGCGCCGCGAAGGCTTCGGTCGGCGTCATGACGCCGGGCAGGCTGACGAGGCCGAGCCGCTTCGCTTCGGCGATGACTTCGGCGCTGAAGTTCGGCGCGACGATCAGTTCGCCGCCGGCGGCGTGTACGTCGCGCACCTGCTGTGCATCGAGCACTGTGCCGGCGCCGACCAGCGCGTCAGGAAAGCGTTGGCGAAGCAAGGCAATGCTCTCGAGGGGCCGCGGCGAGTTGAGCGGAACTTCGAGCAGCCGGAAGCCGGATTGGACGAGGGCGTCTCCCACGTCGGCAGCTTCTTCCGGCGTCAGGCCGCGCAGGATCGCGACCAGCGGCAGGTGCTTCATGGCGGCATCGAACTTCTGCGACGCCGTGGTGGCGGTGTTGACTGTAGAGGTCATGATTTGCGATGGCCATTGGTGTGGTTGGTGTGGAGTGCATGCAGCCCGGCCCAGGTTGCCTCGGCACCGAGCGTCCTGGCCCTGGTGCCGGAGGCCTGCAGGGCCAGCATGTAGCGCTGGGTGAGCGCAGGCGAACCGATCAGCACCACCTCGCCCGCAGCATGCAGCGATTGCGTGCGCAGTTCTTCCCCGATGAGGATGCCCGAGAGATAGCTCGAGAGTTCGCGTGCCGGCATGCGCTCGAACAGCGAGAGGGTGCGCGCGCCGAACGCGTTGTGCAGCAGACCTTGGCCGTTGTCCGATTGCGTGACGCCTTGCAAGAAAGCGGCTTCGTCGAGCGGCGCGGAGGTATCCATCGTGCGCGCGAGGATCGAATGCTGGCTCAGCACCGCGTAGAACTCGCCCGTCATGAAGGTGCGAAAGCCCGTCACCATGCCGTTCTTGACCCGGGCCCATTTGTTGTGCGTGCCGGGCAACACGAAGAGGCCGTCGCGCAATTCGGTCAGTGCCATCGCGCCGAGAATCTGCACTTCCTCTCCGCGCATCACGTCGGGCACGCCGTCGTGCATGTCGCTCAGTCCCGGCACCAGCGAGATGCGGCCGGGTTCGATCTCCATCACCCTGTTGCGGATTTCGGCGAGTCCTGCCGGGCAAGGGCAGTAGGGCGCCTCGACCCATCCCTGCTTGCTTCCTGCCATGCCCGATATGAGGCAGCGCGTTCCCTGCGGACGCATCCAGTCGCCGAAGAGCGTCTCGAACACTTCGGTGAAGCCTCCGCTCTTGACGGTGAGGATGCCGCGCAGATGGCTTTGCTCTTCAAGCACGTGCCCGTCGGCATCGATCAGCGCGCCGCGCAGCGAACTGGTCCCCCAGTCGACGGCAACAAGGCGTGTGTGGCTCATGGGCGGTCCCGGGGTTTGTACGCAGTGACGTCGATCTCGACCTTCGCGTCGATCATGAGCCGCGACTCGACCGTGGAACGCGCAGGCCGATGATCGCCCAGGCACTCCATGTACACGCGGTTGAAGCTGCCGAAGTCGCGCGCGTCGTTCAGCCAGACGCTGACTTTGGCGATGTCGGCCAGTGTGCAGTCGGCCAGCGCCAACGCCTGTTCTATGCGCTTGAAGACCTGCCGCGTCTGCGCTTCGATGCCGCCGACGATGACCTGGCCCTGGTCGTCAGTCGGTACCTGGCCCGATACAAAAACGAAATCGCCCGCGCGGGTGGCGGGCGACAGCGGACGAGCCTGGCGGTCTGAGGCGATGGGCGACTGGCCGAGCATTTCAACTTGGGACATGGTGATGAGCTTGTAATGAAATTACAGAAAATACGAGGGTAAACCCCCGTTTGACGTGAGATACCGCTGTAAATACGATCGATGATGTAATGTTATTACTCATGGAGCCGCGATGCAAACGTCCGCGATCACTGTACCGACCCCTGGCTTTTCTCCCTTGAACCCGGTGCGCGCGCCGCGTTGGCGGAGTGTCGCAGGCGCGCTTGCCGCCGCATTCACGTTGGCCATCTTGCCGGGTGCCATGTGGGCCGAGCCCGCAAAGGGAGGCGCTGCCAACCTCGCCATGGTGGGCGAGCCGCAGGGCCTCGACCCGATGACCAGCACGGCCGACCTCGTGGGCACCATCATGCAGCACGTCTACGAGCCTCTCTACACCTTCGATGCAAACTGGAATATTGCGCCGATGCTGGCCGAAGGCATGCCGGTGGTCTCCAAGGACGGCCTGACCTACACGATCGCGATTCGCAAGGGCGTGAAGCTCCACAACGGGCGTGACCTGAATGCCGATGACGTTGTGGCTTCGCTGCAGCGCTGGATGGAACTCTCGCCACGTGGCAAGGCCGTCGGCAAGGAAGTCGCTTCGCTCACGGCCAAGGGCCCGCTCACTGTCGAGCTGAAGCTTGCGAACCCCTACGCGCCACTGCTGGCCCAGCTCGCATTGCCCAGCGGGATGGCGGCCATCATGGCCAAGGAAAGCATCGCGCCGCAGCTCAAGGAATTCATCGGAACCGGCCCCTACAAGTTCAAGGAACGCCGTCCGGATCAGTTCACCGTGTTGGTGCGCCATGACGGCTACACCGCCCGCAAGGAAGCGCCGAGCGGCTATGCCGGCCGGCGCGAGGCGCTGCTCGACGAACTGCGCTTTGTGCCCGTGCCCAATGCCAACACGCGCGTCGAAGGCTCGCTGTCCGGGCAGTTCCAGTACGCCGATCTGCTGCCGGTGGAGGCCGTCGGCCGAATCGAGAAAGGCGCCCCGGCCGTGGTGCCGATCGTGACGAAGAACTTCGGCTTTCCATACATCGTGTTCAACACCAAGGAAGGCGTGCTGGCCTCCCAGCCGCTGCGCCGTGCGGTGCAGACGGCAGTGGGCGAGGGCGAACTGATGGCCGCGGGCTTCGGAGACAACCGCTTCTTCGTCGTCGAGCCCAACTTCTTTCCGAAGGGGACGCCTTACTACTCCGCAGCCGGCGCCAACGCTTACAACACGCGCAATCCGCAAGCGGCCAAGGATCTCGCGGCGAAGGCCGGCTACAACGGCCAGCCCATCCGCATCATGGCGAGCCGGCAATACGAGTTTCACTACAACATGGCGCTCGTGATGTCCGAGCAACTCAAGAAGGCGGGCTTCAAGACCGACCTGCAGGTGGTCGACTGGGCGACGCTCGTGCAGCGCCGCAACGACGCCAAGCTGTGGGATGTCTACTTCACGCATTCGGGCCTGTTTCCGGAGCCGATGCTCTCGCCGCCGCAACTGGGCGACGGCGCGCCGGGCTGGTGGGATACGCCGGCCAAGAAGTCGACGCTCAGCGCCTTCAACAAGGAAAGCGATCCGGCCAAGCGCGGTGCGCTGTGGGGCCAGGTACAGCAGACGGTCTATGACGAAGTGCCCTTCATCGAAGTCGGCAAGTTCAACAGCCTGTCGGCACGTTCGGCAAAGCTGGAGGGCTTCACGCCGGCGATCTGGCCGTTCTTCTGGAACACCGGCCTCGCCAAGTAAGCGCCTCGGGCTCCTTTCATGCTGCGCTTCCTGCTTTCACGCCTCGCCGGTGCACTGGTGGTGCTCGCCATCGTGGCGGTGCTGGTCTTCGCGCTGACGCGCCTCGCGTCGGGAGATCCTGTCGCGCTTCTGCTTGGCGACCAGGCCACTGCCGAGGACATCGCCCATGCCCGCACGCAATATGGGCTCGACAAGCCGCTGCCCACGCAGTTCGTCTTGTGGGTGGGAGAGCTGCTACATGGCAACCTGGGGCAGTCGCTGTTCTTGCAGCGGCCCGTTGCGCAGGCGCTGCTCGAGCGTGCGGAGCCGACTTTGTTTCTCGCACTGTTCGCGGTCGGCATCGCGGCATTGATCGGCATTCCGGCGGGCATGGCGGCTGCCGTCTGGCGCGGCAGTGCAGCCGATCAGGCCGTGAGCGGCGTGGCCATGCTGGGCGCAAGCGTCCCGAGTTTCTGGCTGGGGTTGATCCTCATCCAGTTCTTCGCCGTCAAGCTCGGCTGGTTCCCCGCATCGGGCTACGGTGATCCGAGCGCATCGCTGGGAGAGCGGCTGCATCACCTCTTGCTGCCCGCCCTGGTGCTTGGCTTGCTCAACTCAGCGTTGATCATCCGCTTTACCCGAGCGTCGATGCTCGACATCCTCGGCGAAGACTATGTGCGAACTGCCCGCGCCAAAGGCTTGCCGGAGAGCGTCATCATGGTCAAGCACGTGCTGCGCAATGCCCTGGTGCCGATCATCACGGTGCTCGGTCTCACGCTGGCCTTGATGATCGGCGGCACGGTCGTGACCGAGACGGTGTTCAACCTTCCCGGCGTCGGCAACCTCGTGGTGCGCGCGGTATTGCGGCGCGACTATCCGGTGATTCAAGGCACGCTGCTGGTGATCGCTGCGATCTACGTGTTCATCAACCTGGGTGTCGACTTCGTGTACACGCTGGTCGATCCGCGCATCCGGCTGGGGTCGAAATGAAAGCCGCCGTGACTTCTTTCATGACAGGCGTGATGCCTCTCGCGCGGCGGCTGTTTTCGCGCAAGGTGGTGCTTGCCGCGGCGATCGTCCTGCTGTTGGTGGTCGGCGTCGCGGTGATCTACCCATGGCTCTCGGATGCGGATCCGGGCGCCATCGAGATCGGCGAGCGGCTGCGTGCGCCGTCGTGGACGCATTGGGCCGGCACCGACGAGCTCGGCCGCGACGTCATGCTGCGCATCGTGCATGGCGCGCGCTATTCGTTGCTGATCGGCTTCGTGACGGCTGCGGGGGCGGTGCTCTTCGGCACGCTGCTGGGCATGCTCGCCGGCTTCTTTCCCCGTCTCGACGCGCCGCTGATGCGCGTGGTCGACGCGATGATGTCCTTTCCCGACATCCTGCTGGGCATTGCATTGGTGTCGATTCTCGGCGTGTCGCTGTGGAATGTGATGCTGGCGCTGGTCATCGTCTATACGCCGCGTGTGGCGCGTGTGGTGCGTGCAACGACGCTGGTGCTGCGCGAACTGCTCTTCGTCGATGCGGCGCGTGCGCTCGGCGTGCGCACGCCGCGCATCCTGCGCAAGCACATCCTGCCCAACCTCATGTCGCCGATCCTCGTGCAGGTGACCTTCATCTTTGCCTATGCCATCCTCGCCGAAGCAGGGCTCTCGTTTCTCGGCGTTGGTGTGCCGCCCGATATTCCCACGTGGGGCACGATGATCGCCGGCAGTCTTGATTACGCCGACAAGGCTTTCTGGACCATCTTCTGCCCCGGCCTTGCGATCGTGCTGACGGCGCTGTCGCTGCAGATGCTGGGGGACGGCGTGCGCGATTTGCTCGATCCCAAGCTGAGGAAAGCGACATGAGCGCCGCCAACATATCTGAGACGCCGCGCCTCGAAGTGCGCGGGCTTTCCACCTCCTTTGCGACAGAAGCCGGGCGCATCCAGAGCGTGGCCGACGTGAGCTTCTCCATCAGGCCTGGCGAAACGCTGGCACTGGTGGGCGAGTCGGGCTCGGGCAAGTCGGTCACCAGCCTGACGCTGATGGGCCTGCACGCCAAGACCTCGCACGCACAGGTACAAGGCGAGGCCTGGTTCGTGCGGCGCGATGGATTGCGCGTCGACCTGCTTGCCATTCCTGAGGCCGACAAACGCGCATTGCGGGGCAACGAGCTGGGGATGATCTTCCAGGAGCCGATGACGAGCCTCAATCCGGTGCTGACCATCGGAGAGCAGATCGCCGAGTCGGTGCGGCTGCATCTGAAGCTCGATCGCAGCGCCGCCTTTGCGCACGCGCGGCGCATGCTCGAACTGGTGGAAATCCCCGCCGCGGGTCAGCGTGTCAACGAGTATCCGCATCAGCTCTCCGGCGGCATGCGCCAGCGCGTGATGATTGCGTTGGCCATGGCGTGCAATCCGACGCTGCTGATCGCCGATGAGCCCACGACAGCACTCGACGTGACCATCCAGGCGCAAATCCTCGCGCTGATGGGGCGCTTGCAGAAAGAAACGGGGATGAGCATGCTCTTCGTCACGCACAACCTCGGCGTCGTTGCGCAGTATGCCGATGCGGTGGCGGTGATGTACGCGGGGCGGATCGTCGAATCCGCGCCGGTGCACGATCTCTTCGCGCGGCCGGACCATCCCTATACGCGCGGATTGTTGGCGTGCTTGCCGGGCGTGGCGCGGCGGCGTGGTGTGCCTGGAGCCTCTGCGGGGCGGCGTCCGCAGTTGGTGGCGATTCCGGGGCAGGTCTCCAGCCCCTTCGCACCACCGCCCGGGTGTGCTTTTGCGCCGCGCTGCGCATTCCGCCAAGAGGCTTGCGATGCCCGCATGCCCCTGCTCGAATCGGCGGGCGGCCAGCGCATGGTTCGCTGCGTCGGATTCATCGAGGAGCAGGCCGCATGACGACCGCGACAAACGACAACCTGCTGGAGGTGCGCAACCTGCGCAAATACTTCGGCAAGGGCAGCCATCCCGTGCGCGCGGTCGATGACGTGAGCTTCAGCATCCGCAAGGGCGAGACGCTGGGACTGGTCGGCGAATCGGGCTCGGGCAAGAGCACCATCGGCCGCTTGCTGACTCGGCTCGTCGATCCGACAGGCGGGCAGATGCTCTACCAGCCGACGGGATCGGATGCGGCACCGCAGGATCTGGCGGGGATGTCGCAATCGCAGTTCAGGCCATTGCGCTCGAAGGTGCAGATCATCTTCCAGGACCCCTACGCGAGCCTCAATCCCCGCATGCGCATTCGCGACGTGCTGGCGGAAGCACTCGACACGCACGGGCTGGCCAAGGGCAGCGCACGCAAGGGGCGCATCGATCAACTGCTGCAGCAAGTGGGCTTGCGCCCCGAACATGCCGCACGCTTTCCGCACGAGTTCTCGGGCGGGCAGCGCCAGCGCATCGGTATTGCACGCGCTCTGGCGGTGGAACCGCAGTTCATCGTCGCCGACGAGCCGCTGTCCGCACTTGATGTGTCGATACAGGCGCAAGTGGTCAATCTGCTGGGCGAACTGAAGGAGCAACTCGGCCTCACGCTGCTCTTTATCTCGCACGACCTCGACGTCGTGGAGTACCTGTGCGACCGCGTGGTCGTGCTGTATCTCGGCCGGGTGATGGAGATCGCACCGACCGAGGCCCTTTATGCAAGTCCGCGGCATCCCTACACGCGTGCGCTGCTCGCAGCGGCGCCAATTCCTGATCCGGCGCAACGCCGGGTGGTGCCATTGCTGCAGGGCGATTTGCCGAGCCCTGCCAATCCGCCATCGGGCTGCGTCTTTCGCACGCGATGTCCGCTGGCGGAAGAGCGCTGCGCCGGTGCCGACATGCAATTGCGCGAAGTGCGGCCCGGACATTGGCACGCCTGCTGGCGCGACGACCTTTGAAGATGCCAGGAACAAACATGACAGAAGAACTGATCCTCGACCATCGAAGCAAGAGCTATCCGCTGCATGCCGCGCCCTGCCGCGCCGCTGACATCGGACAGAAGGGCTGGAACGTGCTGGCTGATGATCTGGCGTATCCGCTGGCAGTCATTCGCCGCTCGGCGCTCGCGCACAACATCGCCTGGATGCAGGACTACGCACGGCGCAAGGGCGTGACTCTCGCGCCGCACGGCAAGACCACCATGTCGCCCGAACTGTTCGCGCAACAACTTGCCGGAGGCGCCTGGGGACTGACCTTCGCCACCATCTACCAGCTTGCGGTCGGTGTCGAGGCCGGAGCGCGGCGCGCGATCATCGCCAACCAGGTCGTGTGCGATGCGGACCTCGACGGGCTGGAGATGCTGCTGGCCGGATACGGCGATCTGCGCGTCTGGTTCCTTGTCGATTCGATTGCGCAACTGTCGCTGATCGAAGACTGGGCGAAGCGCCGCCAGAGCAGGCGCCGCTTCGATGTCCTCGTGGAGATCGGGATTCCGGGCCAGCGCACTGGCTGCCGCACGCTCGAAGAAGCGCTTGCACTCGCCGAGGCCATCTCGCGATCGCCCGCTGCGCAGTTGGGTGGAATCGAATGCTACGAAGGCGGCCTTGCCCGCTGCGACAGCGAACACGACGCGCGCGAAGTCACGGCGCTGGTCGAGCGTGTGCTCGAAGTGGCCCGCCGCTGCGACGCACAGAACCTGTTCCATGAAGACACGATGCTGCTTACCGCAGGCGGCTCGGCGGTGTTCGACCTGGTGGTGCCGCTGCTTCGCGCGCAAGGCATGTCCCGGCCGGTGCAAGGCGTGTTGCGCTCCGGTTGCTATGTCACGCACGATGACGGCAACTACGCGCGCTTTCTGAAGCAGGTCGAGAAGCGCGAGGGCTTGGATAGCTCCTTGCGCGCCGCGCTTGAAGTGTGGGCCATCGTTCAATCGGTGCCGGAGCCCGGCTTGGCGCTCCTGACTTGCGGCCGGCGCGATATCTCCTATGACCTGGAGATGCCGATCCCCGTGCGCCATGCGCCGCGCGGGGCGCGAGTCGCGGCCGATGCGCCTGCAGGCTGGACAGTCAGCGCCCTCAACGATCAGCACGCCTACCTGCGCTTCGATCCGTCTGGCGCCGTACCGAAAGTAGGCGACCGGGTGGCGCTCGGCATCTCGCATCCTTGCACGACCTTCGACAAGTGGCGCTGGATGGCCCTCGTCGAAGACGACATGGCCGTCACGGGCGCCATCAGCACTCGGTTCTGAAGGCTGCACTGCAATGAACAATCCGTCCGCTCAACTGTTGCAACGCCTGCGCGAACGCATGGCCGAGTTGCCGGCTGCGCAGCGCAGTGTCGTGCAGTGCGTGCTCGAAGACCCTCGCGCCGCCGTCGCAGCGACTGTCGAGCAACTCGCGCAGCAGGCGGGTGTTTCGATGCCGACCATCGTACGGACCTGCCGCAGCTTCGGATTTGAATCGGTGCGCGAATTCATGCTCGCGCTGGCGCAGGACCTTGCCGTGACCGGCTCGTACCTGCACCGCAGTGTGCTGGCGGAAGACAGCGCGGGCGACGTTGCGAGCAAGATCATTCACGCGGCCGTTTCGTCGTTGACCGAACTCGGCCGGCGCATCGATGTCGACGTTCTCGATCAGGTCGCGACACGACTCGCCGCTGCGCGACGCATCGATTGCTACTCGGTTGGCGCGGCGTCCACGTTCATGGCGAGCGAACTGCAAAGCCGGCTCTTTCGTCTGGGCTGCACGTCGAACGCGATCTTCGACGCGCACCAGCAACTGGTGTCGGCAAGCACGTTAGGCCCGGACGGGGTCGCTTTCGTCATCTCGCACGTCGGGCGCATGCCCTACACCCTGGAGGCTGCGCGCTTCGCGCGTTCGCAGGGCGCTACGGTGGTCGCGCTGACGCAGCCTGGCACCCAACTGGCAGAGATCGCTGATTTCGTGCTTGCCGTGTCGGTGCCGCAGGATGCGGTGATGCGCGTGGGCACCGAGGCATACCTTGCGCATCTCGTGGTGATCGAAATACTGATGGTGCGGCTCGCGCAGAAGCTCGGTCCGGTCGCGACGCGCGGTCTGCAGCAATTCAAGCAGCTCCTTCACAAGCACGGCTTCGACAGCGCCGAGTATTCCGGCGCGACCGAGACCTTCGACGACGAGAGATGATGACGCAAGACATTGGCAAATCGACCTTGCTCAAGAGCGGGCAGATCGTCGACGGCAGCGACAGCCCAGGCTGGCTCGGCGATGTGCTGCTGGTCGGTGACCGCATCGCATCGGTTGCTCCCCCCGGGGAAACGCCTCCAGACTTGCTTGCGAGCTTGCGCGTGGGCGGCACTGTTGAAGAAATCGACTGCAGCGGCATGGTCATCGCGCCAGGGTTCATCGACGTGCACACGCATGACGATGCAGCCGCGATCGAGAAGGCCGACATGCTGCCCAAGCTCTCGCAGGGCGTGACGACGGTCATCGTCGGCAACTGCGGCATTTCGCTCGCGCCTGTTGTGACCGATGAACCTTTGGCGCCGCTGTCTCTGTTGGGGCGCGAGCAGTTCCGCCACGGCACGATGCATGAATACGCCGACGCAGTGAACGCTGCGCGTCCGGGCGTCAATGTCGCCGCATTGCTCGGGCACACGGCGCTGCGCATGCGTCACATGGCCTCGCTCGACCGACCGGCCAATGAGACTGAGCGCACTGCAATGGCAGCGAGCATGCAAGAGGCGATGGATGCGGGCGCCTTGGGGCTCTCGTCAGGCGTGTTCTACGCGGAAGCCTACGCCGCAGACGTCGATGAGCTTGTCGCGGTCGCCACGGTCGCTGCACGCAATGGCGGCGTCTACGCGACGCACATCCGCGACGAACTGGCAGGCATTCTTCCTGCGTTGCAAGAGGCGGCACTGACGGCGCGCCAGTCCGGCTTGCCGTTGGTCATCTCCCATCACAAGTGCGCCGGCCCTGACAACTGGGGACGCACGCGCGAGACGCTGCCGCTCATCGAGCAACTCGCGCTCGGCCAGGAGATCGGCATGGATGTGTATCCCTACACGGCGGGCTCCACCGTGTTGCGCGAAGACCTGGTCGACGGGATCATCGACGTGCTGATCACCGGCAGTGAATCGCATCCCGAGATGGGCGGGCGCTACCTGGCCGACATTGCTTCTCAGTGGGGCGTTTCGCAGAAAGAGGCTGCTGTGAGGCTCAAGCCTGGCAATGCTTGCTACTTCCAGATGCGTGAAGACGATGTGCAGCGCGTCATGCTGCATCCGCTCTCGATGATCGGCTCCGATGGCTTGCCGCATGACGAGAGGCCGCATCCGCGCCTGTGGGGTGCGTTCCCGCGCGTGCTTGCGAGCTATTGGCGAGAAAAGGGCTTGCTGCGGCTCGAACAGGCGATCCACAAGATGACCGGCATGTCGGCATCGCGCTTTCGCATCGGCGAGCGCGGCCTGCTGAAGGCGGGCTACATGGCGGATGTGGTGGTGTTCGATCCGCTGCGCATCAAGGATGGCGCGACATTCGAGCAGCCGCGCCAGTTCAGTGAAGGCATCGAGCGCGTGTGGGTCAACGGTATCTTGAGCTACACAGGAGTAGGGCGCGCGACAGGTGCGCGCGCGGGCCGCTTCGTCGCCCGTGCAAAGGCAGCTTGACGCCCCAGTGATGCCGCAGAGCTGACTTCGCCATCAGGGTTTGTCCTGCGGGGCATCGATTTCAATCATCATATGATAAGAATCGACAACGCCGGAAGGCTGGAGGGACGAACGCATGTCAGCCATCAATGCCGCCAACGAGACCGCTCGACCGGAACTGCTGGTGGTCGCTCCCTTGATGCCGTTTCTCATGGAGGCGCTGCGCCGTGACTACACAGTGCATGACCGCATCCATGTCAGCGACCCTGCCGCATTCGCCGGCATCGCGCCGCGCATTCGAGGCGTGGTCGCCAACGGCGAAGCGAAGGTGCCGCGCGAGCTGATCGCGCAACTGCCCGCACTCGAAGTCATTTCGGTTTTCGGCGTCGGCTACGACGGCGTGGATGTTGCCGCCGCCCACGAGCGGGGCGTGCCTGTGACGAATACGCCCGAGGTGCTGAACGATGACGTGGCCGATCTCGCCATCGGGTTGCTGCTCGCCGTTGCGCGTCGCATCCCTCAGGCAGATCGCTTCGTGCGTGCCAATGAATGGCCTGCCGGCCCCATTTCGCTCAGCCGCAAAGTGACGGGCAGCCGTCTTGGCGTTGTGGGCATGGGACGCATTGGCCAGGCGATCGCGCAGCGTGCGAGCGCCTTCAAGATGGAGATCGCCTACACCGCGCGTTCGCCTCGCGCCAATGTCGGCTACCCCTACTACCCCGACGCTGCCGCTCTGGCAGCGGCTGTTGATTTCCTGGTGGTGATCACGCCGGGCGGCGCAGGGACGCGAGGCATGATCGACGCGCGCGTTCTCGCGGCGCTGGGCCCCGAAGGCTATCTGATCAACGTTGCGCGCGGCAGCGTGGTCGACGAACCCGCATTGATCGAGGCACTGCGCAACAACGTGATTGCCGGCGCCGGGCTCGACGTCTTCGCGAACGAACCCAACGTGCCTGAAGCCTTGCGCAACATGCCCAACGTGGTGCTCACGCCGCACATCGGCAGCGCAACGAAGCAAACCCGCGAAGCCATGGGCAAGCTCACCTTCGACAACCTGCAAGCGCATTTCTCCGGTGCGCCGCTGCTGACGCCCGTGGACGCCTGAGGCAGCGAATGACCAAGAATACCCACGGCCGTACGCTGGACCTGCTGGGTGAGGCGATCGTCTCGCGCCGCTTTGCGATTGGTGCGCCGATGCCCGCCGAGCCGCTGCTGTGCGAGGAGTTCGGCGTCAGTCGCACGGTCGTGCGCGAAGCCGTGAAGTCCCTCGTTGCCAAGGGACTCATCGTGACCGGACCGAAGGTCGGCACGCGGGTGCTGCCCGACGACGAATGGAATTGGTTCGACCCCGACGTCATCACCTGGCAAGCCCGCGCGGGCCTCACGCCGGAGTTCCTGCGCGATCTTCAGGATCTGCGCCGCGTCGTCGAGCCTGCGGCCGTGCGGCTCGCTGCCGAGCGCGCAACGCCCGAAGATATCGAGGAGATCGAGATCGCCTATGCGGGCATGAAGGAAGCCGTGGAGTACGGCGGCGACTACGTGACCTTCGACTTGCGCTTTCATCACGGCTTGCTGCGCGCCGCACGCAATCGCATGCTCGCGCAGATGAGCAAGGCGCTGCATGCGTTGTTGCGCACCAGTTTCGAGATATCGACCATCAAGAAGGACGGCCCGGCGTTGTCGCTGCCGATGCATCGCGCCGTGCTCGACGCGGTCATCGCCCACAACCCCGCGCGCGCCGAGCGGGCCATCACCCGGCTGATCGAAGGCGCGCGCGAGGACATCGAAGAAGTTCTGCGCTCGCGACGCCGCCTGCCTCGGCTCGGTCGTCCACCACAGCGACTCAAGGCCACAGCCTGAGGCGCACCCGTTTCGCTTTCCAACCCGCGCTCGTGCATCGAGCAATCCCGTTCAAAGAAGGAGACAGCAGCATGAAGTTGAAGGCATTGATGATCCCCGCGCTGATGGCGATGGGCCTCGCGGTCGCCGGCCAGGCGTCGGCGCAGGAGACGCTCACCGTCTGGTGGGTCAAGGGCTTCTACAAGGCGGAAGACGAGGCGCTCTTCGCGGCCATCAAGAAGTTCGAGGAGAAGCACAAGGGGGTCAAGGTCGAGCTGTCCCAATATCCCGTGCAGGACATGATTCCGAAGACCGTGTCGGCCCTCGACTCGGGCAGCCCGCCCGATGTGGCCTATGCCGACGTCTATGACTTCCAGGTGACTGGCAAGTGGGCTTACGACAACAAGCTCGAAGACATCAGCAGCGTGCTCGCGCCCATGGTGAGCCGCTTTGCGCCCAACACGGTCGAGACCACGTTCCTTTACAACAACACGACGAAGTCGAAGGCCTACTACGCCTTCCCGATCAAACAGCAGACGATGCACATCAACTACTGGATCGACATGCTGGCCGATGCAGGCTTCAAGGAGTCGGACATTCCGACCACCTGGAAGGACTACTGGTCGTTCTGGTGCGAAAAGGTCCAGCCGGCGGTCCGCCAGAAGACGGGCAAGCGCCTCTTCGGCACCGGCATGCCCATGGGCGTTGATTCGAGTGATTCGTTCTACTCGTTCCTGACCTTCGCGGACGCCTACAACGTGAAGATGGTGAACGACAGCGGCAAGCTGCTGGTCGATGATCCTGCGGTGCGCACGGGCCTCATCAACGCCATGACCGATTACGTGGCGCCTTACCAGAAGGGCTGCACACCGCCATCGTCGACGAGCTGGAAGGACCCGGACAACAACGTCGCCTTCCACAACAAGACGACGGTGATGACGCACAACGCGACCATCTCGCTGCCGGCCAAGTGGCTCGACGACTCGAACAACGCGACGCTCACGCCTGAACAGCGCGAGGAAGCCAAGAAGAACTACTTCGAGCGCATCCGCACCGCCGGCTTTCCGACGAAGCCTGATGGCAGCAAGATGGTCTATCGCACTGCGGTGAAGACCGGCGTGGTGTTCAAGGACGGCAAGAACAAGCAGCGCGCGAAGGAGTTCGTGACTTTCCTGATGCAGGAAGAAAACCTCACGCCGTACGTCGAAGGCTCGCTCGGCCGTTGGTTCCCGGTGACCAAGGCGGGGCAGGCAAGCCCGTTCTGGCAGGCCGATTCGCATCGCAAGTCGGTCTACAACCAGTACGCTGCCGGCACGGTGACTTTCGAATTCACGAAGAACTACAAGTTCACCATCCTGAACAACGAAAACGTGTGGGCCAAGGCGATGAACCGCATCGTGAGTGACAAGGTGCCGGTGGACAAGGCGGTCGACGAGATGATCGAGCGCATCAAGACCGTCGCTCAATAATCAACACTGCAATACTGATCGGCGGTTGCCATGAGTTCCACTGCAACAAGCATCGTGACCAATGCTGCTGGCGCCGCCGCAACGCCTGCCTCGAAAACCGGGCGCTGGCAGTTCTGGGGGCGGATGATGGTCGTCCCCTACCTGCTGGTGTTCCTGGTCTTCGTTCTCTATCCGGTGTGCTATGGCCTGTGGCTGGCACGCCATCCGCAAAGCTACGAGCACCTGGTGGCCGATCCGATCTTCTTCAGGTCGGTCATCAACACCATCATCTTCCTGGTCGTCGCCATCAATCTCAAGATGGTGGTGGCGCTGGTGCTCTCGGGCTTCTTCGTGCAGTCGCGCTGGTGGATCAAGATTCTTTCGGGGATCTTCATCCTGCCGTGGGCCGTGCCGTCGATCCCGACCATTCTTTCGGTGCGGTTCATGCTCAACCCCGAGTGGGGCGTGATCAACACCACCATCTTTCGCCTGACGGGGCTCGACGGGCCCAACTGGCTGAACGACCCGACGCTGGCGCTCAGCTTCGCGATGCTGATGCATATCTGGAAGTCGCTGCCCTTCTGGACGCTGATCCTGGTCGCGGGGCGCCTTTCGATACCGACGGAGCAGTACGAGGCTGCATCGGTCGACGGCGCAACGTCGTGGCAGAAGTTCAAGTTCATCAGCTGGCCGGCGCTGCGCACGTTGTATGTCACGTCGCTGATCCTGTCGATGATCTGGACGCTGGGCGATTTCAACAGCGTCTATCTGCTGACTGGCGGAGGGCCCGCGGACTTGACGCACGTGCTTGCGACGCTGGGCATCCGGTATTTGCGGCTCGACCAGGTCGACTTGTCCATGGCATCGATCGTCGTCGCAATGCCCTTGGTACTGCCCCTTGTCTACTTCATGATGAAGAGGCTGTCGAAATGAACACTTGGAGGGCGAAATGAAACGCTGGACGCTCAAGTCCGTCGGCACCGAGGCCAAGCTCCTGCTGATCGGCATTCCCGTCCTTCTGTGGACGATCATTCCCATCTATCACATGGTGCTGTTCGCGATCTCGCCACGCGGCGAGGCCACGTCCGGGCACCTGTGGCCCAAGTCACCCACGCTGGACAACTTCAGCACCGTCTTTCATCAGAGGCACTTCTATCTGGACCACTTCTGGCTGCAGCTCGGCAATTCCGTGCTGATCGCCGTTGCGGTCGGCGCACTTACCCTGTTCGTCGCGACCACCTCGGCCTTCGCCATCAGCCGGTTGCGCGTCAAGGGAGGGCGCACGGTGATGAACATGGCGCTCTTCACGTACTTCATCCCTGCAGCCTTCCTCGCAGTGCCGATGTACAAGACGATGGGCAACTATGGGCTGCTCAACAGCCAGTGGTCGTTGATCCTCGCGATGGTGACCATCGCGTCGCCGTACTGCATCTGGGTGCTCAAGCAGGCTTCGGACAAGCTGCCGTATGAACTCGACGAAGCCGCGCGCATGGACGGCGCATCGCCCCTGCAGCTCTTCCGGATGGTGTACCTGCCGCTGATGGTGCCCTCGCTCGTCGCAGTTGGCACCTATGCACTGCTGCTGGCCTGGAACGAATACCTCTATGCCTTCTTGCTGCTGTCGAACGACCGGAGCGTGACGCTCGCGGTGGCGCTCGGCAACTTCCTTGCGGCCGATGATTCCCCTTGGGAACTACTGATGGCCACCGGCCTGATCTATGCGCTGCCTCCCGCTGCGATCTACTACACCTTCAAACGCTACATGGTCGGCGGCATTACCGCCGGTGCCGTCAAGAGCTAAGGGAAAGACAACAACATGGCTTCAGTCACTTTTCAGAACGTCCAAAAGTCATACGGCAAGACGCGGATCATCGAGCGGCTCGGTTTCGAGATCGAGGATGGGGAGTTCGTCGTGCTGGTCGGTCCGTCCGGCTGCGGCAAGTCGACGCTGCTGCGCATGCTTGCAGGGCTGGAAGACATCTCCGGTGGCGAGATCATGATCGACGGCCGGGTGGTTAACGAACTCGAATCGAAGGACCGCGACATCGCGATGGTGTTCCAGAGCTACGCGCTCTATCCGCACATGACCGTCGGCGAAAACATGGGCTTCAGCCTTCGGCTTCGCAATGCCGACAAGGGCGTGACAGAGAAACGCGTGGCGGATGCGGCGAAGATCCTCAACCTTGACAAACTGCTCGGACGCTACCCCCGAGAGCTGTCGGGCGGCCAGCGGCAACGCGTCGCCATGGGGCGCGCGATTGTGCGCGACCCGAAGGTGTTTCTCTTTGATGAGCCGTTGTCCAATCTCGACGCCAAGCTGCGCGTCGCGATGCGCGCCGAAATCAAGGCGCTGCATCAACGCCTGAAGACGACGACTGTGTACGTCACGCATGACCAGATCGAGGCGATGACGATGGCCGATCGCATCGTCGTCATGCACGACGGCGCGGTCGAGCAGATCGGCACGCCGCTCGAACTCTACGACCGGCCCGACAACCTCTTCGTCGCGCAGTTCATCGGATCACCGGCAATGAACGTGATCGAAGGAACCGTGAGGCGCAGCAACGGACACTGCGCCGTCGAGGCGCATGGTGCGATGTGGCCGGTGCCTGCGGGTGCTTTGGCGGCAGACGGGAAGGCCGTGCACTACGGCGTTCGGCCGGGAGACATGACGCTGTCGGATGTTTCAAACGGCGTGCCGGCGAAGGTGGTCGTCGTGGAGCCGACCGGTGCGGAGACTGAGTTGCTTGTTGAAGTGGGTGAAGCGAAGATCACGCTCGCCATTCATGGGCGGGTGGATGCCGAGCCTGATCAGATGGTCGGGCTCGTGATTGCGAGCGAGAGCGTGCATCTGTTTGACCGGGAGAGCGGGAAGCGGTTGGGGTGAAGGCCTCTCCGGTGGTGCCTGGACGGCAGTCTCATTGAAAAAGGGCGCCTTGGCGCCCTTTTCTGATGAATGGTCGAACTCAGCGACCGGATGAGCGGYCACCGCCGTAGCCGCCGCCACCGCCGTACCCGCCGCCGGAGCGACCACCGCCGCCGCCGCCTGAACGGCCGCCACCGGAACGGTTGCCGCCGTAGCCGCCACCGCCGCCGCCGCCGCCACGGCGGCCGCGGCCGCCAAGGCTGTCGACGCTGGTGCGCAACGGATCAGGCTGGCCTGCGGCACCGCCGACTGCTTCTGCACGCAGGTGCGCGACCGCATCCGCTTGCGTTGGGCTGTGGCTGTTGCCGTGATGGCGCGGCTGGCGTTCCTCGTGATGATCGTGCGCGTGATGGTGCGTCGGCGCGTGGTGCGGCGCGCGCGCCGGTCCTTGCGGCCCACGTGCCGGACCTTGGCCGCGGCCGCCCTGGCCACGAGCGCCTTGACCTTGCCCACCGCCGTTGCGCCCGGCAGGAGCGCCCTGGCCTTGGCCGTTACCAGCGCCGCGGCGCTGACCACCGCCAATGCCGCCGCCGTTGCCGCTACCAGCGCGTTCGCCTTGTCCGCCCTTGTTCTCGCGGATGCGTTGCATCATTTCCTGGCGCGCCGCCTTGGCCGCGGCCTGCATCACTTCACGGCTCGGCGGGCGACCGGCGCCGCCCCAGATCGTCTGACGTCCCATCGCGATCGGCTCGGCGCGCTCGCCTTCTTCAGGGCCGAAACCTTCGATCGGCTTGACCGGAATCTGCTGCTTCGTGAAGCGCTCGATTTCCTGCATGAAACCTTCTTCATCGAGGCAGACCAGGCTCACAGCCTCGCCGCTCGCCCCCGCGCGGCCGGTGCGGCCGATGCGGTGGACGTAGTCTTCGCTGACGTTGGGGATTTCGTAGTTGACGACGTGCGGCAGCTCGTCGATGTCGATGCCGCGCGCCGCGATGTCGGTCGCGACCAAGGCGCGGATCTCGCCGCTCTTGAAGCCGGCGAGTGCCTGGGTGCGTGCGCTCTGGCTCTTGTTGCCGTGCAACGCCATCGCCTGGATGCCGTTCTTGGTCAGGAACTCAGCCACACTGTTGGCGCCGAACTTGGTGCGTGTGAATACGAGCACCTGGCTCCAGTTGTGCTCGTTGATGATGTGCGCGAGGATCGCCTTCTTCTTCGTGCGGCCCACTGGGTGGATCACTTGGGTGATGCGCTGCACGGTCGTGTTGCGCGGCGTGACCTGGATGCTCTGCGGATTCTTCAGCAGCGTTGCGGCGAGGTCGCGGATCTCGTCGCTGAAAGTGGCCGAGAAGAGCAGGCTTTGCTTTTCCTTGGGCACCAGAGCGAGGATTTTCTTGACGTCGTGGATGAAGCCCATGTCGAGCATGCGATCGGCTTCGTCGAGCACCAGCATCTGCACGGTCGAGAGATCAAGCATGCCTTGCTGCTGCAGGTCGAGCAGGCGGCCGGGCGTTGCGACCAGAATGTCGACACCGCTCTTGAGCTTGCTGATCTGCGGGTTCATGCCGACGCCGCCGAAGATCACGGTCGAGCTGAGCTGAAGGTACTTGCCGTAGGTGCGAACGGACTCTTCGACCTGCGCTGCGAGTTCACGCGTGGGTGTCAGCACGAGGGCGCGGATGCCTGTGCCGCCGAACTTGTTGGTGGCGCTGCGGCTCATGGTGAGCTTGTGCAGCAGGGGGAGGGTGAAGGCAGCGGTCTTGCCGGTGCCGGTCTGGGCGCCGCCCAGAAGGTCATGGCCGTCGAGGACGGCGGGAATCGCTTGCGCCTGGATCGGCGTGGGATTTTCGTAGCCTTGCTCATGCACGGCTTTCAAGATGGCCGGGGCCAGCTTCAGTTCATCAAAGTTCATTGAGTTCAATAAGCGCCCTACACGGCGCAGTGGTATCCGCCCGCTCGGTCGTCACGTTGACGTCGAGCCAGTAAAGGCGGATGAAGGTCAGGAGTGGGAGCCTGAAAGCCCGCCCTTTGTCGAGGGAATGGCCTTCTTCGTCCCCGGCGGAGAGCCGGTGTTGCGGGCAACTGGACCCGGCAACAGACGCGATTGTCGCATGAGTCGATAATCGATGTTCGGCGCGCCGTTTCTCGGTGAACGCAATCCCTCCCACCTTCTGAAATGCAAGCAATCTGATGGCCCAGTACGTCTACACAATGAACAAGGTCAGCAAGACCGTGCCGCCCAAGCGGCAGATCTTGAAGGACATCTCGCTTTCGTTTTTTCCCGGCGCAAAGATCGGCGTGCTGGGCCTGAACGGCTCTGGCAAGTCTTCCCTGCTGAAGATCATGGCCGGCATAGACAAGGAAATCGAGGGCGAAGCCCTGCCGATGCCCGGTCTCACCATCGGCTACCTCGAACAGGAACCCAAGCTCAATCCGGCGCACAGCGTGCGCGAATCGGTCGAGGAAGCCATGGGCGCGGTCTATGCCGCCAAGGCGCGCCTCGAAGAGGTGTACGTGGCCTATGGTGCCGAAGATGCCGACTTCGACGCACTTGCGGCTGAACAGGCTGAGTTGGAAGCCATCATCGCCACCGCCGGCACCGACTCGGAGCACCAGCTCGAAATCGCTGCCGATGCGCTGCGACTGCCGCCATGGGACGCCAACATCGGCGTGCTGTCGGGCGGCGAAAAGCGCCGGGTCGCGCTGTGCCGCCTGCTGCTGAGCAAGCCCGACATGCTGCTGCTCGATGAACCGACCAACCACCTGGACGCCGAATCTGTCGAGTGGCTCGAAGTGTTCCTGCAGCGTTTTCCGGGCACCGTGGTGGCCATTACCCACGATCGCTACTTCCTCGACAACGCCGCCGAATGGATTCTCGAACTCGACCGTGGCCGCGGCATTCCATGGAAGGGCAACTACAGTACTTGGCTCGAGCAGAAGGGCGAACGCCTGGCGCAGGAGCAGAAGAGCGAAGAAGCCCACGCCAAGGCCCTGAAAAAGGAACTCGAGTGGTCGCGCCAGAACCCCAAGGCGCGGCAGGCCAAGAGCAAGTCCCGCCTTGCCCGGTTCGAGGAACTGAGCGACTTCGAATACCAGAAGCGCAACGAAACGCAGGAAATCTTCATTCCTGTGGCGGAGCGTCTGGGCAATCAGGTGATCGAGTTCAAGAACGTCACCAAATCCTTTGGCGATCGGGTGCTGATCGACAACCTGAGCTTCGAAATTCCCGCCGGCGCGATCGTCGGCATCATCGGCCCGAACGGCGCCGGCAAGTCGACGCTCTTCAAGCTCATCGCCGGCAAGGAAAAGCCGGACGCGGGCGAGGTGGTCATCGGGCAGACCGTCAAGATGGCGTTCGTCGACCAGAACCGCGATGCACTCGGGAACGAGAAGACCGTTTGGGAAGACATCTCGAACGGCCTGGACATCATCAACGTCGGCAAGTTCCAGATGCCGAGCCGTGCGTATGCGGGGCGCTTCAACTTCAACGGTGCGGACCAGCAGAAGAAGGTTGGCACGCTTTCCGGCGGTGAACGCGGGCGGCTGCACCTGGCCAAGACGCTCATCGCGGGCGGCAACGTGCTGATGCTGGACGAACCGTCGAACGACTTGGACGTCGAAACGCTTCGCGCGCTGGAAGACGCGCTGCTCGAATTCGCGGGCTCGGTGCTGGTGATCAGCCACGATCGCTGGTTCCTCGACCGCATCGCGACGCACATCCTGGCCGCTGAAGGCGATAGCCAGTGGACTTTCTTCAACGGCAACTATCAGGAATACGAAGCCGACAAGAAAAAGCGACTCGGCGAAGAGGGTGCCAAGCCGCACCGGATGCGCTTCAAGGCGCTCAAGTAGTAGAGTCTTGGCGTCGGCGGTGCCGGTCGGCACCGCGGTTTCAATCGCATTTCCAGCTTGGCGTGATAAGCGCCGAGGAGGTGGACATGAACTTGACGACGCGATGCTTCGTGATGGCGTGCGCCCTCCTGGCTGGGTGTGGAGGCGGCGGTGGGGGCGGGGGCTTTTCGCCCGGGGCCCTTGGCGTCGCTGCCGGCCCCTCGGCGGCGCCTTCGACAGGGGCGCCTGCGCCTGGTGGCAGCGCAACGCCGGCCCCTTCGACGCCTTCCACCAGCGGCGCCCCGCCTGGCCCCGCGAACCCCTCGACTCCTGCCACCGCGCCGCCATCGTCACCGATGGTCGTAAAGGTCGTCGAACTCGCAACCGATCTCGACACTCCTTGGAGCCTCGCGTTCCTGCCTGACGGCCGCATGCTGATCACGCAACGCGGCGGGCAGTTGAGGCTGCGCAACGCGGACGGCACGCCGGCCAATGGCGGAGCCGATCGGATCAGTGGCGTTCCGGCCGTCGCGGCAGTGGGGCAGGGTGGATTGCTCGACGTGGTGCTCGATCCGGCGTTTGCAAGCAATCGGCGGATTTACTTCAGCTTCTCGGAGCGCGACGGGGCCGATCCGAACCTCAATGGCACCGCCGTCGCGCGGGCCGAACTGGACACGGAGCACCTGAGCCTCGGCAATCTCGTCGTCATCTATCGCCAGTCGCCCAAAGTGGACAGCACTGCGCACTTCGGCTCGCGTCTCGCCTTCGATCGGAACGGCTATCTTTTCGTGACGATGGGTGAGCGGGAACTCGATACGCAACGTGGATTTGCGCAGGATCTCTCACGCGGCAACGGCAAGGTTGTGCGAATCACCACCGATGGCGCGCCGGCGCCGGGCAATCCGTTCCTGGTGACGCCCGGTGCCCAGCCCCATATCTGGAGCTATGGGCACCGCAATCCGCAGGGCGCTGCGCTGCATCCCGTGACGGGCGACCTCTGGACCAGCGAGCACGGTCCGCAAGGCGGCGATGAAGTCAACCTGACGCTGGCGGGCCGGAACTACGGATGGCCCATCATCAGCTATGGCCAGGAGTACGGCACCTTGACCCAAGTGGGCGAGGGGACCGCCAAAGCGGGCATGGAGCAGCCATTGACCTACTGGGAAGAAATCGATGGCTCCACCTGGACACCGGGAACGCAGAAGTCGTCGATCGCCCCCAGCGGAATGGCCTTCTATACCGCCGACGCTCTTCCGGACTGGAAGGGCAATCTCTTCATCGGCGCGCTGGCCGGCACCGCGTTATGGCGCCTCACCCTCAATGGCAACACGGTTGTGTCACGCGAACGCTTGCTTGCCGACCGCGGCGAGCGTATTCGCGACGTCCGGCAAGGCCCGGACGGATGGCTTTATCTGCTGACCGACAGCACCAGCGGCAAGCTGCTGCGACTGCAGCGTTAGCGAAGGATCGAGGGGCCTTCAGGCGGAGCCGGGCTCAGGCCACGCGTCCGGGTCTTCGTCGACCTGCGCACGCGCCAGGATGCGTTTGCGCACGGCGTAGATGTTGTTCCGCAGCGCATACAGCTCATCCGCATACGACAGCGGAACAGCCACCTGGTTGACGCGGCGGTCCAGCGCATCGAGTTCCTTCAGAAGTGCGTCCGCATCGCCGCTCTGCGACTCGAGCCTGGCTTCCACATCGCGCAATCTCGCATACCAGCGAAACACACGCCGACGCACGCGAAACTGATAGAGCGGCGGCACGATGCGGCTCAAGGGCAGCATCAGCACCAGCAAGCCGCCGAGCACCAGCCACATCCGTTCGACGAGGTTGCTCGCCCAGAAAGGGAGATACCGTTGCCAGAAAGGCGGGGTGCCGTTGATGGCGCGATCGCCTTCGGGGCTCACCGGCAGTTCGCTGGTGCGGGTGTTCGGAAAATCGCGCGCGCGGTTGAACCAGCCCGATCCGCCATGCAGCGTTTGCGCACTCTGCGCGAAAAGCTGCCGGATGGCGGGGTGCGTCTCCTCGCGCGACAGCAACGACGTCGTTGCGGCAAGCAGCGAAATGTCGTGCGACGGCAGATCGGCGGCCAGGTCGACCACGCCGCGCGGCAGCGTCACCGGCTGAAGAAAAGGAAAGCGGCGCGAATAGGCATCGCTCTGGGCAAAGTCCATCAACTGGATGTCGGGCGCGCGCAGCAGCCGCTGCACGAGCGGCGATTGCGGCGCCGATGCCAGCACGATGACGTCGAGCAGGCCGGCCTGCAGCGCCTCCGTGGCCGGCGTCTGCTCCAAGTTGGACAACTCGAGCTTGGCCGGGTCCATGTGATTGGCGCGGAACATCCTGTCCATGATCTCCGGCACGCCGCTCCCCGGCTTGTCGACGTTGATGCGCAGATCCTGGAACTGGGTGAGCGACGTCAGGGTTGCCGTCTTGCGATCGATGCCGCGTGCCGCGTCGGTGCGATAGAAGAACCAAAGTGGCTCGAAGAACAGGCTTCCGAGCGAGGTCAGGCCGGCCTCCTCGTCCTTCACCGGGTCGGCGCTGCCGCCACGGACGAAAGCCACGTCGGCTTCACCGCTGCGAAGCAGTTGCAGATTGTCGAAGGAGCCGTCGGTCGGCTTCTGCACCACCTCGATGCCATTGGTCTTGAGTGCCGCCGCATACCGCTTGCCGAACCCGGCGTAGGCGCTGCCGGATGGCCCAGTTGCAAGCGTCACAGTCTTCGGCGGTTGCGGCTGAAGCCACCAATACGCCGCGACCAGCAGGCCAATGACGAGGAAGACGACCGGTCCGGCCGACGCGAGCAGGTCGCGGATGGAGAGGAGGAAGAGTCGAATGGGTTGGGGCATGCGCGGGCGTGGGAGAGACTCGGGACGGGGGCGTGCCATTTGCGGCAGCGGCATTTTCAGTTGATTCGGGCCGGTGCTGGTTACAAAGCGCTTGCACAGGCATGTCCGGCATAGGGCTTCGGTTCGATCAGTCGGCCATCGCCTCATCCGCATGGATGATTGATGGAAAAGCAGGCGGCACGTCCAATACGTGCACCATGAATCACCTCCAGACTCGTTTGCTTTTTGCGGGCAGGATGCTCACGGCAGTCCTTGGGATCTCGCTGCTCTTGCTGATCGTCGGGCGCGAACTGTTTCCGATCATTTCACCGGCGAAGTTCCTTCTATGTGCAGGGGTGGGCGCGCTGCTGCTGATCGCGGTGGTTCATTTCCAGCCTGGCACGCGCGGCTGCAGAAACTTGCTTCAACCCAGGTCCGCAGCGCAAGGAAAGTGATGCTCTCCGATGCGCACGGCGTGTGCCGCTCGCACAGCGCGCACCGTCGCTAGCGCCACGACTTCGGCCGCCATCGCGCTCAACACTGTCATGCCCGGCGCGTCGCCCTCCAGCGGCACGCGCCCCGTCGCAAGCGCGAACAAGGTGTCGCCGTCACTCATCGTGTGTACCGGGTTGATGGCGCGTGCGAGGCCGTCGTGCGCCACGGTGGCGAGCCTGTTGGCCTGCACCTTCGTAAGCGCGGCATCGGTCGCGATGACGCCCAGCGTGGTGTTGGTGCCCGCGAGCAGCGGCTTGGGAAATTCGCCGCGAAGCAGGGCGCGACGCGTGTCGAGGAGTGCAGTGCCGTCTTCGGTGCGCGCTCCGGCCACCACTTGCGCTGTATCGGGGTCGATCACATCACCGAGTGCGTTGCAGGCGATCAGCGCGCCGACAGTGACTCCGTTGACCGTGACCGAGGCGGTGCCGACGCCGCCTTTCATCGCGCGATGTATGCCAAACAGCTTGCCGACGAGCGCTCCGCTGCCGGCACCGACGTTGCCCTCCGCAGGCGCTGCGGCGGAGGCCGCTTCGCACGCCGCGTAACCCGCGGCCGCGTCGGGCCGGATGCGCGCGTCGCCGACGGGAAGGTCGAACAGCACCGCGGCAGGCACGATCGGCAGCGTGCCGTAGCGCACGTCGAGCCCCACGCCACGCTCTTCGAGCCAGCGCATCGCACCGTCTGCGGCGGCCAGCCCCCAGGCGCTGCCGCCGGCGAGCATCACGGCATGAATCTGCTGAACGAGGTTGCCAGGCGCGAGCAGGTCCGTCTCGCGGGTTCCGGGCGCGGCGCCACGCACGTCAACGCCGGCGACCGCGCCGTCGCGCGCAAGAATGACCGTGCAGCCTGTCGGCCGGCGTGGATCGGTGAAATGGCCGACTTCGATGCCGGCGACATCGGTGATGGCGCCCGCGCCGGGCGCCGATGAGGTAGGGAAATCGCGCATCGGACGATTATGGTTGCTCATTGCCTGTTTGGCAGGCAACTCAGCCAGGAGCCGCATGGGGCGGTCGTTTGCGGATGGCAGTCCTTGCTCAACCCACAACGTTATCCACAGAAGTTCGGCGTAACTTGCCGCGATTTCCGCGAAATGCCACCATCCGGACATTGAAGTCACTCGAGGCCGACCCGTGGTCAACCCAACAAAGATTGCCGGACAGGGGCTGCGCATCGGCGACGCTGCCGCCCAGAGCGGCGTGAGCGCCGCCAACATCCGCTACTACGAAAAAGAAGGGCTCATCGAGCCCCAGGCGCGCAGCGACAACAGCTATCGCATCTACGGCGACGCCGATGTGCATCGCTTACGCTTTATCCGGCTGTGCCGCGCGA
Source organism: Variovorax sp. 01N429 (assembly GCF_056399425.1). Taxonomy (NCBI): domain Bacteria; kingdom Pseudomonadati; phylum Pseudomonadota; class Betaproteobacteria; order Burkholderiales; family Comamonadaceae; genus Variovorax; species Variovorax sp. 01N429. The sequence goes on along the minus strand of NZ_JBFTRG010000007.1, from coordinate 179,013 downwards.
TGGACATGTCGCTCGACGAAGTGCGCACCTTGCTTGCGCTCGACTTGCGCAGCAAGGCCGATTGCGAGGCCGCCTGCGTGGCGCTCGATGCGCATCTCGGCCACGTGCGCGAACGCCTGCGCGAGTTGCGCACGCTCGAAAAAGACCTGATTGCGTTGCGCGACTGCTGCGACGGCACCGATGCGCAATGCCACATCATCGAAACCCTGCATGCGCGAGCGGATCGGCAGCCGGCCGATGCGCCGCGTACTCGCACTGCCCGTCACGTGTAGTGCCGCACAGGGCTTGGCGGGCCTAGCGATTCCGGGCCGGTAGCGGCATGCCGTGCTCGCTCATCACGTCGCGAAGAATGGCCGGATCGTCGGTGATGATCCCGTCCACGCCCCAATCCATCAGCCGCGCCATGTCTGCGCGTTCGTTCACAGTCCACGGCAGCACCTGGAGGCCCAGCCCATGCGCTTCTTTCACGAGGGCGGCGGTGAGGCTGTTGAACGCGGGCGACCAGATCACTGGCCCCTTGGCGTCGCCGGCCGCCGCTTTCACCAGGCGAGGAACAGAGCCGAAGTCTTCGACCCGCAGGCCCGCGGTCCAGCGGCTGTCCTTGAGCGTGCTTGCGCTCGTGAGGTAGGCGCGCGGCATCTGTGGTGCCTGCTCGGCGACCAGCGCGAGCGTGCGCCAGTCGAAGCTCTGGATTGTCACGCGCTGCGCCATCCCTGCCTTGTCGATCTCGGCGAGCAAGGCGCGCACCATGCGGTCAGGCGGTGCGGTTTCTTCAGGGTGCGTCGGATCGACCTTGGTCTCGATGTTGAAGCGGATCTGGTCCGCTCCCATTTTCTGGACGCGCTCGAACAACGCGGCGAGTGTCGGAATGCGTTCGCTGTCGCGCGGCAGTTGCTTGCGGAAGAGCTTGGCGTAGTTGCTGTCAGGATTGATAAGCCCTACGTTGTAGGTCTGCAATTGCGCCAGCGTCAGCGTGCGCAAAGGCGGACCCTTCGAAGCGAGAAAGCGGCCTTGCACGTCTCGCGTGTGATCGGGGTTGAGCGCCACGTCGTGCGAGATCACGACAACGTCGTCAGCGGTAAGTCCGATGTCCAGTTCAAGCGTGTTTACGCCCAATGCGATCGCATTCAGGAAAGCGGAAAGCGTGTTCTCCGGCGCGAGCGCGCGTCCACCCCGGTGCGCCTGGAGGTCGATGGGCGGCTTCGCCTCTTGCGTGGTCGACGCGCAACCAGCAAGCAAAGAGCCCGCAACAAGCCACGGCAGGCAAGTTCGGACAAGTAGGTGCAGCGAGTCGATCATGCGATCTCCGTTGTCATTTGAGTTGCACGGTGATGCCGTCGTCCTGCACGGTGATGTCACCGATCTCGTAGGTCTTGCGCCCGACGGTCAGTTCCTCTGCGGTGAAGGTGCGCAACGGCTGGTCGCGCAGCAGTTCCTGGGCAACGACAGCGCCGATACGCTGAAGCCGCTCGGCATCGCGTCCGGTCACGCCCTGCAGTTCGATCCGATCGGCCTGCGGATTGTCCAGGCGCAATGCGCGCGCAGGTGCGTCGTACTTGAGTCCGCTGCTGACGGTGACGATGCCTTCGACCGTCGAAGGCCGCAGCAGAGGGCTGTTGATCATGAGCAGGGCCGTGATCGCAGCGCGATTTTCGCGGGCATCGAGGCCCAGTCGAGGATCACGCAAGCTGACGGTGAAGATCTCCGCATAGTGCTTCTGCACTGGAAAACGCTTGGCGATCTGCGCCTGGAGTTCGTCGCGGCTCGCGGTGTATTCGCTGGTGAAGAAGTTGAAGCCGGCCATCGCGGGGAAAGCGGCCGGAAAGGCGGCGGCGCCCAGCAGCGCCTGCAGCAAGAGACGTCGGGAACGGAGGGGAGAGCGGTTGCGCATACCGCTCCGAGCTTGCCATAACCGGCGGGTTCCCCGCCGTCCTTGGCCTCAGTCGCGCAGCGACGAAAGGAACTGTTTCAATTCGGCGGTCCGAGGATTGCCGAAGAGCTCGCCCGGCGGTCCCATCTCATGCACGCGGCCCTGGTGCATGAAGATGACCCGATCGCTGACCTTTCGCGCGAAGCTCATCTCGTGCGTCACCATCAAGAGCGTCATGCCTTCGACGGCGAGCGATTCGACGACCCGCAGCACTTCGCCTACAAGCTCTGGGTCAAGTGCGGATGTGATTTCGTCGCACAGCAGCACGGCAGGTTCCATCGCCAAGGCGCGTGCAATCGCGACCCGCTGCTGCTGGCCGCCGGAGAGCTGGTCCGGCATGGCGTCGAACTTTTCCGCCAAGCCGACACGCGTGAGCAGCTTGCGCGCTTGCGACGCCGCCTCCGTCGTGCTGCGCTTCTTGACCAGCGTAGGTGCGAGCATCACGTTGCGCCCGACGGTCAGGTGCGGAAAGAGATTGAAGCTCTGGAAGATCATGCCCACGCGCTGCCGCAAGTCGCGCATTGCCATCGCGCTTTCGTGCAGCAGCGGCTTGCCATCGACTGTCAGGGAGCCTTCCTGGAACGCTTCGAGCCCGTTGATGCAACGCAGGAGCGTGCTCTTGCCCGATCCGCTCTTGCCGATGATGGCGATCACCTCGCCACGCCTGACTTCGAGATCGATGCCCTTGAGCACTTCATTGCTGCCATAGGACTTGCGCAATGCGGTAATGCGCACGACGGGCGCAGCGGACGACTCAACGGCCTGTGCGAGTGCTTCAGCGACGGGCGCCATGGAATTTCCTCTCGAGGTTCTTGGCGTACAGGCTCACTGGAAAGCACAGCACGAAGTAGAGCAGGGCGACACAGCTGAACACGATGAAGGGCTTGAAAGTCGCATTCGAGATCATGCTTCCCGCCTTGGTGAGTTCGACGAAGCCAATGACGGATGCCAGCGCCGTGCCCTTGATCACCTGCACCAGGAAGCCGACTGTCGGCGCGATGGCGATGCGGACCGCCTGCGGCAGGACCACGTGGCGCATCTGTTCGGTGAAACTCAATGCGAGGCTGCCGGAAGCCTCCCACTGGCCTTTGGGAATCGACGCCACGCAGCCGCGCCAGATTTCGGTCAGGAAAGCGCTGGTGTAGAGCGTCAATGCCACTGATGCCGCAGTCCATGCGGAAACATCGATGCCGAAAAGTGCAATGCCGAAGTACGCAAGGAAGAGCTGCATCAGCAGCGGCGTGCCCTGGAAGACCTGCACGTACAGGCTGATCAATCGTTCGGCCACGCGTCCGCCGGAAAGCCGCCCGAAGAGCAGCAGCCCGCCGACCACGCCACCGCCGACGAAGGCGATCAGCGAGAGCACGACGGTCCAGCGCAACGCCATCAACAGATTGCGCAGGATGTCCCAAAGAGAGAAATCGCTCATGACTTCATCGTCCGAAGAAGTACTTGGGACCTGCCCAGTTGAGCAGCCGGCGAGCGCCGAGCGACAGCGCCAGATAAATCACGGTCGCGACGATGAAGGCCTCGAAAGCCCGGAAGTTGCGGCTCTGGATGAGGTTGGCCGCGTAGCTCAGTTCCTCCGTCGATATCTGGCTGCACACGGCGGACCCCAGCATGACGATGATGATCTGGCTCACCATCGCGGGCCACACCTTTTTCATCGCCGGCGGCAGCACGACGCGGGTGAAAACCTGCACCTTGTCGAGCGCGAGACTCACCGCCGCTTCGATCTGGCCGCGCGGCGTCGCTTCAATGCCCGCGCGGATGATCTCGGTCGCATAAGCGCCGAGGTTCATCACCATCGCGATGATCGATGCCACTTCCGGAGACAGCTTGAAACCCGCGGCCGGAAGCCCGAAGAAGATGAAGAAGAGCTGCACGATAAAGGGCGTATTGCGGATGAGCTCGACATAGCTGCCCACGACCCAGCGCAACCATGTCGGCCCGCTGGCCCTCGCCCATGCGCAGGCGACGCCGACCACCATCCCGATCACGGTGGCAACGGCGGTCAGTCCCAGTGTCCACAGCACGCCCCTGAGCAACAGGGGCCATTGGCCGAGGACGGCGCCGAAGTCGAAATCGATGCCCATTGGGCTGCGTCAGACTGGCAGGTCGCCGGCAGGGCGGCCCAGCCACCTCTTCGCCATGGCGTCGAGCGTTCCGTCCTTCTTCGCATTTGCCACGATTTCGTTCACCTTGGCCTTCAGTGCGTCCTCGCCCTTGGCGATGCCGATGAAACAGGGGCTGTCCTTCAGCAGCAGCTTGTATTCGGCAGCGAGCTGTGGGTTCTTCTGCATCATGTCGCCCGCGACGGCCGCGCTCGTGGCGATGGTCTGCGTCTGGCCTGCGACGAAAGCCGCGATGGTGGCGTTGTTGTCCTCGAAGCGCTTGTAGTCGACGTTCGAAGGCGCGACCTTGGCGAGCTCCTGGTCCTCCATCGCGCCGCGCGTGACCGCCACGCTCTTGCCGCCCATGTCGGCAAAGCTCTTGATGTTCAAGCTTTTGGCGGCATAGACCGCTTGAAAGAACGGCGCGTATGCGGCGGAAAAGTCGATCACCTTCTCACGCTCGGCGTTCTTACCGAGCGTGGAGATCACCAGGTCGGCCTTGCGAGTCTGCAGATAGGGGATGCGATTGGCACTCGTCACCGGCACCAGTTCGACCTTGACGCCGAGCTTGCTGGCGATGAGCTGCGCCACCTCGACGTCCAGCCCCTGCGGCGTCATGTTCTTGTCGACAGAGCCGTAGGGCGGGTAGTCCGTCGGCACTGCGATCTTGATGGTCTTGGCCTTCATGATGTGGTCGAGCGCGCTTTGAGCATGCGCCGCACCGACGCCGAAGAGCGCCGCCGCGGCGAGGATCGACGCGAACTGGCGCTTTGAATACTTCATGGAATGGCTCCTGGAGAGGTCGGTGGAATTCATCCGCCGACCGTACGCAAGAGCTGTGCCGGATCAGTTCATCTGGTAGCGATGCTCGCTTGAAGTGATCGGAGGCGACGCTTGAATTCGGTGTTGACCACTGCGGCCAGAGCGCGCACTTCGGTCAAGGTGACGAAATGCTCGTCGTCGCGATACTTCTGTGCGAGTGCCGCCAGTCTGCGCAAGCATGTGTTGGCGCAGCGGGCTTCCCACAGTGCATTGATCTCACCGGTGATTTGAACGGTGAGGGCGGGATCGGGGTGGCGCGCGGGCGCGCAAGTAGGGTGTGCCATTGATACCTCTCTGACTGTGGTTACACCTACCGCACCCGCTGCTAAACGGGGGCGGCGGCTCGAACGGGTTAGCAGACCGGACAATCAGAGAAAACCGGCGAGCCTCGCGGCTCCCCACTCGAGCCGCCAAAAAATGAGGCACGAACGACGAAGCCGCAGAACTCTTGGTTCAACGCGGCTTCTGATCTCTTCTTGTTCGGGCTGCTAAACCCGATCACGCCCTTTTTCGACCTGACGCGGGAAAGTATAGCGATGGGCTCAGCCCTTGAGCGTCGCTTTGAGCGTGATCTCCGGAACGCTCGCAAGCGCCTTCGACAGCGGGCAACCTGCCTTCGCCCCAGCGGCAAGTTCCTGGAACTTGGCTTCGTCGAGACCCGGAACGCTGGCTTCGAGTTCGAGCTGGATGCGATCGATCTTGAACCCCGGGCCATCCTTGGCGAGGCGCACCGCGGCCTTCGTGTCGATCGAACTCGCGGTGAATCCGGCGCCCTCCAGCGCAAACGCGAAGGCCATCGTCAGGCAACCTGCATGGGCGGCGCCCAGTATTTCCTCGGGATTGGTGCCGCGCTTGTCATCCTCGAAGCGGCTGGCGAATCCATAGGGATACGCCTTCAGCGCGCCCGTTTCGGTGCTGATCTGGCCCTTGCCGGTCTTGCCGGCGCCTTCCCAATGAACGCTTGCGTGCTTGTCTGCTGGCATGTGAACTCCTTGGCGGTGGGGTTGAAGGGGTTGAAACGACGTTGGACGACCCGCCGTTGTACGACATATCGGCCGTTGAGTCTGTCAGCAATGGGAGTCGCCCATGTGACGCCTTCGGGGCTTCCCCGATGCAGGCGAGCCGCCTCGCGGCGTAGGCTCACGGGCTGTTTGGAGACTGTATGGACCGCCCGCATTACAAGTTCTGGCCGCAGCGCCTGCCTCGTTCGATCACCGTCCCTGCCACCTCGCTCTGGCACAACCTCAAGACCAACGCCGAGCGCTATCCGGACAAGCCTGCGCTCGTCTTTTTCGGCAGCGAGATCACCTACCGCGAATTCGCGGCCCAGGCCGAGCGCCTGGCCGGCACCTTGCACGCGCTGGGCGTGAAGCGCGGCGACCGCGTCGTCCTCGACATGCAGAACTGCCCGCAACTCGTGATCGCCCATTTCGCGATCCTGCGGGCGAACGCCGTCGTGGTGCCGGTCAATCCGATGAACCGCGCCGAGGAGCTGAAGCACTACATCACCGATCCGGACGCGAAAGTCGCTATCACCACCGGCGATCTCGCGCCCGAACTGGCCAAGGCAAGCAATGCGCTCGAAGCCAAGGACCGTCTGGCGCACATGATCGTCACGCAGTTCACCGATGTTTTCGATGCCGAGGTGACCGGCGACGAGGCGCCCGCGCCGGCCTGGCGCGACTGGCTGCTGACCCGCCACCCGCTGCCCATGCTGGAAGACGGCGACGTGATGGCATGGACCGATGCGATGAACGCCGGCCATCCCGCCCCGGAGCACGTGGTCGGCGCCAACGACATGGCCCTGCTGCCCTACACGAGCGGAACGACGGGCCTGCCCAAGGGCTGCATCCACAACCATTCGAGCCTGATGCACAACGCGTGTGCGGGCCAGCTCTGGGGCCTGGGTTCGATGGAGGCCATGGTGCTCGCCGTGGTGCCGATGTTCCACATCACCGGCGTGGTGAGCATGATGCACACGACCATCCTCTGCGGCGGCACGCTGGTCATCATGCCGCGCTGGGATCGTGACGTGGCTGGCCGGCTGATCTCGCGCCGCAAGGTCACCAGCTGGACCAACATCCCGACCATGGTCATCGACCTCATGGCCAGCCCGAACTTCGCCAACTACGACCTGAGCAGCCTGGTCTACATCGGCGGTGGCGGCGCGGCAATGCCGCAGGCCGTCGCGCAACGACTGCTGGAGCAGTTCGGCCTGAAGTACCAGGAAGGCTACGGCCTCACCGAGACCGCCGCGCCTTCGCACGCGAATCCGTTCGAGAACCCGAAGCAGCAATGCCTGGGCATTCCCTACATGAGCACCGATGCACGCGTGGTCGATCCCGACACGCTGCAGGAAATGCCGATCGGCGAATCGGGCGAGATCATCATCCATGGGCCCGAGGTGTTCCAGGGCTATTGGAAGCGGCCGGACGCCACGGCTGCGGCCTTCGTCGAATTCGAGGGCAAGCGGTTCTTCCGCTCCGGCGACATGGGCCGGATGGACGAGGACGGCTATTTCTTCATGACCGATCGCCTCAAGCGGATGATCAACGCGAGCGGCTTCAAGGTCTGGCCTGCCGAAGTCGAACTGCTGATGTTCCGCCACCCGGCGATCCAGGAAGCCTGCGTGATCGCGACCAAGGACGCCTATCGCGGTGAATCGGTCAAGGCAGTCGTCGTGCTGCGCCCGACGCACAAGGACACGACCGAGCAACAGATCATCGACTGGTGCCGAGAGAACATGGCGGTCTACAAGATCCCGCGCAGCGTGCAGTTCGTCGATGCATTGCCCAAGAGCGGCAGCGGCAAGGTGATGTGGCGGCTGCTGCAGGAGGCGGAGGGCAAATAGTGGACACGCCCTGGTCGAAGCAGGCTAGGACTTCGCCAGCATCTCGATCAGCCGAGCCAAGGCGACCGACGGCGTGCCATGCCACACCAGGTGCGTTCGATTCGCGCGCATGCGTTCGGGCAGCGCATGCTGGCGCACATCGGCCGTGGCGCGCAGCGCTTTGAGCACGGACACGGGAACAATCGCGAAGCCCGTGCCCGCAGCCACGCAGGCAATCATGGCCTGGTAGGAAGAAAACTCCAGTGAGCGCGATGGCGAAACGCCGCCCTTGCCGAGCCATTGTTCGAGCAGGCGGCGGTATGAACAGCCCTGCGCGAATGCGATCAGCGTCGCATTGGCAAGGTCGCCCGGGCGCGTCACCGAGCTCACGCTGCGCGCCGTGACGAGCACCAGTTCTTCATCGAACACGGGCAGGGTTTCGAGCCCCGCATCGGCGAAGGGCTCGGACACGAAGGCGGCCTCGATGTCGAAGGCCTTCACCCGCTTCAGCAAGGCGCCGGTGGTGCCGGTGACGAGCTCGACGACCACCCCCGGATAAAGCCTGTGAAAGCGCGACAGCACCGGCGCCAGCCGACTGCCGGCGGTGCTCTCGAGCGAGCCCAGCCTGAAGGTGCCGAGCGGGAGATCGCTGCGCAATTCGCTCTCCGCCTCATCGGCCAGGCGCAACAGGCGATCGGCATACGGCAGCAGCTTGTGCCCGGCCGGCGCCAGCGCAAGCGTGCGACCCTGCCGATGAAAGAGCTTGTGACCGAGCCGCTCCTCGAGTTGCTGGATGCGGGTCGTGACGTTCGACTGCACGCGATTGAGCTTGTCCGCTGCGCGGATCACGCCGCCTTCGGCCACGACGGTGCGAAAAATCTCCAACGAGTCGAGGTCGATCGTTCTCATGGCAAGAATGATTGTTCTGAATAATTCATTTGTGGATGCGGCACATTCTGCGTCTAATGACGACCCATGTCGAACCCCTCCATCGCCGCTTCCAGACCGCCTTCCCTTGTCGCGGTGTGCGCTGCCGGCATGCTGGCCTTGGCGATCGCCATGGGCATCGGCCGCTTCGCCTTCACGCCGATGCTGCCGCTGATGATCCGGGCGGGCAGTGTCGACGTGGGCGCCGGCGGCTGGCTTGCGGCGGCCAACTACGCGGGCTACTTGCTGGGCGCGCTCACGACGGCGCGGCTGCCGCTCACGCCGCAACGCATAGGGCTTTTGTCGCTTGCCGCGATCGTGCTGTCGACGGCGGCGATGGGCTGGAGCGGATCCGTCGCAGTCTGGCTTTTGCTGCGCTTCGTTGCGGGCGTGGCCAGCGCGTGGGCGCTCGTGAGCACCAGCGTCTGGTGCCTCGGCTGGCTGGCGCGGCTCGAGCGGCCGGCTGGCGCGGGTGTTCTTTACGCGGGCGTCGGCGTGGGCATCGCACTTGCCGGGCTGTATTGCTGGCGGGCGGGAATGGCGGGCGTCCTGGCCGAGAGCCTGTGGATTCAGCTGGGTGTGCTGGCGCTCGTCGGGCTGCTTATGGTCGCGGTGTTGATGCCTCGCGAGGCGCCAGGGCAGGGGGCGGCTTCGGGCGGCTCTGCAGCCGCGGCGCCATCGACGCCGGCCGTCGTGCCGTGGGGGCTGGTGGTGAGCTACGGCCTTCTCGGATTCGGCTACATCCTGCCGGCCACCTTTCTGCCGGTGCTCGCGCGCGCGGTGGTCGACGATCCTTCCGTTTTCGGCGCAGCCTGGCCCGTGTTCGGCGCGGCGGCGGCGCTCTCGACCGTGTTTGCCGGCGCAGTGCTGGGCGGTGTGCCCAGGCGGCGCGTGCTGGCCGGCAGCCATGTGCTGATGGCGCTCGGCTGCGTCTTGCCGGTGCTGCATCTGTCGGCGCTCACGGTGCTTGCGGCGGCGCTGCTGGTGGGTGGCACATTCATGGTGGCGACGATGGCAGGCATGCAGGAAGCAAAGGCAAGCAGTGCCGGAGACCCGACGCGGATGCTCGGGCGCATGACGGCCGCTTTCGCGATCGGGCAAATGGCCGGGCCGGTGCTGTCTTCCGTTCTGAGCGGCAAGGCCGAAGGCTTCGGCGGGCTTTTCATTGCGTTGGCGGTCGGCGCCGTGGCACTTCTGGGCAGTGCCGTGTGGCTGGCGCGCAAGCCTTCTCGTACCGTTTCACATATTGGTTGACAGGAATCCCTCACATGATTGAACAAGGCCATACACAGCCCTGGGCCGAGCGTTTGCCCATGCCAGCCGCGGAGTCCATGACGGACGCGCAGCTCGCCGCCGCGAAATCTTTGATCGACGGTCCGCGCAAGGGCGTGTTCGGTCCGTTCATCCCGCTGCTGCAGAGCCCGACGCTGATGGAGCGCATCGGCACGCTCGGCGAATACCTGCGCTTCGACAGCGCGATCGATGCTCGCTTGCGCGAGCTGGTGACCTGCGCGGTCGCGCGCCACGTGGGCAATCAGTTCGAATGGCTGCTGCACAGCACCTTGGCGGTCAAGGCCGGCGTCAGCGCCGAGGCCATCGAAGCCTTGCGTCTCGGCCGCCGCGCGACCCCGCTGGCCGAAGACGAACAGATCGCGCTCGACTTCACGCTCGAACTGCTGCAGAACAACGGCGCAAGCCAGCCCACGTATGCGGCGGCCGAGTCGCGATTCGGGCAGCGCACGGTGGTCGAGCTCAGTGCGCTGGTCGGCTACTTCGTCATGGTCTGCTGGGTCATGAACGTTGCGCACACGCCGGCCAAGCCGGCCGACGGCCAGCCGCCGCTGGAGGCGTACCCGCTTTAGGGCGCTGCGAAAGCACTGGTCGCCGCGTCGGCCGGGCATGGCGCGTGGTCAGGTTGGTGTCGAAGTCGGCAGGCACAATCGCGTCGCGCGCGGACAGGGTCCGTGAACCGACCCTTCCTATCGCTCATGCTCGACAAACGTTTCTTCCCGCGCCAGGCCGTCGCCTCCGGCGGCAACCGCTGGGACTGGGCACTCCTGCCCCTGGTGCTTGCCACGCTCTTCGCGCTGGCCTTCGGCGCCTCGCAGATGGCGCGCCCCTATGAACTGGGGCAGCCGCTGCCAATCAGCCTCGATCCGTGGATGCTGCCGTATTACCTGCTGCGCACGACGCTGCGGATGTTTCTCGCGCTGGGCGCATCGCTGGTGTTTGCCTGCGTCTTCGCAGTGCTGGCCAACCGCTATCGGGTGGCCGAAAAGATCCTCGTGCCGGTTTTGGACATCCTGCAGTCGATCCCGATCCTGGGCTTTCTGTCGATCACGGTCACCGGCTTCATCGCCTTGTTTCCGGGCAATCTGCTGGGCGTGGAATGTGCGGCGATATTTGCGATCTTCACTTCGCAAGCCTGGAACATGGCGTTCAGCCTGTACCAGTCGCTTCGCACGGTGCCTGCGGAGCTTCGAGAAGCGTCGGCGGTTTTCCAGCTTTCCGCGTGGCACCGCTTCTGGCGGCTCGAACTGCCTTTCGCGATGCCCGGACTGCTCTGGAACATGATGATGTCGATGTCCGGCGGCTGGTTCTTCGTGGTCGCTTCGGAGGCGATCTCGGTGTCGAACCAGAACATCAAGCTGCCGGGCGTTGGCTCCTACATTGCGATGGCCATCGAGGCACGCGACATCGGCGCGATCGGCTGGGCCATCGGCGGCATGCTGATCGGCATCACGCTGTACGACCAGCTCTTCTTTCGGCCCTTGATCGCGTGGGCCGACAAGTTCCGTTTCGAAGAAGGCAGTTCGGAAGATGCACCGCGCTCGTGGCTGCTCACGTGGGTGCGCCGCACGGATCGGCTCAAGCAGATGGTGGTCGGCGCGGCGAAGGTGCTCGAACGCTCGCTGGTGCTGTTTCGGCGCGATCACGACGGCACGTCCATCAAGGCGCGGCCGCGCATGGCGAACCCGGCCGTTGCGCGCGTGTGGGACGCGACGATCGCGGCGGCCGTGCTGCTTGCCATCGGCTGGCTCATGCGGTTCATCCATACCGAGGTCGGCTGGTCCGAAGTCGGCCACGTCTTCCTGCTGGGCTTCTACACGATGCTGCGCGTGCTGGTGCTGATCGCTCTGGCGGCAGTGGTGTGGGTGCCCATTGGCGTGTGGATCGGCATGAATCCCCGCTGGGCGGGGCGGCTGCAGGGCGTCGCGCAGTTCATGGCGGCCTTTCCGGCAAACCTGATGTTCCCGGTCGCGGTGCTGTTCATCGTGCGCTGGCAGCTCAATCCGAACATCTGGCTGGCGCCGCTGATGGTGCTCGGCACACAGTGGTATCTGCTCTTCAACGTGATCGCGGGTGCTTCGACCATCCCGACCGAACTGCGCTACGCCGCCGAGAATTTCGGCCTCACCGGATGGCTCAAGTGGCGGCGCTACCTGCTGCCGGCAGTGTTCCCGAGCTTCGTCACCGGCGCCATCACGGCCAGCGGCGGCTCATGGAACGCCAGTATCGTGGCCGAATACGTGACCTGGGGCGACACCACGCTGCAGGCCGTCGGCTTGGGCAGCTACATCGCCCACATGACGGCCATCGGCGACTTTCCGCGCATTGCGCTGGGAATCGGCGTGATGTGCGTGTTCGTGATGGGCATGAACCACTTCGTCTGGCGGCGGCTCTATGAGCTGGCCGAGAACCGGATGCATTTCTGATCTCCAATGACTGCGAATGATCGTGTGAGGAATCCCCATGGCAGAAGCCATCGTTGAACTCAGGGGCGTCGGCAAGTCCTTCAAGCTGGCGGACGGCGCGGCGCGTTCGGTGCTGGAAGGCGTCGATTTCCGATTAGCCGAAGGCGAAATCGTTGCCTTGCTCGGACAGTCGGGCTCGGGCAAGTCGACGCTGCTGCGCATCATGGCCGGGTTGATCGGTGTGGATGCCGGGAGCGTGAACTACCGTGGGCAGCCTTTGTATGGCCCTGCGCGCGGCATCGCGATGGTGTTTCAGTCCTTCGCGCTGTTTCCGTGGCTCACGGTGCAGCAGAACGTCGAGTTGGGGCTGGAGGCGCGCGGTGTCGAGCCGGTGGAGCGCGCGCGCCGCGCAAGCGATGCGATCGAGCTGATCGGCCTGGCGGGTTTTGAGGGAGCGCTGCCGCGCGAGCTGTCGGGCGGCATGAGGCAACGCGTCGGCATCGCGCGCGCGCTGGTCGTCGAACCCGAGGTGCTGCTGATGGACGAAGCCTTCTCCGCGCTGGATGTGCTGACCGGCGAGCGCCTGCGCGACGACATCCTTCAGCTCTGGGGCGGCGGCGAGATGCCGACCAAGGCCATGCTCATCGTCTCGCACAACATCGAGGAAGCCGTGCTGATGGCCGATCGCGTGCTGATCTTCGCGGCAGATCCGGGCCGCGTGCGCGCCGAACTCCCGATCCATCTTCCGCGTCCGCGCGATGTCGACAGCCTGGAGGTGAGGGCGCTCATCGACGAGGCCTACGCGCTCATGACCGCGGGGGCGCCGGTGGCCGGCCGTGCGGCCGAGGAGCCCGCGCGCCTGCACTTGGGCGAACGCTTGCCGGACGCCGATGTCGGCCGGATGGAAGCGTTGCTCGAAATGCTCGTCGAGGATGGACGGGATGGCCGGGCTGATCTTCCGCAACTCGCGGAAGAAGCCGAGCTCACCGACCACGACCTGCTGCCGCTGGCGCAGGCGCTGGCGCTCTTCGGCTTTGCGCAGCTCGCGGATGGCGATCTGCATCTGACCGAACTGGGCCGCCGCTACGTCGCCGGCACGCACACGCTTCGACAGCAGTTGCTGGGCCAACAATTGTTGGCGCACGTCCCGCTCGCAGCACATATCCGCCACAGTCTGGAGCAGGCGCCTTCGGGCGAGCTGCCGCAGGAGCCATTCCTTGAACTGCTGAAGGAAAGCCTGAACGAGTCCACCGCCGAGCGCGTCCTGCGCACCGCGATCGAATGGGGCCGCTATGGCGAAGTGTTCGAGTACGACTTGCGAACCGGCCTCATCCATCTGCCTGCAGGCGAAGACGAAGCGGCCGAAGCCGCGAACAGCGGCGGCTAGGGCGTAGGGGCGGCTCGATAATGCGGGGCCCCGCGGCCCCCGCAGCCGCCTTCTTTCATCTACCGACTGTTCTCCTCATGAAGCGACTTTTCCTGCAAGGCGCGCTGGCCGCCCTGATGGCCACCGGCCTCGGCCTGGCTGCGCATGCGCAAACCCCGGTGCTGCGCGTGTCGGCGATCCCCGATGAGGCGCCGACCGAACTGCAACGCAAGTTCAAGCCGCTGGGCGACTACCTGCAGAAGGCCACCGGCATGACGGTGCAGTTCACTCCCGTGACCGACTACGCCGCGGTCGTCGAAGGCCTTGCCACCAACAAGATCGACTTGGCCTGGCTCGGCGGTTTCACCTTCGTGCAGGCCAAGCTGCGCACCGGCGGCGGAGCGCAGCCGATCGTGCAGCGCGCCGAGGACAAGGTCTTCACGAGCAAGTTCATCGTTCCGACGGACAGCAAGGCGAAGACCCTGGCCGATCTCAAGGGCGAAACCTTTGCATTCGGCGCACCGTCGTCCACATCGGGCAGCCTGATGCCTCGCTATTTCCTGATGCAGGCGGGCCTCAACCCCGAGAAGGACTTCAAGAGCGTCGCCTATTCAGGCGCACACGATGCGACGGTCGCTTTCGTTGCCGCGGGCCGCGCGCAGGCCGGCGTGCTCAATGCTTCCGTGTGGGACAAGCTGGTCGAGGAAAAGAATCCCAACGCCGGCAAGGTGCGCGTGCTGGCGACCACGCCGACGTTCTACGACTACAACTGGACCGTGCGCCCCGGGCTCGATCCGGCCGTCACCCAAAAGCTGGCCGACGCCTTCCTGGCGCTCGATGCGGCGAATCCGGCACACAAGGACATTCTTGCGCTGCAGCGCGCGAGCAAGTTCATTCCGACGCAGGCATCGAACTACGACGGCATCGAGGCGGCGGGCAAGTCAGCCGGCCTCATCAAGTAGGGCGGGGTCGGCCTTGACGCTGGATTTGCGCGACATCGGCCTGGTGCACCCCAATGGCCACCGTGCGCTGAAGCGCGCAACGCTGGCCATCGGGCGCGGCGAGTGCGTCGCCGTGATCGGTCCTTCGGGCGCGGGCAAGACCAGCCTGCTGCGCGTCGCGGGAACCTCGGTGCGCCCGAGCGAAGGCCACCTCGAAGTGCTGGGCCAGGCGCCATGGGCGTCGTCCGCCTCGGCATTGAAGGCCCTGCGAGCGCGCATCGGCTTGATTCACCAGACACCACCCATCCCACCGCGCCTGCGTGTGGTCAGTGCGGTGTTGGCAGGGCGACTGGGTGTGTGGTCCGGCTGGAAGGCCATCGCTTCGCTGGTGCGCCCCGCTGACGCAGCCGGTGCGCAGAACGTGCTGGCGCGTCTCGACCTCGGCGAGCGTGTGTTCGAGCGATGCGATCGCTTGTCGGGCGGTCAATTGCAGCGCGTCGGCATTGCGCGCGTGCTCTATCAGGCGCCGGAGCTCATCCTGGCCGACGAGCCGGTGTCGGCGCTCGATCCCGCGCTGGCAGATGCAGCCATTCGCGAACTCATCGCCCAGAGCGAGGCGACCGGCGCAGCGGTGGTGGCGTCACTGCACGCCGTCGACCTCGCACTGAAGTGGTTTGGCCGCATCGTCGGCTTGCGCGATGGCGAAGTGCTGTTCGACGCGCCTGCGCCCGAGGTCACGCGCGCCATGCTGCAGGACCTGTATTCGCCCGAAGGCGGCGTGCTGCCGACGCACGGCCGCGAGCAGCCGCTGACGGACGCGGACGCGCGGGCCCCGGCGATCATGTGCCGCTGAGCGCCATGCGTTTCGATTCTGCGCGTGACGCGAACTTGCGCGATCCCCTGGCGCGTGGACGCCTGACCGCCGTGCTGCTTGCGCTTGTCGTGCTGTGGCCAATGGCGTTGGTCGCGCAGTTCAATCCGCTTGCGTTGTTCGATCCGGCAAGCCTCGGGGTCATGGGCGGCTTTCTTGCAGGCTTCTTGCCGCCCTCGGCGGCGCCGGACTTCCTGGCGCTGCTGGCGAAGGCCACGCTCGAAACGCTCGCCATGGCCACCGCGGGCATTGCCTTGGCATTCGTCATTGCAGCGCCTCTGGCGTTCGCCATGACGCGATCGCTCTCCGTTTCGCGCATCGGCCCCGGGCCGGGACGATGGCGGGCGCAAGCGGTCCGCACGACCGCCAGCGGTGTGCTCGTCGTACTGCGTGCCATCCCCGAAGTAGTCTGGGCGCTGGTGCTGGTGCGCGCCTTCGGGCTCGGGCCGGCTGCTGGCGTGCTGGCACTGGCGATCACTTATGGCGGCATGCTCGGCAAGGTCTACGGCGAGATTCTTGAATCGGGGGACACGCGCCCTGCGCGCGCACTGCTCGAAGCGGGCAGCGGGCGCATCGCTGCGCTTTGCTATGGGCTGATGCCCGGCGCGGCACAGGAACTGGTGTCATACACCGTATACCGCTGGGAATGCGCGGTGCGGGCATCGGTTGTGATGGGCTTTGTCGGCGCCGGCGGTCTGGGCCAACTCATGGACCAGTCGATGAAGATGTTGAACGGCGGCGAAGCCAGCAGCATCTTGATCGTCTTCCTTTTGCTGGTGCTGCTGGCCGACGGCCTGAGTGCGATGTTGCGCAAGGTGCTCGCATGACACCGCGCGCACCGAGGCCGTGCGTGGCATGCATCGCGATCGGTATGGGCGTGCTTGCCGCCGTCATTGCGAGCTTTGCCAATCTGGCGATCGACTTCCGGGCACTTTTCACGCGCGAATCGGCGACATCGATGGCGAAGTTCGTCGCCGAATTTTTTCCGCCGGACGTTTCCTCGGGGTTCCTGGCAAAGACGGCCTGGGGCGCACTTCAGACGCTCGCGATATCGGCGCTAGGCACTCTGCTGGCATTCGTCTCCGGTGCGTTGCTGGCACTGCCGGCTTCGGGCCGATTCGGCACCGTCGCAAAGCAGGGCGCTCGTTTCGTGCTGAACCTGCTGCGCAGCGTGCCCGAACTCGTGTGGGCGGCGCTGATGGTGTTGCTGGCCGGACTTGGTCCTTTCGCGGGCGTGCTTGCGCTGGCACTGCACACCACCGGCGTGTTCGGGCGCCTGTTCGGCGAAGCGCTCGAAAACGCGCCCACCGCGCCTGAACGTGCCCTGCGGGAAGCCGGTAGCGGCGCGGCAGCCGCCTTCGCCTATGGCGGCCTGCCGCTGGTGTGGCCGCAGTGGCTTGCCTACACGCTCTATCGCTGGGAAATGAACATCCGTATGGCGTCTGTGCTCGGCTTCGTGGGTGCGGGCGGACTCGGGCAGATGCTGTACTTCCATCTGTCCCTCTTCCAGCAGGCGCAAGCCGCGACGGTGATGGGGGCCATGTTCGTGCTGGTCTTCATCGTCGATGGTGCAAGCAGCCGGCTGCGGCGCGAGCTCGTTCCGGCCTACGCCTGAAGGCGATCGGCTTCCAGCGCGAGCACGGCATCGGCGACGGCCTCGATGCCCGCGTCCGAAAGATCGCTTGATTCGACGCGGGCGCGTTCGGGCCATGCCGTGAAGTGGCGGGCCTGCGAGCGTGCATAGTGCGGGTCGTAGTGCAGCGCCATCAGCTCGGCGAACAACGGCGACAGCTCGCCAGCGCGCGCCCAGGCTTGCCAGCGTTGCACCGTCTCCTTGCCCTGCAACTCCTTCAGCATGCCGAGCTGGTTCGCGAGTGCCTCGGCGTTGTCGCCGAGATAAGCGTAGTCGCGCAGCAGGTAGGCGAGGCGCGCTTCGGGCGTCGCGGCGATCTCGATACATGGGCTCTCGCGCATTCGCGCCACCATCGGCAAGGGCAGTGCGATGCGCCCGATGCGCGGGCTTTCGCCTTCCACGTACAGCGGGCGATCGAGGTCGACCGATTCGAGCACCTGCGCGATGCGCGTTTCGAAATGCTTCTGCGAAGGTTGAGGGACGCCGGGCAGGGCGCCGAGCAAGGATCCCTTGTGCCTTGCGAAATCTTCCAGGTCGAGCACCTGCGCGCCGCGCCGCGCCAGCGCTTGCAGGACGCGCGTCTTGGCGCTGCCCGTTGCGCCGCAAAGAATGCGCAGCGGCAGCCGCGGGCAGAGCGATTCGAGTTGTTCGAGCACGTGATGGCGAAAGCTCTTGTAGCCGCCGGCAAGTTGCTGGGCATCCCAGCCCACGAGCCGCAGCCAGGTCACCATGGACCCACTTCGCAGCCCGCCGCGCCAGCAATACACGAGCGGCTTCCAGTTGGCGGGGCGGTCCGCGAAGCGCTCGCGCAGATGCTTGGCAAGATTGACTGCCACCATCGCACCGCCAACACGACGTGCCTCGAACGCGCCTTGCTGCTTGTAGAGCGTACCGACAATGCGCCGCTCCTCGTCGTCCAGCACGGGGCAGTTGATGGCACCGGGAATGTGGTCGAGCGCGAATTCGGCCGGCGAGCGCGCGTCGATGAGCGTGTCGAACGCGTGACGATCGGTGACCCGAACAGGAGGACGTTGCATGACCCGTTCAGTGCCCACGGGAGGCGCGGGTCTGCGCGGCTGGCAAAATGCCGACCCAAACCGGCAGTCTCAAATTCTTCATCATGGAACCGATCGCTCTCACTAGGTTTTCGCACGGCGGCGGTTGCGGCTGCAAGATCGCTCCCGGCCTTCTGGCCGAGATTCTGGCACGCGCCCCGCAGGGCATCGTGCCGCCCGAACTGCTCGTGGGCATCGAGACCAGCGACGACGCGGCCGTCTATCGGCTCAACGCGACGCAGGCGCTGGTCGCCACCACCGACTTCTTCACGCCGATCGTCGACGACCCGTACGACTTCGGCCGCATTGCCGCGACGAATGCGCTGTCGGACGTGTATGCGATGGGCGGCACGCCGATCATGGCGCTGGCGCTGGTCGGCATGCCCATCGACAAGCTGCCGCCCGAAGTGATCGGGCGCGTGCTCGAAGGCGGCGCCAGCGTTTGTCGGGAAGCCGGCATTCCGATTGCGGGCGGCCACAGCATCGACGTGCTGGAACCGATCTACGGGCTCGTCGGCCTGGGGCTGGTTCATCCCGATCGCGTGCGCCGCAATTCGGACGCCAGGGCCGGCGACGTGCTCGTCCTCGGCAAGCCGCTGGGGGTGGGCATCCTGTCTGCGGCGCTCAAGAAGGGGCTGCTCGATGACGCGGGCTACGAACAGATGCTGCGCTATACGACACAACTGAACCGCGTGGGCGTCGAATTGGCCGCCATGGACTGCGTGCACGCGATGACCGACGTCACAGGTTTCGGCCTTGCGGGCCACCTGCTCGAGATCTGCCGTGGTGCGAAGCTGGCGGCGCGCGTGCAACTCGGCGCCCTGCCGATCATCGAGTCCGCGGCCAGGTTCGCCAAAGAAGGCATCGTGACGGGCGCGTCGGGCAGGAACTGGATCGGCTATGGTTCGCAAGTCGAATGGCCGAATTCAGCCGCTTCGTGGCAGCATTCGCTGGTTGCCGATCCGCAGACCAGCGGCGGGCTGTTGGTGAGCGTCGGGGCGGACGATGTCGACGCCGTCGTGGCGGTGTTCCGCGCAGCGGGTTTCGAGCATGTCGCGCCGATCGGTGCACTCCGGCAAGGCGATGGCGAATCGGCGCCCCGCCTTGAATTCACAGCATAAGAATGAGTATCGAGGAGCCTATGAATCGTCGTGCCAGCGCAGTGGGGGCAAGTCTTCTGATTGCCTTGTCGTCATCCGCGGTTTGCGCGCAAGAGCCGGAGGCCGACGAGTTTTCCGGCAAACCCTATTGGGAGGCGCTGATCGGCCCGTTTGCGGTGCACTGGAGCAACAGCGACGAGCACAAGAACGTCTACCTACTGGGCATCGAGCGAGCCCAGGCGAACGGATTCATCTGGGGGTTTTCCGCGTTCAGCAATTCGTTCGGGCAACCCTCGGCCTATGCCTACTACGGCTATCGCTGGGACAACCTTTTCGGCTACTCCAAACTCTACGCGAAGCTCAGCGGCGGGATCATCTACGGCTACAAGGGCAAGTACGAGGACAAGGTGCCCTTCAACCACGACGGCTTCGGCCTCGGGATCATTCCTGCGATCGGCTACCGGCTGACACCCAAGGATGCCGTTCAGGTTGGCGCGCTCGGGACGGCCGGTTTGATCTTCACGTACAACCGCCGGTTCTGACGCTCGACAAAATCCCCTATAATTCGAGGCTTCGCAAAATGCGAACAAACGCGGCGAACAATGCGGGAATAGCTCAGTTGGTAGAGCGCAACCTTGCCAAGGTTGAGGTCGAGAGTTCGAGACTCTTTTCCCGCTCCAATTTTTAAGAAAAGAGGCTTCGGCCTCTTTTTTTTGTCTTCAATTCGACGCGCTCGATGCTCCGAGCCGCCGCTGCGGCAGCCGCACTGGCACATACGCCAGCCGCCGATCTCGCATCACCAGCAGCGCCACAGTGCGTCCCGGCGGCAGACCCGACACGCTCCGTCGAAACTCATCGACACGATCGACCCTGGCGTCATTCACCGCCACAATGAGATCGCCCGCCCGAATGCCTTCGCTGCGCGCCGCGCCCGTGGCTTCCTTCACCATCAAGCCGCCGTCGCTGCCCAGTTGCGTGCGCTGCGCGCTCGACAATTCACCCAGGCTCAGGCCGAGGCCATCGTTCCATTCAGGTGTGAACTCGGCCCGGAGAAAGCTCCTTTGTGCCGGCTCTTCGGTGAGCGTGACCAGAAAAGTGCGCTTCGTGCCTTTGCGCCACACTTCCAGGCGCGCGCGGCTGCCGGGCGGCCGATCGCCAATCTGGCGCAGCAGCTCGGTGAAGTGCGCGATCGGCGCGCCGTCGAGCGTGGTGACCACGTCGCCGCGCACCAGCCCTGCGCCCTGCGCCGGACCGCCGGCATCGACGCGAACCACCAGCGCGCCGCCCGTCGCATCCGGCAACGCGAAAGACTGTGCGAGCGCGGGCGTCATCTCCTGGAAATCGGCGCCGATGCGAGCCCGCCTCACGCGGCCTGAAGCCTTCAACTGTGCCGCGATCTTGACCGCGAGGTTGATCGGAACCGCAAACGACAGGCCCATATAGCCGCCGCTGCCGCTGTAGATCATCGAATTGATGGCGACGACTTCGCCGCGGTTGTTGAACAGCGGGCTGCCTGAACTGCCCGGATTGATTGCTACGTCGGTCTGGATGAAGGGTGTCTCCCCTGCGCCGCCAATGTAGCGGTCGACGGCGCTCACCACGCCGGCGGTGACGCTGCCATGAAAGCCAAAAGGCGCCCCGATGGCGGCGACCCAGTCGCCCGGGGCGAGTTTCGACGAGTCTCCGAGGATGGCGGTCGGAAGTCCGCTCGCGTCGATCTTCATCAGCGCGATGTCGGTACGTTTGTCGACGCCCAGCACCCTCGCCGGGAAGCGGCGGCCGTCGTCCAGCCGCACTTGCGCTTCGTCGATGGTGGAGACCACGTGAGCGCTGGTCAGGATCAGGCCGTCGCTCGTGAGAACAATCCCGGAGGCCAGGTCGCGGGTCTGGCTGACCCGCACGCTTGCGGACAGCGGCCAAGCCAGCCTGTCGCCGAAGTCGGTCTCCGGCGCCATGTCCAGGTCGACGCTGTCCGTCGTTTCCTCGCGTCCGATCCGCAGCGTCCTGATGTCCACCACGCTGGCGCTGCGGCTCGCCACGAGCGAAGAAAAAGAGGTCGCCTCATGCGGCGGCGCTCCAGGCGCGACCGCGCATGCGCTCATGAGGCAAGCAATCATCAACGCGAAGGTCAACGCGACCATCGCCCGAGACGGCCGCCCCATCTGCGCGACGGAAGCGCCGTTCCACAACCGCAGGATCGAAAGATCGCACATGGCGATCTTTCAGATCAAAGAAGCGCGAGGCTGGTTCCTGCGCCTCAGGCGTTCTGCAGGTTGTCGCGCGTCCCGTTGCCGCAAGCGGTGGGCGGACTAAGCGGAGAAGCGCATGACGCCATCGTCCACTGCGCCGTAGCGCAGCGTGAAGAAGTCGGAGAGATAGTTCTGGTTGAGCTTCCAAGGCCTTTTCTCACCTTGGCGAGGCATCTGTTGCATGGCGCGCTGAAAGTAGCCGGACGAAAAGTCGACCCACGGCTGCAAGGGCATGGCCGGATCGTCCGTCATCGCAACGCACTGCCGTGCACCTGTCTGCTGCATGTGATTGAGCAGGCGACAGACGAAGATGGCGACCAGATCCGCCTTGAGCGTCCAGGACGCGTTGGTGTAGCCGGAGATCGATGCGAAATTCGGAACGCCCGCAAACATGGTGCCCTTGTAATTCACCAATTCCGCCGCCTCCAGCTTGCGGCCATCGACGAAAAGCTCGGCGCCGCCGACCACCTTGAGCTTGAGTCCGGTGGCTGTCACCACGAGGTCGGCCGGCAATTCCGCGCCGCTCGCGAGCTTCAGGCCTGATTCGGTGAAGGATTCGATGCGGTCGGTGACCACGCTCGCACGCTGTGCACGAATGGCCTTGAAGAGGTCGCCGTCGGGCACCAGGCACAGCCGCTGTTCCCATGGGTTGTAGCGGGGCGTGAAGTGGGTCTCGACGTCGAAGTCTGGACCCAACTGGCGGCGGACTTGCTTGATCAGCGCGGACTTGGCGAACTGCGGCTTGTGCCGGCACACCCTGAAAAAGATGAGAGCGAGCAACATGTTCTTCCAGCGCGAAAGCGCGTGCGCGCGTGACACGCCCATGTTCCGCTGGAGCCAACCGGCGACGCGATCGACCGAGGGCCGCGAGGCCACATAGCTGGGCGAGCGCTGAAGCATCGTCACGTGCGCCGCCTGTCGCGCAAGTTCGGGCACCATGGTCACGGCCGTCGCGCCGCTGCCGATCACGACCACGCGCTTTCCGATGTACTCGATGTCGTCGGTCCACTGCTGGGGATGCACCACGCGCCCGGCAAATCGCTCGCGGCCCGGGAAGTCCGGTGTGTAGCCTTCGGTATAGTCGTAGTAGCCGCTGCACATCAGCAGGAAGGCGCAGCGCAATGAAACCGGCTCGCCGTCGTCCCGTGTGGCCTCTACGGTCCACTGCGCCGCCTCGGACGACCAACTGGCGTTTCGCACGCGATGGCCGTAGCGGATCAGCCGATCGACACCCTGTTCATGCGCCGTGTCGCGCAGGTACTGGAGGATGGCCGATCCGTCGGCAATGGCCCTGTCGTCCGTCCAGGGGCGAAACGAATAGCCCAGCGTGTACATGTCGGAATCCGAACGCACGCCCGGATAGCGAAAGAGATCCCACGTACCCCCGAGCGAGTGCCGTCCTTCCAGAATGGCGACGCTGCGGCCGGGGCACAGCCGCTGCAGGTGTGACGCGGCGCCGATGCCGGACAACCCGGCACCGACGATGAGCACATCGACGAATTCATCGGCCATCGCTTGGCCGTCCCGCTTGGAGCTTCAGGCTTTCGCTGGCGCTTCGCGGCGATTGGCGCCCAGTGCATACACGACCGGCTTTTCATCAGCCAGTTTTTGCGGTGCCGCACTTTCGCCGACCGGAACATGCGTGCTTCCGTACACCTCACGCTCCAGTCGCTTGGCGCGGTCGGCGTACATGCGGGCGAGCGCGCCATGATGCTCGGCAGCGGCCTGGTGCTCGATGCGCGCCAGGTTCGCCTCTTCGAGCAAGGTCATGATGCGTCGCAGATGGCCGTTCCGGTTGTGCTGAAAAATGCTGAACATCGGATTCCTCCAGTCGGGCAGCGAAGAGGAAGCATTTTTAACTTCAATCGGCCCCGTCGTGTGCGTCGCGGCACCCAACCATTGAGCTAGTCCTACAGGCCGATGACCGCTTACCTGACAAAGCGCTAGATTGATGGGCGTTGCCGGCCCATCCCCGCTAGCGCGGCGACCGCCCGCCGTCCGTCCGCCTACATTTCGTCGATGGCGGTGCTTCGCGTCGCGCCCTGGGCTGCGAGCGCATACCGTTCGCGCGTCTTCACGTAGAAACTGGCACCGAAGCGGCCGACCGGAAAGTAGTGCTGCAGGCGCACTCGCCATGCTTCGGTGTCGATCAGTTCGTCGCGCGCATGCATCCAGCGCACCTGGCCGATGAAGATCTGGCGGCTGTCGGTTTCCAGCGTTTCCCATAGCGTGCACTCGAAGGCGACCGGCGCCTCGGCAATGCGCGGCGGCTTGACGGCATTGCTCGGCAGCGCGGTGAAGCCGACGATGTCTAGCTCGCTCACGTGCGGCGGATGATGCTCGCCGCATCGGTGCATCTGTTCGGCGATGTCCTCGTCCGCCAGATGGATGACGAACTCACCCGTGCGCACGATGTTGGCGGCAGTGTCTTTCAACACGCCGTCCTGCAGGCGGTTCACACTGATCATCACGATCGGTGGTTCCTCACCCAGCATGTTGAACATGCTGAAGGGCGCCGCATTGACCACGCCGTCGGCCCCGATCGTGGTGACCAGCGCGATCGGCCGTGGCACGATGAGGCTCGCCATGAGCTTGTAGCGTTGGTATTGCGTCAGTGTCGCGAAGTCGATGTTCATGGTGCTCTCATGGCGCGCTCGCACTACGGTGACCGTGCGGTCACAGGACGTTACGGCAAGCCGCGGCGCAGTGGTTTCCAATGGACAGGGAAAGGAAGATTGAAACATGCCCGATCGGGACCCAGCAGAATTCAGGCCAGCTCGCGAAACCTCGATGTGGATCCCCGCGCTCGTGATCATTGCGATCCTCGCGGGTGCTTTCGCCTGGTGGCGTTGGTCCATGCAAAAAGAAGCGCCGCCTGAAGCGCCGCCAGTATCAACAGCGCCTCAGCCGCAACCGGCACCGCCCGACAACCCCGCGCCCGTGGCGACCGGGCCGCAGAACCTCGTCGAGCCCCTGGCTGAGCCCGACAAGACGCTCCCGCCACTGAACGACGCCGACGCGCGCGTCAACGGTGCCTTGAACGACTTGCTCGGCAAGAAGGGCGTCACTTCGTTCGTGCAGACGGACGGCTTCGTCCGGCGCGTGGTTGCCACGGTGGACAACTTGCCGCGCGCGCAGGCATCTTCGCGCCTGTGGCCGGTGCACCCGACGCCGCAGCGCTTCGAGACGCAGGGCGCCGGCGAGATCAAGACCATCGGCGTCGACAACGGCAATCGCTACACACCCTTCGTGCTGTTCGTGGAGTCGGTCAACACGGCCAACGCCGCGGCGCTGTATGCCAAGCTGTATCCGCTGTTTCAGCAGGCGTACGAAGAGCTGGGTTATCCGGGGCGCTATTTCAATGACCGGCTGGTTGCCGTGCTGGATCATCTTCTGAAGACCCCGGAACCTGCCGGGCCGGTGCAGGTCAGGCTGACCGAAGTGAAAGGCGAACTGAAAGACGAAATGAAGAGCGACGCGGCCTCGAACACCCCGTGGCTACGCTATGAATTCGCCGATCCGCAACTTGAAGCTTTGTCTGCCGGGCAGAAGATCCTGATTCGCATGGGCCCGGTGAACGAGCGGCGGATGAAGACCAAGCTCGCCGAGTTTCGCGGGCTGGTCGCGACCGGCGCTGTCGCCAAGAAATAGCAAGTAGGGCAAGCAGGGCAAGCAAGCGGGCGCTCTACGCTCTATTCAGCGGCAGACGGTGGTCGTACCCACCGGCTGGCAGGTTCGTCCGTCGATGCTTCGGTAGCGGTCGAGTTGACCCGAGTGCGTGAAGTGATTGCCTTGGGTGTCTTCGCAGGTTCGCGAGCCGCAGGAGCGAATGCGCGGCCGCATGTCGCGCGGCCGGGGCGGACGAGAGACGCCAGGGGCGGCATACATCGACCCGTCGTCGATCACGATGCTCTCGACGCCGCGATCGCTCCAGCGTGAGTTGTCGGGTACCGCGCCGCCGGCGTTGCCGTCGCGGCGGCCGTCAATGATGATGGGGGCCGATGGCGCAGGCGGCGGTGCTGCCGCAACATCCGTGGATTCGACGTTCGCCGCGGGGCGAGGTTTGTCGGCGCCGCGCACGACGCTGATGGGCTCTACCGTCGACACGCGTGCCACCTTCTTGGCGCCCGTCGGACATGCCGCGTCGGTGTAGCTCACGTTGCCGGCGGCGTCGGCGCAGCGGATCACGTCCGCGCCGGCCATCGGAGCGGCGGCGAGCAAAACCGCGAGAAGTACGAGCTTGCGCATGGTCGACATATTGTGTGCTTTTCGCAGAGCAGCAGCGCGCGTGCTGCAACAAAAGTACGCACTGGAGGCGCGGCCTTCAGCTCTTTTTGACGCGCTTGACATGCTTCGACGCAGCGGCGCACGATGCATCGCAGCCGCAAGAACCAACCAAGGAATCCCGTTGGAAAACGCAATGACATCGAAACTGCAAGTACGCGCCGCCCTGTCGGCCGCGTGCATGGCCCTGGCGCTCGCGTGCGTACCCGCCAAGGCGGCCGACATTCCGGTCGTGACCGGCGAGCAATGGACCACGTCGGCCCCGGCCGTGAAGAAGGCGTATCTGGTCGGTCTGGCCAATATCGTGCAGGTCGACGCGGCTTACTCTTCGAGGAACCCGCCGCCGGACGCGCAGAGCTTCATTCCGCGGCTGGCGAAGGGAATGCAAGGACAGACGCTCGACAGCGTGAGTTCGAGCATCGATAAGTGGTACGCCGCCAACCCGGACAAGCTCAAGCGGCCGGTGTTGGACATCATCTGGTTCGAAATGGCCGTTCCCGGTCTGCAAAAGAACAAGTGAAAGGAAACGGATCATGAAACGACTCCACTGGATGGCGGCGGCAGCACTGGCCGGGTCAGTGTTCGCCGTCGGCTGCACCAACATGAGCCCGCAGCAGCAAGGGACGGTGAGCGGCGCCGCGATGGGCGCGGCAGCCGGCGCGGGGATCGCCGCGATCTCCGGAGGCGATGCCTGGACAGGCGCGGCCATCGGCGGCGTTGCGGGTGGCATCGCCGGCAACATCCATGGCGGGCGGCAGCAGCAACGCTGGTAGCCGCCCCGAGAAAGTTTCCTACTTGACCAGTTCGTCCATCGGCACGCAACTGCAGAACAGATTGCGATCGCCGTAGACGTTGTCGACCCGGCCGATGGGCGGCCAGTATTTCGCCGCTTTGAGCGCAACGAGCGGAAACGCCGCCAGCTCGCGCGAGTAAGGGCGCGTCCATTCGCTGGCGAGCAGGCTCGCGGCGGTATGCGGCGCGTTCTTGAGCGGGTTGTCGTCCTTCGGCCAGACGCCTTCCTCGACGCGGCGGATCTCGCCGCGAATGGCGATCATCGCGTCGATGAAGCGGTCGAGCTCAGCCAGCGGTTCGCTTTCGGTGGGTTCGACCATCAGCGTGCCGGGCACGGGAAAGCTCAAGGTCGGCGCGTGGAAGCCGTAGTCGATGAGCCTCTTGGCGACGTCTTCGGCCGTGACGCCGCTGGCGTCCTTCAGCGGGCGCAGGTCGAGGATGCACTCGTGCGCAACGTGGCCGTTGGCACTTGCATAGAGGGTTGGGTAGTGCTCCTTCAGGCGCGCGCTGATGTAGTTGGCGCTGAGGATCGCGGTTTCGGTGGCGGCCTTGAGACCGGGCGCTCCCATCATGCGGCAGTACATCCAGCTGATCGGCAGCACGGCCGCATTGCCGAGCGGTGCCGCCGACACGGCCCCGACGCCATGCGAGGCAATGCCGCCTGTCGCGTGACCGGGCAGATACGGAACAAGGTCCTCGACCACGCAGACCGGCCCGACACCCGGACCGCCGCCGCCGTGAGGGATGCAGAAGGTCTTGTGCAGGTTCAGGTGGCTCACGTCGCCGCCGAATTCGCCCGGCGCAGCGACGCCCACGAGCGCATTCATGTTGGCGCCGTCCACGTATACGCGACCGCCGTGCGCATGGACGATCTCGCACAGCTCTTTCACGCGCGTCTCGAACACGCCGTGGGTGCTGGGGTAGGTGATCATCACGGCGGCCAGCTTGTCGCCGTGGGTGCCGCATGCGCGCTTGAGATCGTCGATGTCGACATTGCCTTCGGCATCGCAGGCCGTGACCACCACCTTCATCCCCGCCATGTGCGCACTGGCCGGATTGGTGCCATGCGCGGAAAACGGAATGAGGCACACGTCGCGATGGCTCTCGCCCCTTGCTTCATGAAAAGCCTTGATTGCAAGCAGCCCTGCGTATTCGCCTTGTGATCCGGCGTTGGGTTGAAGGCTGATGCCGGCGTAGCCGGTGGCTTCGCACAGCCATGCGCGCAATTGCTTGTCGAGCTGCGCGTAGCCCTGCAACTGCTCCGCCGGCGCGAAAGGATGGATGTTCGCGAATTCAGGCCAGGTGATCGGGATCATCTCGCTGGTCGCATTGAGCTTCATCGTGCAGCTTCCCAGCGGGATCATGGTGCGATCGAGCGCGAGATCCTTGTCGGCCAGGCTGCGGATGTAGCGCAGCATCGCGGTTTCGCTCTTGTGCGTGTTGAATACCGGATGCGTGAGAAAAGCGCTCGCGCGGCGCAAGTCGTCGGGGATGCGCGATGCGATCCGGCCGGCGAGTTCGTCGAAACGCGGCAGCGGCGTTCCGGCGGGCACGAACAGCGCCCAGAGCGTCTCGATGTCCGCGCGCGTCGTGGTCTCGTCCAGCGAAATGCCGACGTGGTTTTGCACGCGCAGACCGAGGTTGACACTGGCGGCGTCCGCGCGTTCGACGACTTTCGCGGTGTCTTCGCCTGTCTTGACGGTGAGCGTGTCGAACGCCGTTGCGTTCACCAGCTCACGGCCCATCTGTTCGAGCCCTTGCGCGAGGATCGAGGTGAGCGACGACACGCGCTGCGCGATGCGGCGAATGCCCTCCGGCCCGTGATAGACCGCGTACATGCTGGCTATCACCGCCGGCAGCACCTGCGCGGTGCAAATGTTCGAGGTGGCTTTCTCGCGCCGGATGTGCTGCTCGCGGGTCTGCAGGGCGAGGCGGTAGGCCGGCTCGCCATGCGTGTCGACGCTGACGCCGACGAGGCGCCCGGGCAGCGAGCGCTTGAATTCGTCGCGGCATGCCAGGTAGGCCGCGTGAGGGCCGCCGTTGCCCATCGGCATGCCGAAGCGCTGCGTGGTGCCGCAGACGATGTCGGCGTCCCATTCGCCCGGCGGCGTGAGCAGTGCGAGCGCGAGCAAGTCCGCCGCCACACAGAAGGCGGCATCGAACTGGTGCGCATGCCCGGCCAGCGGCCGCAGGTCGTGCACGTGGCCGGTGGTGGCCGGGTATTGCGCCAGCACGCCGAAGAATTCACAGCTCGCCATCAGGTGCGGCAGCGTCTCGGACACGGTGCTGACGCGGACTTCGATGCCGAGAGGCGCAGCACGTGTCTTGATGACTTCGATGGTCTGCGGATGACAGTCGCCGGACACCAGGAACACGTTGCTCTTGCTCTTGACGCTACGGCGGGCAAGCGTCATCGCCTCTGCCGCGGCGGTCGCCTCGTCGAGCATCGAAGCATTGGCAATGGCCATGCCTGTGAGGTCGCACACCATGGTCTGGAAATTGACGAGTGCCTCCATCCGGCCCTGCGAGATCTCGGCCTGGTAGGGCGTGTAGGCGGTGTACCAGGCGGGGTTCTCCAGCACGTTGCGCAGGATGACGCCCGGCGTATGGGTGCCGTAGTAGCCCTGCCCGATAAAGCTCTTCGCCACCTTGTTCTTCGCGGCGATCGCCTTGAGTTCGGCCAGCGCCTCAGCCTCCGTGACCGGGGCAGGCAGGCGCATCGGCCGCGCGCGCCGGATGGCGGGCGGGACGATGCCGTCGATCAGTTCGGCCCGCGTGGCCGATCCGATGGCCGACAGCATTCGCGTCTCGTCGGCCGGTTCGATTCCGATATGGCGCGCGATGAATTCCTCGGCGTTCTCGAGCTCGCTGAGCGGAGGAAAAAGGGGCAGGACGGGTGTCGACATGGGGTAGCTTGAGAAGGTTCTGGTTTCGGCAAGTTGTCAGGGACACCGCAGAACTGGCTTTGCCAGGCTGCTGGTGTCGCCCCCTTGCAGGGGGTGGGCGAGAGCGACACGCAGTGCGCGAAGCCTGGGGGTGCGCATTATTCCGCCGAGAATTTCTCGTACGCGGTGTCGTCGAGCAGGGCTTCGAGCTGTGTCACGTCGCTGACGCGCACCTTGAAGAACCAGCCAGCGTCCATCGGAGCGCTGTTGGCAAGCGACGGGTCGGCGCGCAGCGCTTCGTTGACTTCGGTGATCTCGCCGGAGACCGGCATGAAAACGTCCGCGGCAGCCTTGACCGACTCGACCACGCCCGCCACTTCGCCTTGCGCGAAGGACTTGCCGACCTCGGGCAGGTCGACGAAAACGACGTCGCCCAGCGCGTCCTGCGCGTGAACCGTGATGCCAACCGTGACAAGCGCCGCGTCGGCTTCCTGGCGAACCCACTCGTGATCCTTGGTGTACCTGGTGGTCATGAACTGAAGCTCCTTGAGATGAGAAAGTGGGCTGGAAAAAGCAAAGAAAAAAGGCAAAAAAGAGCGCCGCGTGCGGATCGGCCTCAGCCGCGGAAATAGCGCGCGGGAATGAAAGGCATCGTGCTCACTTCCATCAGGACCGGCTTGCCACGGACGATCGCCTGCATGCGCGTGCCGGGCTCTGAATAGGCCAGAGCGACGTACGCCATGGCGATCGGCCGGTCGACGGTGGGGCCGAGCAATCCGCTGGTCACCTGTCCGATCGCAACGCCTTCGAAGGATTCGAGCAGTGTGCCGTCGCGCACTGGCACTCGATCGATCGCGACCAGGCCGACGCGCTTGCGCTTGAGGGTGTGATGGTCGAGGTGGCCCGCCGTCCCGTCCGCAGCCGTGAGCTGTGCCAGCACCTTGGCCGCACCCGGAAATCCGCCTTCGCGGGCTCCGCCGGTGCGCCGGACCTTCTGCATGGCCCACACCAGCGAGGCTTCGACCGGCGTGGTCGTCTCGTCGATGTCGTTGCCATAGAGGCAGAGTCCGGCTTCCAGCCGCAGGGAGTTGCGCGCTCCCAGGCCGATGGGCTTGACCTCGGGTTGGGCGAGCAGCAGCCGGGCCAGGCGCTCGGCGTTCGCAGCGGCAACGGAGATTTCGAAACCGTCCTCGCCGGTATAGCCGCTGCGAGTGACGAAAGTCGGGATGCCGCCGATTTGCGCTGCGCCGCCGGTCATGAAGACAAACCGTTCGATACCCGGTGAAAGCCGCGCCAGTGTTGCGGCAGCCTGCGGTCCTTGAAGGGCGAGCAGCGCGTGGTCCGGCATCGGCGAAACCTGGCAGCGGTGTCCGATTTTGACGGTGATATGCGCGATGTCCGCCTGCTTGCAGGCGCCGTTGACGATCACGAACAGCGAGTTGTGGCCCTCGTTGAAGAACATCAGGTCGTCGAGGATGCCGCCGTCTTCATTCAGCAGCAGCCCGTAGCGCTGCTTTCCAGGTGCGAGACCGATGACGTCGACTGGCATCAGGGTCTCGAACGCGGCCGCGGCCTCGGGGCCGGAAAGCCGCAACTGGCCCATGTGGGAAATGTCGAACAAACCCGCGGCATCGCGCGTGTGCTTGTGTTCGGCCATGAGGCCGGCCGGATACTGCACGGGCATCGAGTAGCCCGCGAAGGGCACCATGCGTGCGCCGAGTTCGACGTGCAGGTCATGAAGCGGAGTCTTCAGAAGGTCGGTCGATGCGGAGGCCAAGGCTCTCTCCAAAAGGGGCAGTCCAGATCCATGACCGAAGCCATGGGCCACCCCTGCTGTCCGCTTTACCTGAGAGCTACCGCACACCCTAAAAACACCTTCAAAATCAACAACTTACCAGCGTTCTTTTTAATGTGCACGCTTGTTGCACATATGCAACATTGGGGCAGGGTAGGGGCAGGGTGGCGGGGCAGCGAGGGACTTCCAGTTTTAACGCAAAAAGTGCATGCGACTTCACTGTAGCAGCGGCGTGCAGCTTGCCCTACGAGCGTGCTGTGCACAGCAAGTGCACATACAGCACAAAAACAGCAGGAAAACGCGGGTTAGCGGGGATGTTTGGGGACGAGCTAAGTGGGGTCTGCTTAAAAAGTAGGCATCGACAGAAGCCCACAAACAGCCACAAACAGGTCGACACATTTCATAATGTGAAACAACAATGTGGATACGGCGCTCTTGCCGTGTCATCAAAAGGAACCCGTCATGTCTACCCAAATGTCCTTCTTCCAAACTGTTCAATCCCTGGGCGCTGTTGCATACGCAAAGCCAAAGGCGGTCAAGTTGCAAGACCCGCTTGCACAAGCAAAAGCTAAGTTTGCACTTACTGCGGATAAGCAAGCTGCGCTTATCAAAGCAGCAGCGGATAAGGGGCTGTGGTTCAAAAAGGAAGGGGATTCATACATCCTTACCCTCAAAAACGGCGTAGCAGCCATCAACAAGGAAAACGGAACATACAAGCTTGCCAACGCTGCACAAGCCGTCAAGTTTTTGGAGCTTGCTAAGGAAGCTTGTGCAAAGGGGGAATTTGATGCCCTGCTTACTGCAACAAACAGGGGACCACGCAAGCCAAAGGAAGTAGCTGCTGCTCCTGTTGCTGCCCCAGCTACACCCGCAGCAAACGACGCAACGCCAGCCCCAGCACCCAAAGCACCCAAGCGCAAGTAAATCACGCTGTAGCTTGTTTTAGCCCCCTTGTTGGGGGCTTTCTTTTGACTTGCGTTTGCGTATGATGCAGCTTCCTTAAAGAAAGGTTCAGAAACAAACCCATGGCAACAGCACTTGAACAGCACGAAGCAAACATCGCTGCACTTAAGAAGGAACTGGCCGCGCTTGAAGAGAAGAGCATTCCGCTGCGGATCGAGGAAGCTAAGGTGCTCGCTGATGCCTTCATCGACAAGCTCGAAAAGAAGGGCTTGACGATCCAAGACGGCATCAATGCCCTCAATGCCTTAAAGAAAGTAGCTGAACCTGAATCAGGGAAGCAACAGCGTGCGAAGCGTGGCGAAGGCAAGCCGCGTAACAAGTCCTTGTTTGAAAAGGGCGGCGTGTACCGCGATCCCGAAGGTAAGGGCAAAGACTACATCGGAGGCGCGCTGGGTGCGAAGCCAAAGTGGCTGCAAGATGCACAAAAGTCTGGAGCCGATGTCAGCACCTTTCTTGCGCAGTCAACAGGAACCATGACTGTTAGCTGAAAAAGTTGCTTTCCGCTTAAGTGATCCAATAAAATACATGCAAGCGCACATGGGGTGCGCAAGTGCTATTCGTATAAAGGAACCCGCTTCGGCGGGTTTTCTTTTGTCAAAATCAATAAAGCAGTCATACAAACACTGTTCGGATAAATACTTATGCGTAGCTGATAAAGCTGGACGAACAACTGAAGAACGCAATAGGTGGGGAAAACAAAGTGACCCACGGAGCGACCTGAATAGGTAAGAGAAAAGAGTAAGTTGAGTCGATAAGCCCAGATTGATAGCTTTAGTCCTTGAGAAAGACCGCCGCCCGTATGTTGGAAAACACTGAGATTGATTCAAGCCAGTCCAACATAGCGTACTTTAGAACTCTGTTTTGCGCAGTTGGCGCTTTTTAAAACAGACCTAAAGTACGCCCGCTTGAATACGAAGTAAAGAAAAATACGCCCGTACGAAGCAATATTTAATTAAGAGGTACTCTGACTTGTCAAGTCAAGAGATATGCGTGCGTTGCTTCGTCCTCCGCTTTCGCTTCAGGCGTGCGTAAGAAGAAGAGTTCTTCGAACTCAAGACGCGGGCGTAGCTTCGCCTTAGACCTCAAACAGCTTCGTTTCTTCATTCGCTTCGCTCAAGAAGGCTTCGCAATGCGTGCGTTAAAAAAAGCCAGAAACCAAACCTCCCACCCACAGATCTGATAAATAAGTTGTTGGTGATAAAACACTAACTCTGTTCTTAAAAGTAAAAACTCGTTCTAAGCCCCTCGTCGCAAGACTTGGGGCTTTTTCATTATTGCGAGCATTCATCATCGAATTGGCTAAATAGTTTTACAGCAGGAGTGCTGAACTTTTAAGGATGGAAAAACATGATTCTGGAAATCAATCTATGGCTCAACCCCGGAGCCAAATACAACGGGGCAATCAACATCAATCGCGGCGAACAGTCGCACAAATTCTCCCAGCTAAAGACTTACGCCGCATTCGTTCAAGAAGCGGTCACTAAAGGCATGGCCGAAGCTGAAGACTTCGACGGATGGGATGGGGACAAGGAAGCACTGTATGCGTGGCTTCCAGACTGCCAGTTCGTTAGCTGGAACACGAAGCGTGAGCATATGGAGTGCTTTCTTCAAGGAAGCACACACAGGGTGCCACTCAACAAGACATATGACAGAAGCGTGGTGCGTTCGAAGTTTGCACCAACCATGTCGTTCAGGACGTCAGTATGAAAAAGAACAAACCAACTAAGAAGCAGAAGGATGCGTTTAACGAAGAGTTTGGAGACGAACTCAAATACCTTTACTGGAGGCACAAACAGTCTCAGCGCATGGAAGGTATTGGCGTAACGGAGAAGTTTGGAGCAAACGGACAACGATTAGGTGTTTGGAGCAAGAAAAATAAATAACGAATGCTCCTTCCATATCCAGTCAATCTTGAAGATGTTTGTGATCCTGTCTACCTGAAAGACAGGCCAGATGTCATCACGCACTGGGTTCCAAAGAACAAAATCAGACATTCCCTCATTATCAGAGAGCGTGCAGCAGAGAACGCCAACATAGACATAACTGAGGAAGTCAAAAAGTATAAATAGAGATGAAACTGAAAAGGGAGTCTCTACATGGCGACATTATATATTTTAGAAGGTAACAGCGTTCCTACTGACGGCAGCGCAGTCCAGTTACCTCTTATTCATCTTCCACCAATAGCCTCTCAAGTAGTCGCTATCAGCGGAACATCTGCACAATCAGCAGCATTCAATAAAGATACAAGATTTGTTGTGTTCACTACGGATACAACATGCTCAATTGAAGTTGGTTCTGGTCCAACTGCAACCGTCAATTCATTCCGTTTAGCTGCTGGCGCGTATTGGGCAGCAGGCGTGCAACCAGGTCACAAGGTAGCTGTTATCAGCAATTCCTAAGATGATTACTGGATTTGGAACATTAGGAATTACGGGGTCTGGTGGAAGTGGTGGCACAAACGACCCAGATGTCACCACTTACGCAGCAGCAGTAGCAGCAGCAGGTGGCTACCTGCCAACTAACCAAGTTACTGCACTCAACATCTTTGTCTCGGCTCTAAAGAATTTAGATGTCTGGAGCAGGATTACTGAAATAGGCTTGTTTCTTGGCGGAAACTTAGCAAGTGCAGCAGTCAAGCTGAAATACCCAGTTGCCTCAACCTGTGTGTTAAATGGCTTTGCGGCAGGCGACCTTACCAGTGTCGGACTTACGAGCGATGGCAGCACAAAGTGGGTAGATACGCAAACAACGGTCAATCAGCTAACAACAGACGGTTCAATGGGAATGGGTGTCTTCTTAACAGCCGAATGCACACAAAGCACCTTCTGCAACTTGATGGGCACAAACGCTGGTGGAAATCCACAAGTCGTGCTTAGGTGGAATGCGATTGCTACACAAGCAGAAGTTTTAATGAACGGAATCGGAGCGTTAAGCGCCACTAACACTAAGGTGCGAGGTATTTTGCCAGTTGGCCTTATTGCTGGACAACGCACCGGCAACAACTTGAATCTCTATCAAGGTGGTTTGATCGCTGGTGGTGCTAACTCAACATTCACATATGCAGGCTCGAACTCAAGCCTTGGTGTCTTCTCCGGTGTTGGCGGTGAAAGCAAAGTGGCAATGACTGCCGGTATGTATTTCATGTCAAACGGCGCGATGACGGATATCAGCTATCGCGCTTTCACAAATGCATGCAACATCTTAATGGTGGACTTGCGCAGAGTGGTTGCCAATACACGAACATTGAACTATGTGCCAATTATCGGCCAGTCTCTTGCTGCTGGAGCAAATGGAGAACCACCAATCTCCACCACGCAGCCATACACCAACAACTGTGTTGAAAGCGGAGCCAGAGGTAACTTAGCTAACCCTACGCCTTCATATTGGCAGGACTTTGGAGTTGGATGCAATGCTGGCGGGTTAATCCCAATGGTTGAAATCGAACGGGAAACAATCGCATCCGGTGCAGCTAACACAGTCGCAAAGCTTGCTCGTGCTGATGGCTTAGGGATTTCACAAGACTTGTTGGTGCAGAACTTTGGCCTTGGTGCTACTGCATATGCTGGCTTGAAGAAAGGAACTACACCATACGCGGACAACATTGACACTTCAACATTCACGCCCATTGCGGGGCAGATGGTTGCTACAAACCCAATGCATGTAGCCGCGTGTTGGGCCATTCATGGCGAAAGCGATATGTTGAGCACAACATACGGTGCCGATATCCGTCAATGGCAAGTTGATTACGAAACAGACTATAAGGCCATTACTGGTCAGTCTGGAACAATCCCAATCTTCCATTCACAGCCGAGTTGCTGGACTGCTGTTGCGAATGTGAACAGTGCTACGGGTATCGCGCCGTATCAGATACTTACTGAGTATGAAACAAACCCAACGAAGACAATCCTTGTCGGCCCTAAGTATTTCTTAACCTACAGTGGAGCAGATGGTGTCCATTTAATCAACACAAGCTATACCAAGCTCGGTGAATACTACGGTAAGGCTCACTATCAGCATGTCGTGAAAGGCATTCAATGGAGCCCATTGCGCCCTACAAACATCACACGGAGTGGTGCAGTCATCACAGTCACCTTCAGTGGCAATGTGGGCAACTTGCAGTTCGACACTACCAATGTGACAGACCCAAGCGGCGCAGCAGCTACCAAGGGCTTTGAATACACGGACAGCGCAGGTGGAAGTATCTATACGCGCATTGCCTCAGTAACCATCACTACACCTAACGTTGTTGTGATCACTTTGACTGCTGATCCCGGTGCAAATACAGGCAAAACGCTGCGGTATGCGTACACGGGCACAGCAGGAAACAATGCAGGGCCTACAACGGGTCCGCGTGGATGTTTGAAGGATAGCGACACTACAGTAGGCATTTCCGGTGCTGCACTTCCAAACTGGTGTGTTCACTTCTCGAAATCACTAACCTGAGATAAATAGATATGCCTTAGTGACTTTCGGCATCCTGATAGAAAAATCTTCGTAAAGCTGGCCCCGGTTTGTAGAAATACATTCCGGGGTTTTTTATTGGCTAAAAAACATAACCACCATTGTTTCCACTAAAGATGATAAGTAGTTGTATCAATATTGTTATGGTTCAAAAACAAAAAGGGGTAAGTAATGCAAGCAACAAAAAGATTAGCTGATATCACAGAGAAACTAAAAGAAGACGACTTCTACATAAAGCAGCCACTAAGCTGCGATCCCGATCAACTCGTGGAAGTAGGCTTTAACTTGTTTCCAAAAGAAGTTGTGGTAGCGGCGCAGAAGGAATTAGGGGATAAGAAGATGAGTCAGCACTTTGTTGATATCTACGAATATGTAAGGCAGTGCCAAGAGCGCGGACTTGAAATAAAGAAGCAGCAGCTTAGTGGCGTCATCCTTACTCACAAAGCAATCGGCAACTGGCTTGCTAAGAAGAACATAGGCGAAATCACGATTTATGAACCCCAAATAATGAAAATGCTACTGCAATACCACATCGATAACTTCAAGGCAGGCATTGCGCTGTTTGAACAAATCATGGATGCAATCTAAAGGAGAGGTAATGCAAAAAGGAACACACCACAGTGACGAAGCACGAAAGCAAATCAGTGCTACCAAAAAAGGAAAGCCTTCGTTAAGAAAAGACAAACCGGGAACGCCACATACAGCTGAATCAAAGAAAAGAATCTCTGATGCAATAAAAGCTCTATGGGCAGAAAGAAAACTAAATCAGCAAGGAGACAAAGAATAATGGATCAACGCAAAATAAACCTAATGCTTGCAAGAGCAATTCGCGCAATCACTAAACGCATACCGGCGGGCACAATAACTGTCGAAGAAGGCCAACGGCTTCATGAGTTCCTCAGAGATGCAGAAAGAGAAGATGAGGATAAAGACGCAATCGAATTCCTCGAACTCAAAGGCTACACAGTTCTTAAGGATGGGAAGGCTAAATGAGCGTCTATCAAAAACAAAGTCATTACTGCAAGAAAGGACCGGGACGCAAGCGCAAGCAAGGTAACGGTAGTGAAGAACACAAAACAATTCACCAGCTATCAGCAGGAGCATACGGTCAAGGACTCTTGAATTGGCGCACAAACAAACCAGCAAAGGGAAGGATTTAAAGAATGAATACCGAACACAT
Source organism: Variovorax sp. 01N429 (assembly GCF_056399425.1). Classification (NCBI taxonomy): domain Bacteria; kingdom Pseudomonadati; phylum Pseudomonadota; class Betaproteobacteria; order Burkholderiales; family Comamonadaceae; genus Variovorax; species Variovorax sp. 01N429. The sequence goes on along the minus strand of NZ_JBFTRG010000007.1, from coordinate 141,120 downwards.
CATTCAGTCTGAATTTCAGAAATTGATTCAACGAGTCGCTAACTTGAGAATGTTAGATGAAACAGAGATCGCCGATAGAGTTCTAAAAGAATACAAGACGGAAAAGAGCTTGAGTGATGAGGACTTCATGTTAGAGGCTTATCGCTATTCAATGCCAGGAACGGATGCAATGACGACAGAACAATTCGTTGCTTACTGGCTCAAGACAAAAGGCTTCAAGCCGATGGAGAAACAAAGCAATGAATAACAACGCCAAAGTCGTCCTATCCACCTCCACACAAGCCGTCAACTACTTGACTGTGGAAACGCAAGTATCACGGGAACTAAGGGTTCCAGCAGCTAAGGCAGCAATCATGATTGCAAGTGCAAGGACGCTGCACCAAGTCATTACGCAAATCTTCACTGCCACGCTCGCAGACGGAACACAAGTTGTGATGTCCACAGTTGAACAAGAGAGCAGAGAACTAACAGAAGAAGAACTAAAGGAATTACGAGTATGAACAAAGAACAGCAAGAAAAGATTATCAAGGCGAGTGTCAAGCTGACCACCGCAGAAAAGAACTTAATGGAAAGGTCTGTTGCACGCAATAGAGCAGAAGCTGATTTCGAATCGCTTAAGCACTACGAAATGGTTGCACAGGCTGCGTTAAATGAAGCACTTGCGGAATTGGAAACAGCAGTTAAGGAAGCGAATGAATGAGCCTCGTATCTGCAATCCTACTTTGCTTAGGAATGTCTTTCATGTCCGCAGCAGTTTCAGTGAAGCTGGTGCTTGAATCAATAGTTAAGGGAACAAAACAATGATCGAATTAAAAGCCAAATTGGTAGACGGGAAGTTTGTTCCATATATAACCGAATGCAGGTTTGTAAGAACAACATCTAACACCAACCGTGACATCGAAGTAATTCTCGAACCAAGCGATATGCTAATCACGGAAGAATTCAAATGGGTGTTAGCTGCTTATGTAGAGCAAATTATTCAGCAATCAAAACAAAGTGAATCCGACAAGCGTAAAGCTGAAATCTTGTCAAGGCTGTTTAAGGAAGGCAGCATAACCTCCGAAGAAGTCGAAGAACTTAAAGCCAAGGTGGAGGCGAAACAATGATTATCTTTCTTGTGGTGGCGGCGGCGTCGGTGATGCTGGCGGCAGCACTCGTTGCGGCCGGATTGTTTGCGATTCAATCTGGATTAGACGCTTTACGAGTAGGTGGCATAACTGCACTAATCGGACTTTGCATGATTGTTTCGAGCGTGGGGCCATTTGGCTTAGCGGGTTACATTGGCTGGAAAGCTGTGCACACAAGCTTCGCTGATGCGCCAGTTAAGGTGGAGGCGAAACAATGACCAACCTAACAGAACAAGATTACCTCATCGCTAAGTTGAAAGGCGAACTGCCGGTTGAGGTATTTGCTCAATACGGTTTTGACTGGCGGTCTATGGGCATCGCCGACCACTACGAACTCCATCGCAGTCCGTGGCACAGAACTCGCGAACTAACCTTGGCCGAATGGAAAGCGAGAAAGGAGCAAGAACAATGAACAACCTAACCGAAGATGAAACCTACATGATGCTTATGGGCGGCAGGCGGAAGTTGTTTGTCAATCCGGAATTAAATGAATATGCCTTGCACTGCCATAGCCGCTACATCCGCATCATGCGCGACCTTGATGAGAAAGGCAGCTATTGGGACTTTTTGATCGATGACATAACGCGCCGTATTGACATAGAGAACAAGAAAAATCCATCTTTGATCGCGAGACTATTTCGACGCAAGAAGAAGCCAATAGATATCTCGACACGCTATGAGACATTTAGCGAATGGAAAGCGAGAAAGGAGCAAGAACAATGAGTGACTTAACCAAGTTGCAGGAAGAATATGCCTTTGAGAAGTTGGCTGGTAAGTTAGAGAAGGGTGGTTTATGGGTTCAACATCCGATCAAGCCTGACACCTGCTATTGGATTAGTCCTCAATTTACACGACCTGAGAACACACATCTGTGGCCATACGAAACTTTCAAAGAGTGGCTCGCACGCAAGGAGCAAGAACAATGAAACGCTGGCTTCAAACCTTTCTACCGCACACAGTCATTTGGTATCACAAGGATAAGCCGGAGAAGCTAACAAACAAGCAGATACGCTACTTAGGATTAAAGCGTATTGCATATATAAGGATTAAAGACAATGAACAATAACAATGAAGAGAAGTTCGTATTGGCGAAGTTTAGATTCACTATCGATCCGCCAACCAAATACGGTTGTATGGCAGAACGGATGTGGGTAAAGCTTTACGACAACGGCCGTGCTGTGCTTGATAACGAACCTGAGTATCTTACTCATCTGAGGCTCGGGGATGAAGTAGATATCACTAACCTTGAGCTGATCGAAATCTATAAGGATTAAAGACAATGAACAATAACAATGAAGAAAGAAAGACGCGGGCAGAATGGAAAGCACTTTTAGAGAAAGAGCAAGAACTGATCACCCGTAAGCAGTATGAACAAGAACAGTTACCGCAAGCCGTAGCAAGAGATTATCGCGAATCGGCTCACATAGACGCCGCATTGTGCACTTGCGATGTGCGTGGGTTCCCTTCTTTGAACTGTCCTGTTCATAGCAGAGTAGCTTTGAATTCAATGATTCAGGACGAAGCAAAGCAATACGCCGCTCGCGAAGCGCAAGACTACAGAGTTAAGGAATAGCAAGCCAATGAATGAAGATGATACCTTTCGCAGACTCAAGCGTTCAACATACGAAGAGGTTAGAGCTGCTTTGAAGTTACACCACGCTAAACGCAATGCAGCAATTGAAATGATCGATCACATAACAAGTCAAGCACAGTATGAAACAGGAATCTACCCTACATGCAAAGAGATAGTTCCGAGAGGATTCAACTATGTGTTAGAGCAGCACGGATGGACTCATAAAGAATATCAAGAGACAATGCAAACACGAGGCAGCAACAGCAATGAGTGAAGAAGATACCTTAAAAGCACTACGCAAGCAGACCTTTGAAACTGTCTTGGAACGACTACAGCATTGCGAAAACGCCAGGCAAACTGTGGAAGAAGCAGGATGGACAGTTGATGAATTCAACGCGGAATATTTCTCTCGCCTCTCGCAGCCATCTGATGGTAGCCCACTACTCGATCTTATGATGTCCACGCTCGATCACTACTTACATTCAAGGGATTCCATTTAACTGCATATGACACATGTGCAGGTCCTCCTGATGGTAAGAGACAAATGTGTCAACGAAGGTCAAATGTCCGCCTTCACTAATTGTCAACAAAACCGCTTGTGGCTCCAGTCAAGACATAACACAATGTCTTACATACAAATAAGGAGTCAACATCATGTCAACCTTCAAGCAATCATTACTCAAGCGTCTCGCAGAGAATGCAGCAAGAGCAGCGCAAAGAGACAACGGCAGCAAGGCTGTTTAAACACCTCAAAACGCGCGTATACGCTGTCGTAGCTGCTGGGGGAAGGGCAGAGTAGCGAGAGATGGTGTTTGCAGCTTAAAAGGCTCAAATATCGAGGTATTTTGTAGCTGCCCTGTTTTAAGCCTCAGTCGTAGCTCCTTCCTCTTAAGTTACGGTCATGTTTATATAACACTGTGACTTAGCAAGACTGTCGTAGCTCCTTCCAATTTTGTTACATCTTGATGGTAGACCTTTGTTCTGTTTAAGGTCTTTAAATCTTTGTCTCTCTTCACTGTGATTATCTCTATAGATTTCTCTACAGTGAAATAGATTGGTTGACCTTTACTGCTTAAGGTGGTCAATCATTGGTTTCTTGACGGTTTGGTTTATCTTTCGTGCAAAAAATGTGCATTCATTTCGTGGACGGTAAATCACATTCAAAATCAACGACTTGCATTGGCCGTGGTTTATGTGGGGTAAACAAATTACGAGATTCTTATTGAAATTGGCGTTTCTTGGTATCGAAATGCGGGTTTTGTCAACCCTTTTGGCGATTTATGGTGAGAATTTGGCTATATAACTAAAAATTGGAAGGAGGCGCATTATTTTTGTTCGTTGCTTCCTCGTATTTCCATTCAATCTCTCCTTCTCTCCACCGTTTAAGCAGTATTTAATTTGCCTTTCATACTTCTTTACGGTAGATCCTCTTTGAAGCAACTATTTTGCACTTCAGCCTTATATGCCTGTGCCATTGCTGTGCGCCATTCATCAAAAGTCAATTGTGTCTTTGTTTCCTTTGCAATGACTTGGTTGTTCAAAATTGAGAATATCAATTCTCTATTTGTCTTTATTGCTGTTCCATCAAGCACGCTCATAAAGTAATCTTCCTTTGTCAGTGATCGCTTTAAGTAGAATGCGCCGATGTGCTTCTTGATAAAGACCTTGTAAACAAATCCGTTGTTTGAAGCAAGGATTGCAATTGCCCACACAATCCATTTCGGAATAGCAAACCAAGGGCTAATGGTTAGTTCAGGAACTAAAAGGAGAAGGGACACAGCCATTAGTCCTAAGAATGTTTTGTTTTGTTTAATCCACTTCTTCATTTATATATACCTCTGCTTTTGTAAACTTTATTGTGTGCCCTACCTGTCACATAGGGCAATTGGTTGCTCAAGCTGTTGCCTTGAGCTTTTTCTTGTCTATTTTCTTAAACATCGCATTCAGTTGTGACTTTGCTTTAGCTGCTTCTTTAGCTTTCTCTTTTGCTACGGCTTGTTCGATTCTCGTTTCGTCACTAACAACTGTATCGATTGCACTGTATGTGACCAAGTCGTTGAACATAGGATCACGGAGTTCTGCGCTGTCATCATCATTGCGTGTCAATACAACAATGCGAAACCGCTCATCGGCTTTCCAACTGATTGTGCCTGGGTCAAGAGAGTCAATGCTTTCGAACTTGTAAATCTCTTGCGTGCCATCCACTGCCCCAATCAGTGTGTTGTTTGCTTTTTGCTTTGCTTTGACGCCCATTCGTCGCACACCATCGAAGCCACCGTTTGTTGTCACATACACAATGAAGGCTTCTGGCTTTACCTTATCCTTTAGTGCTTGTGTGAGGGAGGCGGCGAAGACGCTGATCTGCTTGTCGGAGAAGCCCGGGAAGCTGTAGCGCATAAGCAGGATGGGGTCGCTGGTGTTGGATTTGACTTTGTTCCCTTGGACCTCAATCGCTTCCTTGCATTTGCTATACACCATGCGATCGGACTTGAAGTTGTCCTCCAAGTCGTGATACTGTGCATACACAACGCTGACGAGGGAGAGAAGGCGGGTTCGACCTGCAAACTCTACATCTACCTCATTGTGGTAGCGGACGGCTTGTTCACGCAGGGTTGTGAGTTGATCGAAGTGGATGCTCTTGCTATCCCCATCCTTCAATGCTTGCTTCCGCTTTTCTACCTCTGCATTCAACTCGTTCACAAGATCATTGATACCGTCGACTGTGTTTTCCATTTGAAGACTCCATTTACTTTGGGCGCAGCAGTGCTTCTACTTAAAGAACCCATTTCCTTAAGAAAGCTGTTTGCTGCTATTGCTGCTTCGCGTTTGTTTGTTGTTGCGAGTCAGTGGAGTAAATGTAGAAGAAAGGTCTGAAGTGCGCAAATTCGTGAACCGCTTAAAAGGCGCTTTAAATCGTCGCCAATGCAAATAGTTTTAGAAAGATAGTGTTTTGTGCGTTTTGGGGGTTCGCGTTTCTTTTGCCTATCTTTTACGCATTCCTACGTCTGACAACGACTTAGGTGAAGTTAGTTAGCGGGAACTCACTTAGGCGTGGCCTTCTTGCTTAAAGAAAGGTTGGCTCTGTTTGACCCTCGTTCTCATGCAGATCAACTAAATAACGAACTAAGTTTGTGACAACATCCGGTTGTCCTAAGCTGACAGAGAGCGTAAATTAGGAGTTACATCTATATGAGTGATCAAAAGAAGAGTCGATCAGAGCTATCGAAGGAAGGTTGGGAGAGGCGTCGGGAGAAGGGAACAGCGAAGCACAGCGAAGAGACGAAGGCCAAGATATCCGCTGGCAAAGGGCGTAATGAGAGTGGTAGGCGGCTGGTGGCAGACCGCGTTGCCAGACTTGAAGCGGTGATTAGAGGATTCGGCTACAGCGATGCTGAGATAAGGGCGATGTAATGGACATCAACAACAAGAAGATTTACGAGCAGAAGAAACTGGTGATTGAGTTTGGTGCGATAACAGATGCGGAATACGATGTGCTGTGTTCTACAAGCTTTGGGTTTCAAGGCCGTGCACTTGCTACGAACTATGAGTACACAGAGATAGTGAACAAGAAAGCCTTAGTTCCGCGTGTTAGGAAGTGTGTGAGAAAGAGGATTGCATCTGCATTTGAGTTTCCAAACATGCAATGGATTGATCAGTGGTTGGCTTCATTGCCACCTTACTTTAAGAAAGTAGAATGATATGACCGTAGTTTTGTGGATCATCATAGGCATCTATGCCTCGTATGTAGCAATGATTTGGATTGGCCTTGCTGCGATAAAGCTTGATGAGCTTTGCGAGAAGGTCAATCTATTTGGACCTTGGCACCACTCGGAGTAACGATGAATGTGTGGCCATCTTGTTTAATCACATTTGGCACTTCTGGAACTGGCTTCCCGTCTTTGTTGCCATTCTGAACTTCCGTTGCATCAGCAGCCATCTTGTCCCTAAAGCTTTGGGGTAAGTTTTGCTGACCAGCGGGCGTATCTAAGCCAAGCGTATTCTTTACCCATTCAAGAACACTGTTGCCTGCTTCTTTGCCGGGTTCACTTGTTCCGATGTTTGCTGCTACTGCTTGTCCTGCTGAGCCAGCACCGGAGGCAAGTGATGATGCAGCCAACTTATCCCCAATCATTCCAGTTCCGCCTTTAGCTACATCTGCTAAGGCTGCTTTCTGAAGCATTGGTTCTCCTGCACCTTTCAACGCTGCTAAGCCAACTGGCACTGCTGCGAGTAACGGATTTGCAATGAGTGCTGGTGTTGCTGCCGTAGCTGCTGCTGCCTTGCTCCAGCCATCCTTAAATGGGTTTGCTAAGTCTTTAACGCCCTTGAATGCGCCTTTGATGACGCTTGGATATCCGTTGGCGAATGGCTCTTCTGATGCGTAGAGCGAAGTATCCAATGCGCGCTTTGAAGCTGCGTTCAATCCCTTCTGTGCTGCTACGCCTCCAAGCTGCAACGCCTTACCACCAACAACATTCGTTGCTGCATTCAGTGCTGCGTCCTTGGCTACACCACCGATTGTGTTGGCATCCGAGTTGCCTGCTCCGATCAGTGCACCAGTCTTCGCAAGGCCAGCCACAGTTGGCGCAACGCCGTCTGTGAGCAAGGTAGGAACAAGTGTGCCGATGACTTGTGAACTGGTGTAGGAGACTGGATTGGTGTCGCTGGCAGCTTGATTGGCTGCGCGCTCGCTGTCACGAACACGAGCGTAGGTGTCAGAGAAGCTTTCATTCTTGCCCTTGGACCCAGCGAGCAATGCGAGTGCGCTGATGGCTTGGCCGATACCTGGCACGGCTGCTGCGACAGCGGGCAACAGGCCAACCTTGTTCAACGCATTTCCGGCAGCTGCTCCAGCGCCTGCTGCCTCGTCCCCAAACCCCGCTGTAACGCCTTGGATAGCACCTCGCACTCCACTTGCCAGCATCGAGGGCGCTGCGCCGCTTGTAGGGGCTGCTGTGGGGGTTGTAGGGGCCAGCAAGCGCGGGTCCGTAGCTGCATTGACCGCAGAGCCACGGCCTGCGCCTGCTTGCGTCATCGCATTCCATTCGTCGTCTGAGATTCCAATCATTGCTTCTTGTCTCCGTGATACGAAACAATCGGGATGCCACCCATCTTTTGAATCGTGTTGTATTTGTCTGATGCCATTTCAGCAGGGGAGAGCGTGACAATCTTTCCACGAAGCGCATCTGGAATGTTTGGCTGGTTAGGAAGATAGAAGCTCTTTGTGTTTGCTGCTTCTCTGCCTACATCAAATGTTCCTAAGCCACTTGTCTGTCTTGCTTGCTCTAAGGACTTGTTTACTGAGTCTTGCCGTTGAAGGACAGACAAAGTGTTAGCGAGGTAGGAACGCAATGTATCTGCGTTCTTCGTGATGTCTGGCGAAGCTGCTGATGCTGCTAACGATCCCGCCGCTGTACTTTGTCCCAACTGCTGTTGTGCTTCCAAGTTCGCCAGTCCCTTGCTAATCATCTGCAGACGAGGGCTGATAAGTTCCATTGCCTTTGCTGCCGGGCCGCTATAGCCTTGGTTGACAAGCTGTAGGGTTTGATAGATTTGGTTCTGTAAGTCTTGTCGCTGTGAAGAACCAGCAGTTAGGCCGTTGAGCAATCCAGTGTTTGCGCCGTAGGCATCTTGAACGCCTTTGGGACTGTACTTCTGAAACACTGCCGCTGGTGCAGATTCAAGGCTTGTGCTTGGTGCACCGGGTGCGCCTGTGCGATATCCTTGCGTGCTCTTGTCTGCAATCTCTGCGTCAATAGCTTTGATCTTGTTTTCAGACAAAACACCTTGTGTTTCAGCCTTTAGCTTGCCTGCCTGTGCATTCGAAGCACCAGCAGCAGCATTGGATGCATTTGCGGAACCGTAGTTTGCAGCTTGTGCACTCTTTTCAGTTAGTGCCTTTTGAACAACTAAGTTAATGTCTGTGCGTTCTTTTTCAGTTGAAGTGAATGCCTTAGAGAACATTGTCATCTGTGGTGCATTCATGGAAGCCATCAACCCGATTGAAGCTGCTGGTGCTCCCATCTGCTGTAGCTGCTGAGTGAGTGCAGTTCGTAGGGCTTTGTTCTGATCGGAAGTAGGGTCAAGTAAGTTCTGTGTTTGAGCAAGTTGCTGCCTATCACCGATGGTCTTGATGCCTGCTTGCGCACCTTCCTCGATTGCCTTTGTGGCATTTCCCTTTGCTTGCTGGTTGGTGTAGAACTGATTGATGTCCTTCATTCCAGCAGCCATTTGTGTGCTTGGCAAGAAAGCTAAGTCGTTCTGCGACTTCATGTAGTCAGCATTTGCAGCTTGATTAGGTCCCCAAGCTATTGGCGCTGTATATTCCCTGTTGTAAGCAGTTTGGGTGTCCTTCTTGCGCTGGTCTGCGAGTGCTTGCAATTGCGCTTGTTCATCCATTCCAGAAGAAACCTTTGGTGTCTGTGACACGCTGCTTATGACAGTTGGAAGGTTAGCGGAAAGGTTTGATGCAAGAGTCTTGTCGTCAGCATCAGGGTTGGTGTCACGCAATCTCTGTGCAGCACTTGTGACTTCTGCTTGAACTTCTGGAGAGTTGGTGTCTTTGCCGTAGGTAGCAAACACCTTCATAAGAGCAGGTGTTAGGTAGTCGGTCTTGTCCTGAGTGCCATTTACGGTCACTTCAGGAAGTGTGTTTACATCATCCATTATTGTCTTCCCTCTAAGTTCTTGATTCTTCCGTTTTGCGATGTCAATGCAGCAAGTGCAAGTGATAACGCCTTTTGTGGATCAAGCTGTTTGCCATCTGGACTGTCGATAACAATGGTTGCTCCAATTGGATCGCGTTCCATGTCTTGAGCCATAATGCCCGCCATTGGTCCGCTTGGGGCACCAAGCTTCTGCACAGACTTCTTGTAGTTGAATGACATCGGAGCAAGCTGATCAAACAAAGCATCTAAGTCTTCATCACTTAGTTCCTTCTTGTTGTTCTTAACCTTTTCGTCTGAGAACAAGCTGCCAATAGCACTTCCGATTCCACCAAGAATCGAACTGCCTCCACCGTTACCAAGCAAGGATGCACCAGCACCAATAATCTTGCCCCAATCTGTTCCACCATTTGTTGTTGGTGCATTTAGGGCAGTGTTCAACTGTGAATTCTGTGCATTCTTTGCCGCTGTCTGAACATCGTAAGTCTTACCCCACATAGAGGCAGCGTTTCTTGCTGCAATCTCATCAGCAAGTGCAGCGTCTTCTTGTTGCTTCTGCCAATCTGCGTATTGCTGTTGTGCTGCGCTGACTTGGTTAGATTGCTGTAGGTTGCTTTGAGTAAGGTTCTGATCCTGCACATGGTATTCATTGGCCTTGTTGGTAAGATTAGCTTGCTGCAATCTCTGTGCATTCTGTTCATTGGCTTGCTGCTGTAGCTGTGCGTTTTGTGCGTTGATGACGTCTTGAGCACTTGCAACGGTCTTTTGCTGATCGAAGCTTTGTTGTCCAGCAGTTAAGCCTAACTGGCCCTTAGCCTGCAAGGCTTGCAATGCACGCTGCAATCCTTGTGATTCGATATCCAACCCGTTTTGCGCTGCCGTGTTAGCTGCTGCTTGTGCTGCCATCTGGCTGGAAACAAGCTGATTGCCAGTACCGTATTGGCCGCGCTCTTGTGCTTCAGTTCTTAGCTCACCTATGTCACCACGAGACTGTGTAAGTGCTTGATCTAAGGCCTTCTGGATAGCTGCACGCTCAATTGCTGTGTAGCCGTTCTTGGAAACCGTATCAAGCTGATTCAGCGTTGAATTGACTGCATCAGTAAACTGCTGCGGAACCTTAATGCCTTGTAGCTGTGTGTTTTGTTGAACTGTTGCAAGTGCTTTAGCTGGGTCTACTTGTCCAAGCTGAACTGCTTTTGCTACGGAGCTAACATACTGGAGCAAGTCAGGACTGCCATAGCTGCGTAAGCTGTCAGCCAATGCCTGCAAGTTGTTCACGGCAGATTGTTGGAGCGAATTCTGTTGATCTGTCGCAGCCGCTGTGTTTCTGTTCGCTGCATATGCTGCGATGAAATCTCTGAGTGTTTGTCCGCTGGTAAGTGTTCCGATGATCTTACCGGCAGCATCTTTGATTGTGTTTCCTACTTGGGACCATGTGCTTGAGTCACCAGAAGGAACGGGATCACCAGAAGCTGTGTAGTTACTGATGCTTCCCGGGTCGTATGGGTTGTAATCGAAATTATCCGATGTTGTATAGTTGTCGTATACGCTTCCTGCGTCGTCTGCCATCTTTTACCTCTTTTATTTTGTGTGCAACTGATCCCATGCAAATGCTTTCAATGCAAGCTCTACAAGGCGTGGGTCTTTGCTCAATGTTTGCAATTCTTGTGGTGTGAAGCCTAACGCTGTTGCGTATGCTTGAAGCTTCTGCAAGATGACTGGATTCTGTAATGGGTTCATTTTTTACTCCACTTGCCGATTAGGGCTAATGTTGGTTCGATCACAGAGCGCAGGAACTTGTGAACTGGACGACGATATGTGCCGTTCAATTCAGCTTCAATATCGATGGTGCGATGCTTGCCGATATAGATAAGTGCATTGCGAACAAGCTTGTTGCTCCAGCCGTCACCTTTCTTAAAGCCGTAATCAACGAGCGGCAAGAAGACCTTGTGATAGCCCTTTTGGTGTTCTGGCTTTAAATGCGTCGTTGCATACTTGATCCAAACTTTGTTTTCGCGGTAAGGCAAGCCATAGAGATCGTTCATGGCAGTGCAGATGATCTTTCCGCCGCCACCTCCACCACCGCCGCCGTCTCCAGAGCCCTCTGATCCGCCGCCGCCTGGACTGCCGTCCGCGCTCGCTACACCGGCTGCTGCTCCTGAGTCGCCGTTTGCTGCTGCCGCTGCTGCTGCCGCTGCACCTACCGAGGCTGATGTAGCGTCTGGCGCTGCTGCCGCATCCATCGTTGCATCCAATGCTGCTGCGTTCGCTGCTGCGTTCGCATTTGCCACACTGTTGGATTGAGAAGCAAGGCTCTGCGCAACTTGGCTTAAACCCGGAATACCAGTCACTGCGGATGCAACATTGCCGATTGCTGAGGCCATACCCGGTGTCGTTGTCGATCCAACTGCTGTAGATCCCGCTCCACCTGTTCCGCCTGCTGTGGCACCTCCAGCTGGGTAGTAGGTGGTGGCTGGCAAGACTGTGCCCACCGGCCACACAAACTTCGAACCTGCTGCTGTCTGTGCCGCTTGTGCTGCGGCTTGTTGGGCTGCTGCATCTCGTGCAGCTTGTTCGGCTGCTGCCTGTGCTGCTGCCGCTGCATCTGCATTGCGCTGCGAAGTGAGGCGTGAGTTGAGTGCAGACATTGCGCCGCCTGCATCGAAGTTTGTGACGGCTCCACCGCGGCCTGCTGCTGCAAGGCCTGCATCTGACAGTCCAAATGTGTTCTTGATGCCTTCATAGCGTGCTCGATCTGCATCAGAGACGAAGTTGCCTTGTGTCAGGTCAGGACCTTGAACAGATAGATAGTTGCTGTAGTCAGTTGGTGCACCACGAACTTGTCTCATGACATCTGCAAGCTGTGAACCATTCAAGCCGGGAATCAATGCTGAAAGCGTTCCAAAGTCACCCGACTTAGCCGCATTCGTGATTTGATCAATCTTCTGCTGCTCTTGTGCTTGCTGCTGTTGCAATGTGCTGTCTGCTTGACTGCGGATGCCACCTAAAGCACCTTCTGCTTGTCCAAGGATTGCGCTCTTACGGGCAACCGCTTGATTTTGCTTATCAGTTATGGATTGCTGTGTTTGTGAAAGGTCAGTGTTGTATTTGCTCTGCAAATCTCCTACCTGCTTCTGCACATCAGCAATTTGATCTTGGGAGCCTTTGGTTGCATTCAATAAGGCAGCGTCAAGTGAAGCACCACCTGTTGTTGTGCCTTGATTTGGATGTTGAAGTAGAAGCGAAGTTAAGCTTGACGGATCATTAAGCGTGCTGGACTTGTCGGTTAGGTCGCTTAATGCCTGTTGCGAACCTGCGTATAAGGTGCTGGCATCAGCAGGGCCCGTATATCCGCCACCGCTAAGGATAGACTTCAATGTGCTGTAGCCATCAAACGCTGTGTCGTTGGGGTTTGACAGCACACGGTTTACAACATCGTCTCCGACATCTGTATAGCCGGAATTGACGCTGTTTTGTGCGTTAGTGGTGTCTTTGTTTAGCGTGTTAGTGGTATCGCCTAAGCCGATCAGATTCCCTACATTTTTAGAGTAGTCTGTTGTGGCTTGGTTGTTTGCATCCACTAAATCTTGGAAGTTGACAAACTGACTCGGTGCTGTGCCTGGTGCTGCTGTTAGCTGAGTCAGGTTTGAAGCATTTCCGTTGCCGCCTGTTGCTGTGCCGCCTTGCGTCGTGGTGACAGTTCCACCGCCATTTGTGGTTAAGTCTTCTAACTGTTTTTCTTGTATTGGGACATACGCCATCGTTTTAAATCCTTTTCGCCATATTTATTTCATTTGCATTCGAATGTGATCGTATAGGTGCTGCTATTTGCCAATCCAGCAACATAGTTGATAACAACCGCCTGGCTTCCTATGTCATAGAACCAATTTGTTGCCGTAATGGCAGTCAGTGGTGCGGCTTGTGTCGATGGAACCACTACTTGTCCAACAAACACGGTCTTGGGTAAGTTTTGATTGCCCGGTGTCCAGTAAACGCGAATTGGCGTGAATGTTCCTGATGTATAAGTGGCGCTTGTTGTCAGCTTATAACTGGATACCACGCCGATTAGGTTATCGCCTATGCTTAGGTTTCCACGAAGGGCAAGCAATAGCTGTGAAAGTGCATTCGAGAGCGGTTGAAGTAAACTGCCTATCCAGCTGCTTTCTTTAGGAAAGTTTTCTTCCGTAACTGAGAAGTCTGCCGATAGTTTCATCGTTGTCTGACTCCAATCTTTCTGAATGTGACTGACAGCACGGAAAAGCGAACTCTTTTGAATGACTGTGAAATTTGGAACTTCATAGTTATCCAATTCGACTTCTGCACACTACCTGGCACAAACATGCGCGTTCTTAGGTAGCCCGGTGAAGCTGCGCCGCCAAATGCACCAGTTCCATAAGCGCCAACGCCATATGGGCCACCGGAAGGCTGGATAACAATGGGCATCAATGTTTCTGTTGCCTGACGATCATTAGTGAAGCTAACTTGTATGTTGGATAAAGTGGATGCAAGCGTGACCATTGATATCTCGGAGAAGTGTTTAATGCTTGTCGGGTCTCCTGCATCAATTGGATTCAATGTGAATTCCACATCAATCGGTGTGTAAACCGTTGCTGCTCCGGTTGCCCACGACGCAGGATCGGCTACGGTGATAACTTTTGTTCCCGTATCTACTGCTGTGATATAGGCGAAGCTACTTGCTTGTCCTAATGTCATTCCAACAGCCACATTTGCCACGCTTGCTAAAGTGACACTTGCACCAGATGAAGCAGTGATAGTTACTGGGTACTCTTCATCTGCATAATCGAAGTCTGAAAGTGTCTTGCGTTCAACATAGACTTTTGTGCCGCTTGGTTGATACTGTGAACCGTAAAACTTGCCGTCAATCGGATTGATATAGCCTGCTGTAAAACCCTTTGTGTCTACAGACCAGTTTCCAGTGATGTAGTTATAAACATAGGCGATGGTTGCTTGCGCGTCGGAGGTGGAACTTACGGTATAGAAGTAGTAGCACTGATCTGATGGATAAGACAGACCCCAACTCGCGCCCTTAAAGCCGGGATAGTTGGCAGTAGTCAATGAAAGCAAGTCCCGCTGAATTGGCAACGACAACACTTGCACAGCACCGTTATCTTGAATGGATACCATGCCTTGCTCGGTCATTACATAGACGCTGTTGTTCAGTGCCTGCGCAGAGTTAACTGCTGAGATACGCAACTGCACATCTACGGGAACAATAGAGAAGTTGCTCGTAGCAGTTCCTGTAACCCGATAAACACCGTCAGTCTTGAAGACCATCAATGAATCGCGCAATGAAATAGTGCGGACAATCGGATATGCACTTGACCCAACTGCAAGAGTGTTTGCCAACGGCACAGCTTCAGGCTGCAAATACTTGCTAAAGTAAAGGTAGTGTGGATTGTTGTTAGATGAAGAAGTGTTTTGGTTCGTGACGCCAGCAGTAGGCAGGATCGGAGAAAACACATTGCCCGAACGCGAGCAAACTACGCTAAATGCCGTAGTGTTGAATGTGCGTGCTGTGATCTGCATCTTGCCTGGTGCTTCGCTGTATCCAGAACTGTAGTTCGCGTCAAAGACCGTGTTTGATGCGTATAGATTGATAACCTTGACAATGCTTTGTGCAGTTAAGGTAATGTTCTGTGTTGGGCTTCCGCCGGTTGCTACAAGAAAGGTTCCTGTTGCTGTGTTTTCTGCTGCGCCACCTGTGATAGTGAATAACAGGGTTGCGCCACGATAAAAACTGATGGTGTCACCGTTTACTAACAACGCACCTGAAATCAGCGTCATGAAGAAGATTTGCTTAAGCGAGCAGTTCGCGTAGAACATACTTCCCTTGAACAAAGCTAAGTCATGGGAGAAGGGCGGTTGATAGTTGGAGTTCTGGATACCTTGAACAGTGGTGTATAGCGTTTCGCCGCGCAAGGTGTCAGGCTGGCTGTCCGTGATGGTGATTGTTCGTGCAGTAATCTGTCCCGAAGTTGGAGAGCCGGAGTAAACAAGCTGCATCTGATCATCTGGTTCTGTGGCGACAGACGCAGATTGATTGCTTCGATAGATTCTGTATGTCCAAGTCGTATCAACCGTGGTTGGCACGAGAAAGGTTAGGCTCACATTCGCTGTTGTGCCGCTGCTGTTGGTTACGACGATACGATCTGACGGCGCACCTTGAACAAGATTGTTGTTGAGGTCGATATAGAGCCAAACAATCCGATAGGCAACATTGACACTGTTCGTCATGAAGCCAGAAGCGCCAGTTGTCACGCCGCTTCCACCGAGGCCAGCAGGTGCACCAGCTTGAATAGGTGTAGATGCGCTGCTCTGTAGCTTGTAGACGCCGCTACCCGTTGTCAGATATAGGTTGTTGCTCACATTAAGCGAGCGAACACGGCTTTCTACATCTGTGACATCGGGGACGGTATAAGAGCCTGTCAGTGCGGTGAATGTGCCTGTGCCATTGTCAACATAGATTTTGTCGTTTGATGCATGCAGAACAGTCTTGGCATTGATCGTGTCAAATGTCAGTCCTTGAACTGCTGCTGTGAAGCTGGATGCATAGACATACTTGCCTCTGCGGCAATCGATAATGCCCGGCTCAACCAGTGCTGCGTTTTGCACTGCTGCAAGCGCACCAGCAGGCCCGTTGCCGAATTGGTTAGGGTAGGTGTATAAGCCCTTTAATTCGGTGATTAGCTGCTCTGGTAGCTGTGGATTTGTCTTCGCACCGATAGCGGCGTCTTTTCTTTGCCCAGCCATTACCAGCGACCTCTACTTGAGCGACCAAGCAGCTTGCCAGGACGAATCTTCCTCGGCATGTTGTCCACCTTTGGAGTGATCAACTTGGTAAAATCGTCTGCCGCAGCGTTGTATAGCTGCCCCATCACTCCCATAGTCTGCAAGTCACCCTGAGCATTCAAGATATACATTGCAGCGCGAAGCTTGATTAGCTGATACGCTTCAAATGGGAGAAATTGCACAAAACCGCAAGTGTCGTTTGTGCAGATATAGTCGCCTACTTGAACGCTGTTAAAGCAATCAGTGGTAACTGTCAAAACATTGTAGCTTGGTGGTGCTTGTATAGACTGATTGATTAGCGGTAAGCCTGTTGTTACCGACGGTCGAAAATTAAACGGTGCGTTTTGTGTGATTACATCGAGTGTTGTTGTTGCGTAGTTGGTGACCCAATCTGCGACGGCTGCATCTCCAGTTGGCAAGTCACCCATCTGCAATTGATTTGATCCAAGCTTGGCGAGCACTTGTGAAGTGCATGCTTCATATGGATTCAAATGGTTAGGCGCTTTGAAGTAGCGCATCTTGCAGGTATAAGCCTGCGTAAGGGCAGGGTAGAAGACAATCTCATTGTTCTCAACATAGTATGTTGGGATGCCAAACAGGCCCACACCTACACCAATTCCATAATTGCCCATGTAGGGGATTTCGTCTGGATTTATTCTGTTGACCTTGCTAACGAAGTTTCCGTTCTGGTCGTAGAAGTAGATATCTCGCAAGCTGAATCCAGCAGCTTGTGAAGGAATGGCTAATCTACTTGTTGTGCGATCAACTGCTAATGATGTTGTGATTACGAAATATTCTTCTCTGCAACTCTTGACTAAGGGAACCACCGCGCTACGCATTTCCTGATCTAAGTAATCTGCGATTTGCTGAGTGCTATAAGTTCCTTGTGAGATAGGGACATTTATCATTGCTACAACATCAGAGATCAATTGATCTACTGTTTTGTTGAGCATGTTTAGTCCTTGTTCATTGAAGCCAAGAATCGTTTCATCTTCTTGGAGTCTTCATCGCCTTCATCGTCACTGTCGTCTAATGGTTCATCGCCCTTGTCATCTTCTGATTTCTTGGCGTCCCACTTGTCTACTTCGTCTGCTTCGCCGTCTTCTGCGCAGTTGATTAAGTGTTCCAGTAGCTTTTCTAAGATTTGTTTGTCTTTACTCATGTCTTCCTCCAATGTCATATTTATGTTCTTTTGCTTCTAAGGCGCTTAGACGATCTTCAATCGCTACGATGTAGTTGGCTTGTGTCTCGATCAGTGCTGTTAGCTTTTCGACAATGGCATCCAACTGTTTGATTGCATGCATTGAATCCATTTGCAGTGCATACTGATCTGGTTGCTTGTATGTGCCGTGTTCTGCAACCCAATGCGGATCAATCTTTTCAATCTGTTGTGCGATAAGGCCGTTTTTGTGTGTGCGGCCATCATCGATCTGCATTTCGCCTTCAAGGCGCTTGAACTGATACTCCACAAAGTCAATTGCTTTGATCTTGCTTAGTGAGTCTTCTTTCGTAGGTGCAATGTTCTGCTTAAGTCTTTCATCGGATACATTCACACCCCACCAAACATCTCCAAAACCACTAATTCCAGCGATAAGCTGGATATAGCTGTTGTTGCGGATATTGACTACGGAAGTTCCGCCGTTGTTTATAAAGTATCCAACACCTTGACCACCTAAAGCATTTGAATTGCTGGCAGTTGATGCAGTAGCTGCGTTACCAGAACATGAACCGGAACTGCTTGCAAAACTCGCTGTAACTGCGGAGTTAACATTTAGGTTGCCGGGTTTTGTTAATGCTGTGCGAGTGTTCGACCCGTTGGTGTAAAGGAGATAAGGCCCGTTGGTCGCGTCGTCTTGATACGCCCAGTTTGCAAATCCACCTACAGCATTTGCGTTGTCTGCACTGGTAGCAACTCCTGCACGGCCAGAAATATTCGTCGGCAATATTGCGCCGAAGTAGGTTCCATTGATTTGCAAGTCCAGCGCAGAACCTGTCCAACCCCAATAAATCATGTCTGCGCGCAAGTTAGCGCAAGGCTGATAACCTAAGTTGGCTTGTCTCGTGTTTGCCCATGCTTGTGCACGGTTTTCAACATTCGCAGAGATGGTTGCACCGTAGGCCGGGTTCGCGTTTACAGCCGCTTGTGCGCTGCTGATCGGCTTACTTGCGTCGCTGGTGTTGTCCACACTGCCCAAGCCAACAGAAGCCTTTGTAAGGCCCGTAAGGCCTGCTCCTGAGCCCGTGAACGAGGTTGCAGTGATCGAGCCGCTGTAGGTCAGCACATCGCCAACCATGCTTAAAGAATTGTTGCCAGTGTTCGCAGCGTTGCGGAACTGGATCGTGTCTGAGTGAGCAAGACGAAAGAGTCCTGCGTCTGCTGGCGTTGCTCTACCTGAGAAGTAGGAAGCCTTAATGCCGAAGTTCGGTCCGAAGTCCGTCTCTGCGCCTAACGTGAATGAGCCACCTGTTTTCTGTAGTGTGCCGTTGCTTGTTGCCCCTACCCAATCACTTAGCGGCTGACCCCAAATGAATGTGTCGCCTTGATCAGGGATTTCATACACACCCCCGTTCATTGTTCTGTTTGTTGCCATCCTTTCTTATCCTTATGTTATAAAAAAAGGGAGACCGAAGCCTCCCTTGTTCAGTCACTCTTTTATGAGTGTTCTTCTTAGTTAACGATTGTGTTTACATAAACACCCTTCGCTGGTGTGTCGAAGAAGATTGTCTGGTGCGAATAGCAACGATATTCGAATGCCATTGTGGACTGCAATTGAATGAACACCTTTCCACCGTCTGTTCCAGGGATGTTGAAGGTTAAATCAGTTGCGCCAATACGCTTAACATTGCCAAGTGGGACGATGAATGCATCACCTTGCTTAACAAAGATGTGTGGGCGAATTGTGATCTTGCCGCTTTGTCCAGCAAACGATAGCTTGTTAGCTCCGTTTTCAAATGTGCCACCACCTTGTGTATACATACGCAATGCAGCTTGGTCAGTCATCAAGTTTGTCCATGCATCGGGCGAAACCAATACATCGATGTCTTCATCAAGCCCACGGTTTACAGCGGCTGTAATTGCCTTGTTCATTTGTGCGAAGCTGAATATATAAGGCGAAACAACGCTATAAGTGTTGCCGAGCCACAAGTCA
Source organism: Variovorax sp. 01N429 (assembly GCF_056399425.1). Taxonomy (NCBI): domain Bacteria; kingdom Pseudomonadati; phylum Pseudomonadota; class Betaproteobacteria; order Burkholderiales; family Comamonadaceae; genus Variovorax; species Variovorax sp. 01N429. The sequence continues at coordinate 121,796 of NZ_JBFTRG010000007.1, read as the reverse complement.
TAAACAGAAGCGTCGATGTTGAACAATGAAGCTTGGTTTGTTAGTTGTCTCTTCAAGCCAGCAGCTTCAACGCCGTATGCGCCTGCGAAATACAGTTCTGCTGTGTCGTTGTGCGCAGCAATGTAGGTATCAACAGCACCGATGTCTGTTGCATTACCTGTTACTGTGACAACGCGAGTAGCTGTATTGACTGTAGAAACAACCAATGCAGCGTTTGCGTTGATCTTTGTTTGTGAGCCATATACACCAGACTGGTAAAGGTCGAACTTAGCGTTCTTCATTCCAGACCAGAAACCTGCAGCCCATTCAGATAACTTGATAGTGATGGCTGTGGATGTTGTGCTTACATTCGCAGATGTATGTGCAACAGCGAGGGAAGTTTGACCATACAAGAAGTTGATTTCAAGACGCTTAACGCCTGATTCCTTCATGTTGCGCATTTGTAGGCCGATGACATCGTCGAATGCGCTCGGACCTTTTGTGCGTGCTCGTTCTGCTGCTTCAACTGTCAGTTGCGATTGGCCTGCCATGTTTGCGCCCATAACTTGGGCTGGCTTTGTTGCCATGCTTACAGAGCCAGACAATGCTGGTGCTGAGGCATCTGAAGCGTAATATGTCCAACCCTGTTCTTGTGACAGAACAACTGGTTGAATGAAATAGCTACCGTTTGCAAGTTCTTTCTTAGCAAATGGAATTGTGTCGTATAGAACAGCGCATGCTGGAACTAAGCTTTCGATTTCTGGGGCGAAGGTTGTTTTATAGATACCATCGAGATCTTGGGTGCTTGTCGTTGCCATAAATTCTCCTATTGAATTGGCTTGTGCAAAAAAGGACACCATGTCCGAATCAGACACAATCAACTTCACTGAGGAGGTGGCAAGCGTCCCGCTTTGGTATTCGCCTAATCGGGGTGGCAAGCGTCTCTTGACGCTACTTTTAGATTGTCTGCGCAAGAAACTTAATCCTTGCGCTTCTATTTACCTTCGACGCCAGTTTCTGGCCTTAATTAGCGTCCATGTATGCGATCCCATTCAGCTTGAGACTTTGCAACCTTTGCTTCTGCAAGTGCTCTTGCCTTCTTGGCGTCAATGTTTGAGGACTTCCTTTCGGGTAGTTCTAATGGATTTGACGATTGCCTCGGCTTGCGTTCGATGGTGTTGATGTCAACAACCTTTCCTCCAGAAAGCTTCTTGGTGAGTGCTGCACCAATCTTCTTCTGTAGCTTCTCAGGCAACATCGCTAACACACCGTCTTCGTCCAACTCATCAAACAGACTTGATAATCTTGTTTCATGCTGCTTTCTCATGTGTGCAATGATGTTGGGTGCCTTTACTTGATCCAAGGTGAATGGCTCGTTGCGGCGTTCCGCAGCATTCTTTTGGATTTGGATGTAGCGAGCTACTTCGGCAACAGTGTCGGTTGTCTTCGGAATTCCGCCGCTGTTTAGCACTTCTTCGATGGTGCTATACAAGCCCTTCTGTAAGCGTTCAAAGGCTTCCAGTGCTGTTGCTTCGTCTTGTTCAGCCTTTTGCTTCTTCTGGAATTCCTTCCATTGTTCGCTTTCCTTGCGAAGGGCTTCTATCTCTATTTCTTCTGGAGACTTCATTGCTTGTAGAAGCTTCTGCGCCATGCGTTCTTCTGCAAACTTGTCTGGGTCGTGTCCAAGCCTTCTTGACAGTTCAAGCCATGCTTCAGGGTCTTGCAAGTTGCGCATCAAGTCTTGCATTTGCTTCTTAGTGGCTTTTGCTTCTTGAAATTCCCTGTCTGCGCCAAAGCCTTTCTGTGCAAGCTTTAGGAGTTCATCTTTCTTGAACTGCTTCTTTATAGGAGTTCCATCGGAGTTCTTGCCTTCGATCAGTTCAAAGAGTTCTTCTTTCTCTGCGTCTGTCATTTGTTCCATTCCGTTGTCGGCGCCGTCTTCAATAGCTCCGTTGTTTTCGAATGAATCACCTGCTTCGTTTAAATCTGACATTTCTTTTTATCCTTGTCTTGGTTGTTTGTTTGCCATATCGATCAACTGCTGCGGGATTTGTCCCGTTGGCGTTCCTGTTGGCGGCTTTGGCATGCCGGGTTGTCCAATTGCTTGCGATGTTTGGTTTGCTGGAGGCGGGTTTGCTGCGCCCGGTGCTGGGCCTTGCGGACTACCTACATTTACATTGACAGGGCCACCAGCTGGAGGTGTTGCGCCCTGTGCTCCTGGTAGAGGGGCTGAGTAGCCGATCTGTCCTGGCGCAAGCTGTAGGGGTTGCTGCCCCAATGCAATGAGCAATGGTGCGAAGGCTGGATTGCCGAGCATGGCAATGTGTTCCTTCTCATGCTCGAACACGATCTGGAAAATCTTGCCCTCTGGACTATCCGGCGCTGCGGTCCGCATGTGGACATCAGAGGTGATGTTTGCGTGTTCGCGTAGGTGGGCTACATGATCGTCCATTGGACGAACGCTCACTGCCTTTCCGTCACGCATCATTTCGTTCTCAGCCTTAATGTTTATGTTGGACATTTCCTGTCCTTCAGTCAGAGCATCAAGCGAACCCGTTTCAAGCACAGTGAGCAACATGGACGGGTCTTTGACAAGTCCTTTCTGCGCAATCATGTCAGCGATGCTGTAGCGGCCTTGAACTGTTTGCATCATTGGGTTGCCCGGACGAGCAATGACACGAACGATGCTCTTTAGGTCATCACCAGTGAATGTCTTTGCTAAGGAGGCCTTTGCCTTACCTGCAACTTCTACGATGCGATCTGTTGTTGCGTTCTGCTTCATTAAGTTGATAAGCGCAGTTCCAACGCTGGACATAATGTTGACGAAGCTTGATTGGAGACCTTGGCTGTATTGGACATTCAAGGATTGCAACATCGATAGTGCAACACCAGAAGTAACGCCAGTCGGTGGATTGCCTTGTGCCGTGCTGTTTACGCCAGCAATAGAGTTCAGCAGGTTGCTGAGCATATCGATTGTCTGGAAGATTTCTGGTGGGGTCTTAAGCAGTTCTAAGGGCTCAGGCTTTCCACCTGTGATGTTGTCATATTGGATAAGGTTAAGTGCCCCGCCAATTTCACTTTCGCTTATGTTCGATCCAATAGGTATGATGATGTTCTGTATACCGAACGCACGCTGATTGGAAATGACTGTTGACCACAAGCCGTCGAGCAAGTCTGCAAGCTGGAGCATGTCATATGCATCTGTGTAGCTAAAGTTTGTGTTTGGGATAGCTACATCGATCATGCGGTGAACAGGGAAGTCCTTATAGGACATCGGATCAGCACTTAAAATCACATCCTCATTGATGTAGCTGATGACACGCCCTTCGGGCAGTGCAGCAGTCTTCTTGTGATACAGCGTATAGACATACACCAAGTCTTTGCTTGTGTCGTCTCCGCTGTATTTGATGTAGTGTTCGTTCTCAACCCGTTCGACACTGCAAGCAATTATTTCGTCATACAGTTCTGGATTCTTTGCAGCTAAGTCCCATTTGTTCTTTAGCTGGCGAACAATGAACCAATGGTTTTGATCATGTTCTGTGATGGTGCAATCGCGGATAACATCAATGGGCTCATGAACACGACAATCTAAGTCGCCTTCAAAGATGTTCGTGACAATGTCATTGCCAGCTTCATCTTGACTTGGTAATTTGTTTGTTAGTTTGCCTACCGTTGCGTCCCATGTTTGAACAATGAAGCCTTCACCGAACTTAGAAGCGGAATTTGCCGCCCGTTCTACTTTCTTGTCGTAAGCTTGGATTTCTGTGTAGTAACTGAGGATGGACTTGGCTAAGACTGTTTGGCTAAGCGTTTCGGGATCACTGTTTGAAGCCATCGGCTCCCATGTTGGACGCTGGTTGACGACAATTCCAACCTTGTGTTGAATCAGATTGCGGAAGTTGTTGATGCGGACATCTTGAAGCTCATTCCATTCACCAGCAGAATAGGAGAGGGCGCTTCTTGCGGTAGCACTGTGATAGAAGTCGTTTACAAGACTCCATATCCAGATGTAGCCCTTGTCGTTTATGTGTTTGTAGAAGTCTTTTCTACGAATCTGGCATTCGCTTACTGCTTCTTTCGCTGGAAGTGTTGCCCAATATTGTTTGTCATTAGCCATTATAATTATTCATCCCATAAGTCCCATTATTTAGTGTGAAACCCCTTTCTATTCGGTCCGCTAAGTGCTTTTGAAAGCACGCCAATGCCTTGTGTTTGTGGTTCCAAGTCTCTTGGTGTAATCATCACATTCTGAACATCGATGATCTTCTTACCCGCAAATGGGTTGTTTGACTTGTTCAATGCGCGCTGCAAATAAACTAAACATGCCAGTGCATCGCAGTGTCCGATTGCGCCTAAGCGTGCAAACTCGCGTTTGCCTGTTGAATCGCTTGTCTTCCATGTACCAGTGCGCAAGGTTTCAAGAAGCAAGTCGCAGCCATCGTCTATGACAAAGCGTTGATGCGACATAGAAATGATTAGTTGATTAACCATTGCTTCTAAATCTGTCTTCTGTGGATTGAGGAAGACGATTCCGGCTTTCTTGATTGCTTCGTGAGCATTCAAGTCCACAATAAGCTGCTTACTGATAGCGTCACAGATGCTGCGGAATACGGGTAAGTGACCCCATAGCTCTTTCTTGACGCGAGCTATTTCCTTCGCAATCACATCTGTTGTGGTGCTTGCACTTCCTTTGATTACAAGCTCTCGCTGTATGACAGTGCGTGCATTTGCATAGTCGTGGAACGCAAACAAAATTACATTCAAGTCCTTTGTTCCGTGATCGAAGGAAATGTATCTATCTAAATGCTCAAAGCCTTCAAAATCATCGTTGTGAACGCGGATCAGCTCGATGCCGTCTGTGACATCCTCTGGAATGACTAAATCGTTGGCGTCAGGGACAAGCAATACAAGGTATTCGCGCTTCCATGCTGAACCTGATGGATCGATGTTGTATGACTCTTCTTTTTCCCTTGCTATTCTTTCAGGCGTAAAGCCTTTATTCGCATAGACATCACGCGTGATGAGTGTTCCTTCCTTATCTGCATTTCGAATAATGTGAACAAGATCATGTTGAAGACTGCGTGGCGGCGTGCTGGCAATGATGGTGAACCCATCAGTATCTGAAAGCATTGGCCTCAGCACGGAACCTAAGACATAGCTTAAACAGCTTGTTGGATTGTGCTGCGGTATGTGTGCAGCCTCGTCGATAACAATCCCATTAGCAGACCCGCCTCGAATTGCATCAGCGCCGTTCCATGTGCTGCCGATCCTGATTCGTGAACCGTTGTTGAACCGAATAGAGTTCTTACTGATGTCCGGCCTGAGATGCGTTGGGCAATCCATTAGGAGCTTAGGTAAGACACTACTGATAATCTCCGTTGCCTGCTCATCAGTTGGCGCAACAAAGAGATATGTATGTTCCGGATTGCGAATGCATAAAATGATAAGCATCAATAGCGACACCGACGATTTGCCAAATCGTCGGGCAATGTTCAAAGTAATGCTCTTCTTCTGTCGGGCTAACGCGACGGCCGTAGAAGTTGCCTTCTCCTTTATGTGTATGTCTTCGAGGCCTACAAATACGGTCAAGATAGACCATATTTCTTCTTGATATGGTCTTACAAGGTAATCTAAATTTCCGTGGGTCCAGGCCGCTCGCTTGAGTTGTTCTTTTCTTTCTTCTAAGGCCGTATCCACTTAGCCTTGTGTTCCTACCAATCTGCTGCCCATCGAGGTGCGCAACTGTTGTGATGTCTTAAGCAGTTCGAGTTCTTTGGCAAGTCTTATCTGATTTGTGTTTACAGCTTCCAAGTCCTTGCGATAGTCTGCTTGCTCGGCAAGCCGTTCATCCACTTTTGAAAGTAGGCTGTTATGCAGCGCGTCTTGCCATTCTTGGCGTTCCTTCTTGAACTTTTCGATATGCTTTAAAGTGAGCACAAGTCCTGCCAGTGCTGACCCGCAGACAACGACTGCGACAATAATTACTTCAATCATTTTGTTAATTCCTTTTCTCTTCTGTATTTGGCAGCAAAGCTGTGGTCCGGATACTCAATTCCTGCTTGTGCATCTAATGTGGCTTGTAGGTTATCGAGAAACAGTCTTACCACTGTCAGCATGAATGTGGTGCTTATAATTCCTCTGCTGCCTTGTTCTATGACATGCTTCTTTCTTGATCGTCCCTTGTCGTCATACTCCAATACGAGCACTTCTTTATGGTCGTCTGTGAAGCCGACTGACTTCCTTGCTGTTGCAGGTGTGTAAGGACTGTCCTTGGTCACTTCGAACCAAGCTGTTTCTTGGAGCGGGTCGGACCAAGTCATGATTGATTCCATGACTACTTGTATGTAAGTTCCTACTGCGTTGAAGTGCAATGCTTCAGTTGCGTAGAGTTTGTTTCCTTTGTTGATGTAGACATGAAGCTTTCCTTCGATGTCGTTTGCTACCGATAAAAACATTAGTCTGATTCCTTGTTGTGCCTAAGTGCCTTTAGTTCGCTTGTCATGTCGGTGAATGGCATGTCAAGGATCTCTCTTGGCAATGGAGCTAAGAAGACCGTTGTCGATTCTTCTTTGGGTGCTGGGTCTTGCCGTTCAAGCAGCATCGACACATAACGAAAGTCATGCTTCTTTGCTGCGTCTGGGTCTTCTGCTGCTTCTTGTGCAAAGCCAAGCAGCTTCACGGCGTTCTCTGCTTTGATCTGCGCAATGGTCTTCCGGAAATGGGTCATCAATGCTCGACGATCCATGCCTACATACGCTGCTATCTGTCCTGAATGCATGCCTAAACGGGCAGCGGTCTTTACCTTCTCGATATCGACATCTTCGGGCAACAACTGACTAAGTGCACAAACACACCCAGGATAGAAATCTTCAATTGGAAGAACAGGGGAGTTGGCGGCCTGATAGTAGGTCTTGGTTCCTTGAGGAATGACCTCCCGTTTGATCCGGCGTGGGCGCTTGTTCTTTGGTGGGTCTGATGGTGTAGTTTCTTTCATCAAACTACTTATCTTCTTGCGGACTTAAAACTGCCATCAAACGCCCAAAAAGTAGCCCCCAGCAAGGGGGCTACAACCGTCTACAGCAGCTTTCTTTAAGAAAGCTTGGCTTTGCGTGCTGCTCGTGCTTCCTGCACTGCAAGGGCTTGGCGTGCAATGTCGTCGGGGTTGCTATCAATGTAGCCAAGCGTGGTGTTTATGTTCTTGTGCCCTAAAAGCTTTTGGATACGGTTCGTCTGAACGCCATCTGCATCCATGCGTGTTGCGTAAGTGCGCCTTGCAGCGTGAAGCGTAAGGGTTCCGTTCGCCTCACTAAGCCCTGCCTTGCGCACTGCACGCTTCACCCATGTGCTTTCCTTATACCGCTTGCCATACTTGGTAGGAAACACATAATCATCTTGGTCGCGCTCGTTCCAACGACGCTCAAGCATTCCACGCAAGCGAGCAGTCATCAAGTGGGAGCTATGAACACCATTCTTGCTGCGCTTGATGTATACGCTGTTGCCTTCAAAGCTGACTTGATTCCATGTGAGGTTCGCAACTTCATTCCATCGGCATCCAAGCTCAAACAAAGCAACGGTTGCGTCAAAGTTGTTTTGCTTATCAAACGCTACGGCGGGTGAATATCCGCGTGTGGGCTTAGTGGGCACCTCAAGTGCCTTCAAAAACAGTTCCTCTTCTTCCTCGGAGAAGTGGCGCTTCTTTGGCTCTGGCTTTTTGACGCTTGGCAACTTAGGCGCTTTGACAAACAACTGCTGTTCAAGGCCAAAATTGATCATGGTGTTCCAATAGCGGGACACTAAACCAATAGTCCCTTCCTTGTTGCCCTTAGCCCGCTCCGCATTGACAATAGCTTGGATGTCATCTCGCGTAAGGTCTTTAACAAGGATGGCAAAGCAGGACTTGAACTTGTTGAGGTTCATTTCAATGTTGCGATAAGTGGGCTTTCCCTCAATTGAAGCCAGATACTTCTCTACCAACACAGCAACAGTGAGTGGCTTCCGCTTGTGGCCCTCAAGCTTGATGGTTCTGTAGCATTCCTCGTGACGCTTTGCAGCCCACTCCTTAGCAAGTGCTTTGTCAGTGGTGCCAGTGGTCTCGAAGAAGTCGATACCCTCGATGGTTTCGCGCCAGTACCAGTTGCCGCCTTTTTTCCGCTGTGACAGTGCCATGTCTTCACTCCAAAAAAAAAGACCAAAAACAGCGTGTTCTTGGGGCTTGAAACCCTTGTGCTGCTACAGGGGTAGCTGTGCACTGGATTTGCACGGAATTTTATGGAAAAAGGGGGGTTTGGGCGACATATACCGCACACGATGTGCAATGTCTGCTTACAGGCACCCAGCAAAATCAATGACTTAGCAGGATGTTAGTGGTCACTAATTGCGCTGTGTAATCCTGAGAGATTCACCCCACGATCGGGGCTTGCTCCTTCGGTGGGCGAGGCCGTCATGTGACGGGTCGCCTCTCTCCAGCAAGGAAACGCCCTGATGCGGGGCGCTTCGCCAGTCCTTTTGCCTGAGCGTTCGGGCCCGTGTTTTGGTGGGACCTGCGCCTTCGGCGGCCCCGGCGCAGCGGGGCTCTCTCCTGACTGCGCCAGTGTAAGGGATCGAAAGCTCGTTCAACGGCGATTTCAGTGCGATCGCCCAGCCGGGCAAGGCTTGTTCCGCCGCGCCTTCAGCCTCTGCGGCGCATCAAGTATTCGATCGATTCGAACAATGCCTCGCTGAGCAATGCCAGCACTGCGGCCGGCACTGCACCGGCCAGCAGCAGTTCGCGATCGTTGAGCGCCAGCCCCGTCACGATGCGCTCGCCGAAACCTCCGGCGCCAATGAAGGCCGCGATGGTCGCGGTGCCAATGGCGATGGTCGTCGCCGTCCGTACGCCGGCAAGGATGGTGGGCAGCGCCAGCGGCAACTGCACCACTTGCAGCGTCTGCCCGGCGGTCATTCCCAAGGCGGTGCCGGCCTCGCGCAGCCCTGCCGAAACCTCGGCCAAGCCCGTGACTGTGTTTCGCATGATCGGCAACAGCGAATAAAGCGTGAGCGCGATCAGCGCCGGAACGAGGCCGATCGCGCCCACTGCGGAGATCAATATCGCCAGCAGCGCAAGCGAAGGAATCGTCTGCAGCAGCCCCGTGAGCCCGAGCACGAGCGCACGCGTTCGAAGGTGTGGAAACACGAGGATGCCCAATGGCACCGCGATCAGGATGCCCAGCCCCACCGAAACCGCGACCAGTAGCAGGTGCTGGCGCGTGAGCCGACCGAGGTCCGGGCCGAAGAGCTTGGCGAGGAAACCGCGCGCCGCGGCATCCTTCGGGCGCGCGGCGCCGGCTGCCTGGGTCGTGTTGGCGTTGGCCGGCTGGGCGACGATCTTGCTTTGCGCGAGGAAGTCGCGCGCAATGACATCGAAGCCCACGCCCTGCAATTCGGCACGCGCATTCATCTCGATCATCGCGTGCTCGTCCACCCGGCCTTCCAGCTTCTGCATCGCCGCCCACGCCTGCGGCCAGCGCGTTGGCACGTCGAGGCGGTAGAGCACCACGGCGTCGTAGCGCGGAAAGTAATGGCGGTCGTCTTCGAGCACGCGCAGGCCGAGATGATCGATCTTGGCGTCCGTCGTGTAAATGTCGGTCACGTCGATCTGCTTCGCTGCGATCGCGTCGTAGGCCAGTCCGTGGTCGAGCCCTGTCGGCGTCTGCGTGAAGCCATAGCGAGCGGCCAGCCCTTGCCAGCCGTCGGCGCGTCCGAGGAACTCGTTCGACAGGCCGAGTTTCAGCTCAGGGTGGGCAGCGAGGTCGCCGAGCGTTCGCACGCCCAGTCGATCGGCATCGGCCGCGCGCATGGCGAGCGCATAGCCGTCGTTGAAGCCGAATGGAATCGCAATGCCAAGTCCCAATGGACGAAGCGCCGCGTTCATGTCCTCCAGCGTCATGGGTTGGGCGCTCTTGAGGATTTCGAGGGCAATGGTGCCGGTGTATTCGGCATAGAGATCGATGCCGCCGGAGGTCAACGCTTCGTAGACGATGGCCGTATTGCCGAGTCCTTGCCGCACGACGGGCGCGGGTGTGGTGTGCGCTGCCGCCGTCTGCGCGAGCACCTGCGCGAGGATGTACGACTCGGTGAATCGCTTCGATCCGATGCGGAGTTCGCCGGCCCCTCCTTGCGCTTGCGACGGAAAGGCCGCGCCGAGGAGACCCAGGCAAGCCAAGGCGGTGAGCCAGATTCGGCGCAGAGAACGCATCGAGGCAGTGTATCGGCGACGCGGCCCCGATGAGGCCATTCGATGGACTGGTTCGTCTCCTACAGGCGATCGTGCGCCGTGCCGATGCTGCAGCGCAGCGGCTGAAAGCAGAATGAATGCGTGCGCATCAACTACGTCCGACGCGGTGAAGGCAAGCCCTTGTTGCTCATCCACGGCCTGGGAGGCACCTGGCGTTCGTGGAGGACCATCCTGACGCCGCTGGCTGCAGAGCGCAGCGTGGTGGCCATCGACCTTCCGGGGTTCGGCAAGAGCCCTGAACTGGACGGCGAAGTCTCCATTGGCACTCTGTGCGATGCGGTCGCTTTGTTTCTCAAGGAACACGATCTGATCGGAATCGATGCCGCCGGCAGTTCAGTGGGCGGGCAACTCATTCTGGAACTGGCGCGGCGCGGCGGCGTGGTCGGGGCGGTCGTGTCGCTTGGTCCGCTCGGCTTCTGGGAAGGCTGGGAGCGCCATGCGTATCGAGCATCCGTGTGCCTTTCCTGGCGGATGGCGCGTGCACTGCAATTCGCCATGCCGGCGATCACGGCCAACGAATGGTCGCGCGTGCTGCTGCTGGGGCACGTCTCGGCGCGCGCCGCCGGTCTTTCGCCTTCGCTGGTCCTGGATGAAATGCGCAACTTCGCATCGGCAGCTTCCTTCAACCTGGTCCTGAAGAACCTCATACAAGGGTCGCCGCAGGAAGGCGCTTTGGTCGGCAGTCTCGAAAAGCAACTCGTGATCGGTTGGGGGCGCTTCGACCGGCTCTGCTTCCCGATCCAGGCCGCTCGCGCGCAGCAACTCTTTCCGGACGCTCGCGTCCACTGGTTTGACCGGTGCGGACACTATCCCCACTGGGACGCGCCGGACGAAACCGCAAAGCTGATACTGGCGACCACGGCCGACTGAACGGCGCACCCGGGGAACACGATGGCAAAAGAAAAGAAAGAGAAGAGAGACAAGAAAGAGAAGAACGAAAGCAAGGATGGAAACGACAACGACGCGCATCCCCTACCGGACGTGCATGGCGCACGCGAACTCCCTTCGGTGGTGGTCGAGGGCTACAGCCTGCAGTTGCGCGACAAGGACGGTTTTGTCGGTGATGYGGCCAGCCAGACAGCCTTCAGGGAGCTGCTCGAGCGCTGGCGCCGCCGCAGCCGACGCAAGGGGACTGACCCGCTGGGAAGGCGTCATTCCAGGGACCTGAGCAAGCGGGTCCTCGACAAGGCCATCGGCGAAGAGGCCTCACGGGCCGCCGATGTCGTGCATGCCGTCATCGAGGAATTCGCGGAAGACCTGGCTTGGGTGATCGACCGCTTCATGCGTCACCCGTCATGGAAAGGCGTCGAGCGGGTCGTGATTGGCGGCGGGTTTCCGGAAAGCGATGTCGGCGAACGCGCGATCCTGCAGGCCGCGGCCATCCTCCAGGAAATGGGGCAGTCGGTGCAATTGGGCCGCATCTCGCATGAGACCGACGATGGCGGCCTTCTCGGCTGGGTGCACCTGGTTCCGCCGCCGCTGCTGAAGGGCCGCGACGCCATTCTTGCGCTCGACATCGGCGGCACCAATGTGCGCTGCGGCGTCGTCAAGACGCGGATCAGGCGCTCAGCCGACCTCTCCAAGGCCAAGGTGGTTCACCGCGAGAAATGGCGCCATGCCGACGACGGTCCCAGCCGCAAGATCCTGGTCGAAACGCTCGCGGAAATGCTCGCCAAGCAGATGCGGCATTGCGACAAGAAGGGCATTCGACTTGCCCCGTTCATCGGCATCGGATGTCCCGGGTTGATTCGCAAGGACGGATCGATCGCGCGCGGTGCGCAGAACCTGCCGGGCGACTGGGAGAGCGAGCATTTCCATCTGCCCAGCGAGCTTTGCAAAAAAATCCCGCTGATCGGCGGACACCCCACGGTCGCGCTGATGCACAACGATGCGGTGGTCCAAGGCCTGAGCGAACTGCCCTTCATGCACGACGTGGAGCGCTGGGCGATCCTGACGATCGGTACCGGGCTCGGCAACGCGAGCTACACGAACAAGTCCGCCGAATCGGGGAAGGGCACCCAGAAGAAAACGAATCGCTGACGTGCGCCTGGTTTCAGGCGAGTTCGCGGCCGAAGAATCGCACCGTGCGATCCCAGGCGCGTTCCGCCCAAACGGCGTCGTATTGCGTGATCGGGATGCGTCCCGGGCCCTGCGCTTCCTCGTTGGCGAAGGCATGGTGCGCCAGGTAGCGGTGCCCTTCGTAGCGGACGCCCGCGGCACTCAGTTTTTCTTCGAGGCTTTCGACGCCTGCGATCGCAAAGGCCTGATCCTGCGTGGCCCAGTGACCCATCAGCGGCGCAGTGATCTTCGACGCATCGACGTACTCCAGCGGCGGGTAGCCGTACCACACGACCACGGCGTCGGCCTCGGGGACCATGGTCGAGGCGAGGAGGGTGACCGCTCCGCCCATGCAAAAGCCTGTGACACCTACCTTGCCACCGCGCGCCTTCAGGAACTGCACCGCCCCACGGACGTCCTGTGACGCCGCGTCCGCGAAGTTCAGGCCGTCCATCAGGTGATGGGCTTCCTCGGCTTCGACCGTGGACTTTCCGCGATACAGGTCTGGCACCAGGGCGGTGAACCCTGCTTCTGCAAACCGATTGGCCACCCCGCGGATCTGATCGTTCAATCCCCACCATTCCTGGATCACCACGACGGAGCCGAAGGGCTTGTCGGCTTCTGCAAGGTAGCCTTGAACGGCGCCGCCATCGGGCCGGTTGAACTGGACGAGCTTTGTCATGCATCTCTCCTGAAGTTGCTTGCGACGAGAAGCGAGTATCGGACAACGAGGCATTGCCGCCATGGCCGCCCGGCGCTCGGTCAGAGCTGGAACGCGATGGTGAGAAGCAGCCCTTCGGCCAGATCGCGAACGAGGCCCGGCCGCCGTGCCCGGTAGGTTTCACCGGCTGAGGCGGTGGTTTCGATCCATTGCGCCAGCCAATCGATCTGGCGCTGGCCGTAGAACACCACGGCCGCCTCATGGTTGATGAGCAAGCTGCGCAGGTCGAGATTGATCGATCCGCATATCGCGAGGTCTTCGTCCACCACCACGGCCTTGGCGTGCGCCATGAAAGGCAACATGCGAAAGGTGACCCCTGCGCGAGCGAGGTCGCGCATCGCGCGTGCGCGAACGAAGTCGGCCAGACGGTGATTCGATCGGGCCGGGATGGCGATCGTCACCTGCACGCCGCGCCGCGCGGCCAGGCGCAGGGCGTCGCGCAGCCCGTCGCCCGGCACGAAGTAAGGAGTGATGGCGAGCAGCCGTTGTTCGGCGCGAAAGCAGGCGTCGATGAGCAGGGCGTGTGCCGTGTCTTCGGTCTGGTCGGGGCCGCTCGGCAGGAACTGCGCGAGGTCGCCTCCAGCGGTCGTTTCGATGGCGGCCGAAGCGCGCGCCTTGCGCTTGCGCACCGACGACCAGTCATGGTCGAACTGCCGCGCCGCCGCGGCGGCCACGCTACCCCGGAGATCGAAGGACAGGTCACGCCATGGAATCGGATGATCGTCGTTGCCGGTGAAGTACTCGCCAGCAAGATTGCGGCCGCCCGACCAGAGCCACTGGTCGTCGGCAATGGTGAGCTTGCGGTGGTTGCGCAGGTTTCGCGGGCCGGTGCGCCGCAAGCTGAAGATGGGACGAAACACCGCAACTTCGGCGCCCGCTTCGCGCAGCGTGTCGAAATGCGAGCGCGGCAGTGAAAGCGCGCCGAAGCCATCGAGCAGCACGCGCACCGCCACCCCTTCGCGCGCGCGCCGCGACAGCCGGTTGATGACTTCATGTCCCAGCGCGTCATCACCGATGATGAAGGTGCCGACGTCGAGCCGCGTCCGTGCGCGTTCGATCACCTCGAAGAGCGCATCGCGCGCAGCCGCGCCATCGGAATGGAAATGAATGTCGCAGGGCCCGGGCGGCGCCAGGCCGAAGCTCTCGATCAAGTCGGCGGCCCAATGCCCCGTCGGGCCGGTGCGCGGCGGACGGGGAGAGCCCGCCGGCCGGAGCTTGCGTTGGCCGAACAACAGGTACATGGGAAGGATGACGTAGGGCATCAGCGCAAGTCCCATGACCCAGGCGATGGCCGTCGAAGGCGCGCGCTGTTCGCGCCGCCCGCGGGTGGTCAGCACGTAGACAAGCAGCGCGAACGTGACGACCAGCAAATGCTGCGACGGCGAGGGCAGCCAGTCGAGCAACTCGTCGATCTGATTCACGTGTGGAGATGCGACTGCAGGAACGCGGGCACCGGCCGCCCGTGCGATGCGAGGAAACGCATCATCGCGCCGACCACTTCGCGCACGGCGGGCCGCTCGCCAACGCGATCACGCCAGGCCACCAGCCGCGGGGTGGAGGATGTCATGCCGGCTCCCTTGCGGTCGGCGAATACATGCGCCATGTAGAAGGCTATGTCGGCGTACGAATAGGGGCCGGCGAGATAGTCGCGGCCTTCGAGAAGAAGATCCAGGTCCTTGCAAAAGCGGTCGCACGCAGCACACGCCGCCCGCGCCGCGGGACTCTGCATGTCGTCCTGCAGCCCAAAAAGCTTCACGACGTGGGGAAAGAAAACCTCATCCGACTTGAGTTCGAGTTGTCGCGCCCGGGCACGCGCGGAGACTTCGGCGGGCCACAGCGGTGGATCGGGAACGAGATCTTCGAGGTACTCGAAGATCTGAGTCGAATCGAACAGTTCGAGGTCGCCGTCGACCAGCACCGGCACCTGCTGCTTCGGGTTGATCCGCAGCACGTCGGGATGCTTGGGCTCGTAGTTGTCGTCGCTGTCGAATGGCACCATCACGCATTCGAACGGCAGCCCTTTCTCAAAAGCCGCGATCTGCGCCTTGGCGCCGAACATGCTGAGGGGACCGGTGAAGAGCTTCATCCCCGAAGCCTACTTCACCCCAGCGCCAAAACAAACCGCCCGCCGGAACGGCATCTTCGGGAAACACCGCGGAACCGGCTTTGCCGGGCCGCTGGTGTTGCCCCCGGCAGGGGGTCGGCGAGCGACACGAAGTGCGCGCAGCCTGGGGGCGAGCCTAGCGTTAGCTCCCCCAGACCTCTTGGGCTGTCTCTATGACCAGACGCAGCTTGGCACGTTGCGCCTCGACAGCGATGTTGTTGCCGTGCACCGTGCTGGAGAAACCGCATTGCGGCGACAGGGCGAGCTGGTCGAGCGAAACGTATTTGGCGGCGGCCTCGATGCGGCTCTTGAGCTCGTCCTTGTCTTCCATTTCGCCGAACTTGGTGGTCACCAAGCCAAGCACGACCGTCTTGCCCTTCGGCAGAAAGCGCAGGGGACGGAAATCTCCCGAGCGCGCGTCGTCGTATTCGAGGAAGTAGGCGTCGAGATCCATTTCCTTGAGCAGCGCCTCGGCCACCGGCTCGTAGTTGCCGGCTGCGGCGTGCGTGCTCTTGAAGTTGCCGCGGCACAGGTGCATCGCCAGCGTCATGCCGGCCGGCTTTTGCGCGACGACCTTGTTGATGAAGGCGGCATAGCGGTGCGGCAGTTCGTTCGGGTCGTCGCCGCGCTGGCGGGCTGCTTCGCGCATTCTTTCGTCGCAAAGGTAGGCGAGATTAGTGTCGTCCATCTGCACATAGGTGCAACCGGCATCAGCCAGCGAGCGAAGCTCGTCGCCATAGGCCTTGGCCACATCGTCGTAGAAGGTCGGATCGAGTTCCGGGTAAGCCTCCTTGCTGATGCCGGCGCGGCCGCCGCGAAAGTGCAGCATGGTGGGCGAGGGGATCGTGACCTTGGGCGTGTTCCCGGCGGACACCTGGCTCTTGAGGTACTGGAAATCCGCCAGCTGGATGTTCTTGGCGTGGCGGACCTTGTCGATCACGCGCATCACCGGCGGGGCCAGTTCCTCTGTGCCGTCGGGCTTGCGGATCGTGACCGGAATATCCGTTTTCACGCCGCCGAGCTGTTCGAGAAAGTCGATGTGGAAATAGGTACGGCGGAATTCCCCGTCGGTGATGCTCTTGAGGCCAACGTCTTCCTGGAACTTGACGATCTCCGTGATGGCCTTGTCTTCGACCTTTCGAAGCTGCTCGGGCGTGATTTCGCCCTTGGCTTTTTGCTCTCGGGCTTCGAGCAGGTATTTGGGGCGCAGGAAGCTGCCGACATGGTCATAGCGGGCAGGCAGTTGGGCATGCTGGGACATAGGTGGCTCCGTCAAAACTGGAATAGAACGGTCGATCGTATCCGCACAGGACTGATGCGCAGCGGATACACCGGGATGAGTGTTTACCCTCGAAACCCGGCGGCCCGGTCAATTTTCTGGGTTCCTTTGTATACAGTCCGTATCCCGTGAACGACCGCATCCATCCTGCGACAAGCCATGCCGTCGCCGCCGTGTTCGGCGAACCCGAAGCGGGCGGCTCGCAAGCCGTCAAGGCCCAGTTGCGCCTGCGCGAGATGGTGCTCGCCGGCGAATTGCCCGGCGGTGCCCGCATTGCCGAAGTCGCCATCTCCGAATTGCTCGGCGTCTCCCGAACCCCGGTGCGCAGCGCCCTGATGCGCCTCGAGCAGGAGGGCTTGCTGGAGGCGCTGCCCAACGGTGGCTATGCCGTGCGGACTTTCTCGGAGCGTGACGTGTCGGACGCCATCGAGTTGCGCGGCACGCTGGAAGGGTTGTCGGCGCGGCTCGCAGCGGAGCGCGGCGTGGCGCCGGTGGTGCTGCGCGAGGCCCGCGCGTGTCTCAAGCGCATCGACGAGCTGTTGTGCGAACCGGCGCTGGACGATGCCGCGTTCTCGCGCTATGTGGCGTTCAACGAAGAGTTTCATCGCCTGCTGTCCGAGCTGTCCGCGAGCCCGCTGATCAGCATGCAGACCGAGCGCGTCACCAACTTGCCCTTCGCATCGCCATCGGCCTTCGTCGTCGTGCAGGCCAATGCGCCTGCCGCTCGAGACATGCTGCTGATCGCACAGGACCAGCATTGGCAGGTGCTGGACGCGATCGAAAACCGCGAGGGTTCCCGCGCCGAGGCGCTGATGCGCGAGCACAGCCGCATCGCCCAGCGCAACCTCCGCGAGGCGCTGCACGGCCTGCAGGCGCATCCTTTGCCGGGCGTGAATCTCATCCGCCGCCGAACCTGAACATTGCACCCGCACGATGGACCTGCATGACTTGCCTCTGCCACCCCCCATTGCGCGATGATCGCGCGTCCAATTTCATGATCGCGCAGAAATCCGATCCTGCGGCGGCAAGCTAGGTGTTTGCCGAAGCCCGCGTCCACTTGCATCTCGTCACAATATCCACCGTTTCGCCAATTCAGCACCTATCGAAAAGGAGAGCTCCATGCTTCGTCGTCATCTCGTCAAGGCTGCCAGCCTGACCGCCATTGCGCTGGCCATGCCTTCGGCATTCGCCGCGGACAACACGTTCAAGATCGGCCTGATCCTTCCGATGACCGGCCAGCAGGCTTCCACCGGGCGCCAGATCGAGGCCGCCGCGCGTCTTTACATGGCGCAGAACGGCGACACCGTCGCGGGCAAGAAGGTCGAACTGATCGTCAAGGACGACACCGGCTTGCCGGACGTCACCAAGCGCCTGGCGCAGGAATTGGTCGTCAACGACAAGGTGAACGTGCTCGCCGGCATGGGCATCACGCCATCCGCGCTGGCCGTCGCACCGATTGCCACGCAGTCGAAGACGCCGCTGGTCGTGATGGCGGCTGCCACGTCGAGCATCACTGAAGCGTCTCCGTACGTCGTGCGCTCGAGCTTCACGCTGCCGCAGGTCTCGGTGGCCATGGGCGACTGGGCGCCAAAGAACGGAATCAAGACCGTGGTCACGCTGGTCTCCGACTATGGCCCCGGCAACGACGCCGAGAAGTACTTCAAGGAGCGCTTCCAGCTCAACGGCGGCAAGGTGCTCGATTCGCTGCGCGTGCCGCTGCGCAATCCCGACTTCGCGCCCTTCCTGCAGAAAGTGCGCGACGCCAAGCCTGACGCGCTGTTCGTCTTCGTGCCCTCCGGCGCGGGCTCGGCCGTGATGAAGCAGTTCCTCGAACGCGGCATGGACAAGGCTGGCATCAAGCTGATCGCCACCGGCGACGTGACGGACGACGATCAGCTCAACGACATGGGCGACGGCGCGCTGGGCGTGGTCACCTCGCACCACTATTCGGCGGCCCATCCCTCGGCGATGAACAAGAAGTTCGTCGAAGCCTTCGAAAAGGCCAACAAGAACATGCGCCCCAACTTCATGGCCGTCGGCGGCTATGACGGCATGCGCATCATCTATGACGCCCTCAAGACCACCAAGGGCCAGGGCGGTGGCGAAGCACTCCTCGCCGCAATGAAGGGCCAAGTCTTCGAAAGCCCCCGCGGCCAAGTCCTCATCGACGCCCAGACCCGCGATATCGTGCAAGACGTGTACCTGCGCAAAGTCGAGAAAAAAGACGGCCAGCTCTACAACGTCGAGTTCGACGTCATCAAAAACGTCAAAGACCCCGGCAAGACCAAGCAGTGATGCACCCCCCGCCCTTGACCGCTGACAACGCAAAATCCGCCCCCACCCCATTCGGAAAATACCGTGGAACCGGCTCCGCCGGGCCACTGGTATTGCCCCCGGTAGGGGGTAGGCGAAGCGACACGAAGTGCGCGAAGACTGGGGGCGAGCCATGCTAACCATTCTGTTTGACGGCATCGCCTACGGCATGCTGCTGTTCGTGCTCGCGGTCGGCCTGGCCGTGACGCTGGGGCTGATGAACTTCATCAACCTCGCGCACGGGGCATTCGCCATGGCCGGCGGCTACCTGACGGTATTCGCCATGCAACAGCTCGGCGTGCCTTTTCTCCTTTGCCTGCCGCTCGCGTTCATCGTCGTCGGCGCCGCGGGCGCGCTGCTAGAGCGCACGCTTTATCGTCCGATGTACGGCAAGCCGCACCTCGACCAGGTGATGTTCTCCATCGGCCTTGCGTTCATGGCGGTCGCGGCGGTCGACTACTTCGTCGGCTCCTCGCAGCAGAACATCCACCTGCCCGAATGGCTTCGCGGACGCACCGAGATCGGTGACGGCGCGCTGATGCTGGGCATGGGCCACTACCGGATCTTCATCATCGCCGTGTGCGCGTTGCTGACCGTGGTGCTTCAGCTGATCCTCACGAAGACGCGCTTCGGCAGCCGGCTTCGCGCCGCCGTCGATGATCCGCGGGTTGCCGCCGGCATGGGCATCAACGTGAACGTGGTGTTCCTGCTGACTTTCGCAGTGGGCTCGGGGCTGGCCGGCCTGGGGGGTGCGCTGGGCGCCGAGATCCTCGGCCTCGATCCGACCTTCCCGCTGAAGTACATGATCTACTTCCTCATCGTGGTGTCCGTCGGCGGCACCTCATCGATCACCGGGCCGCTGCTGGCTGCGCTGCTGCTTGGCATCGCCGATGTGGCCGGCAAGTATTTCATTCCGAAGATGGGCGCCTTCACGGTGTACCTGCTGATGATCTTCATCTTGATGTGGCGGCCGCAGGGCCTGTTTACGCGCAAGGGAGCGCGTTGATGGACTTTCAGCAACCGCTCTTGCGCAAGGCGCGCTGGCGACCCTGGGAGTTCGTCGTCTGGGCCGTGGCTTTCGTACTGCCGCTGGTCTTCCCCTCCCATGCGCTCATGATCAACGAGATCGCCATCGTCGGGCTGTTCGCGATGTCGCTCGATCTCATCCTCGGCTACACCGGCATCGTGTCGCTCGGACATGCCGGGTTCTTCGGGCTCGGTGCCTATGCGGCGGCGCTCTTTGCCAAGCACGTGATGCCCGACCCGACTGTCGGACTGCTGGTCGCGATCGTGGTGTGCGCGGTCGTCGGCGCAATGGCCAGCGTGACCATCCTGCGCGGCACCGATCTCACGCGACTGATGGTCACGCTCGGAACCGCGCTGCTTCTCCTGGAGCTTGCCAACAAGCTCGACTGGCTCACCGGCGGCGCCGACGGATTGCAGGGCGTGGTGATGGGTCCCGTCCTCGGTTTGTTCGACTTCGATCTCTTCGGTCGCACGGCGGCCTGGTATTCGATGTCCGTACTGCTGCTGCTCTTCCTGCTGATGCGCCGCCTTGTGCATTCGCCCTTCGGTGCCACGCTGATGGCCGTGCGCGACAACCGGCTGCGCGCCATGGCGATCGGAATTCCCGTGGTTTCGCGCCTCGCGGTGATCTACACGATCGCGGCGGCAGCGGCCGGAGCGGCGGGCGCGTTGCTTGCGCAGACCACCGGCTTCGCATCGCTCGACGTGCTTTCGTTCGACCGCTCGGCTGACGTGCTGTTGATGCTGGTGATCGGCGGGGTTGGCTGGCTGTACGGCGGCGTGGTTGGCGCCATCGTTTTCAAGCTGTTGCAGGACACGCTCTCCAGCGTCACGCCGCAGTACTGGATGTTCTGGATCGGCTTGATCCTTGTGCTGATGGTGCTGGTCGGCCGCGATCGGCTGTTCAAGCCGTGGACGTGGTTCGGCGCCCGCGCGGGAGTCAAGCCATGACCGCTACGGCAAACGACATCGTCCTTTCCGCAACGGGCCTCGTGATGCGCTTCGGCGGGATCACGGCCACCAACAATGTCACGCTGAACCTGCATCGCGGCGCACGCCATGCGTTGATCGGCCCGAACGGCGCCGGCAAGACGACGCTGATCAATCTGCTGACCGGCGTGCTCACGCCCACCGAGGGCCGCATCGTCCTTGAAGGCGAGGACATTACGCGCCTTGCGCCGCACCGCCGCGTGGCGAGAGGGATGGTTCGCACCTTCCAGATCAACCAGCTGTTCGATTCGATGACGCCGCTGGAGACGCTCGCGCTGGTGGTCTCCCAGCACTCCGGCGTCGGCACCGACTGGTGGCGGCCGCTCGGCGCGTCGAAGCAGGTGGCCGAACGGGCCGGTCGGCTGCTGGAGCAATTCCGGCTCGCGGACGTGGCGCAGCAACGGACGAAGCATCTGGCTTACGGCAAGCGCCGTCTGCTGGAAATCGCCATTGCGCTGGCCTGCGAGCCGCGCGTCCTGCTGCTCGACGAGCCCGTCGCTGGCGTGCCTGCCGGCGAACGCGAAGAACTGCTCGAAACCGTCGCCGCGCTGCCGGCCGATGTGTCCGTGCTGCTGATCGAGCACGACATGGACCTCGTCTTCAGCTTTGCCGACCGGATGACCGTGCTGGTCAACGGCACCCTGCTGACCGAAGGCGACCCCGACACGATCGCCAACGACCCGCGGGTGAAAGAGGTCTACCTGGGCCATGGAAGTGATGTGGACCCCCAAGCTCACATTGGTTCGCAGCCCCCCGAGGGGGCGCAGGCCTCCCTTGGGACGGCCGGGCGGGAGACCCGACATGTCTGAATTGCTGCGCATCGAAAACCTGAGCGCCGGATACGGCGAGGCGGTCGTGCTGCACGACGTCAATCTCGCCATCGGACAAGGCCAGACGCTGGCGCTGCTGGGCCGCAACGGCACCGGCAAGACCACGCTGATCAACACGCTCGCGGGCGCGACGCGCCAGCACGGCGGCAGCATTTCGCTCGGCGGCGTGGCGCTGCACAAGCTGTCGTCACACCAGCGCGCGTCAGCGGGCATCGGATGGGTGCCGCAGGAGCGCAACATCTTCAAGTCGCTGACCGTGCACGAGAACCTCACCGCCGTCGCCCGCCCGGGCAAGTGGAACCCGCAGCGCGTCTACGAGATGTTCCCTCGACTGGCCGAGCGGAAGTCCAACCTCGGAACGCAACTGTCGGGCGGCGAGCAGCAGATGCTCGCGGTCGGGCGCGCGCTGGTGGTCAATCCGACGCTGCTGCTGCTCGACGAGCCGCTCGAAGGCCTCGCGCCCATCATCGTGGAAGAACTGCTTCGCGCCATTCGCCGCATCACGCAAGGCGAGGGGCTGTCAGCCATCGTCGTCGAACAGCATCCACAGGCGATCCTTGCGATTTCCGACGAAGCGGTCGTGCTGGACCATGGCACGGTCGTCCATGCCGACCGGGCGGCCACGCTGCGCACGCAACCCGAAGTGCTGGAGCGTTTGCTGGGGGTTTCGCGCTAATCTCCGGCCTCAGTTCTTCATCTTCGTGAGGAGATCAGGCCATGGCTTCCATTCGACGCGAGATTCAGGTGGCGGCAAGCGCCGCCGCCATCTGGGATGCCGTCCGCGACGTCGGCGAAATTCATCGCCGCCTGGTCCCGGGCTTCGTCAGTGATTGCCGCATGGACGGCGACGATGCCCGAATCGTCACCTTCGCCAACGGCATCGTCGCGCGAGAGGTGATCGTCGACCTCGACGAAGCCGCCCGCCGCATCGTCTGGTCCGCCAGCGGCGGCCGTCTCACGCATCACAACGCATCTCTGCAAGTCTTCGCCGATGAGGCCGGCACCAGCAGGCTCGTCTGGATCGCCGACCTCCTGCCCAATGCCATGGCCGCCCCGATCGCTGCCATGATCGAAGAGGGCATGCGCGCAATGAAGCGAACCCTCGAAGCAAACCCTTGAACACAGCAGCGCCTCTCTTCCAGAAACACCGCGGAACCGGCTAAGCCGGGCCGCCGGTGTTGCCCCCTGCAAGGGGGTGGAGGAGCGACACGAAGTGCGCGGAGCCTGGGGGTGTGCCTAATATCCGGCGGTGAAGCGAACGCGCGAGTGCTTGGGCCTTTCGAGCTCGTCGGCCAGCGCGATGGCGTAGTCCTCCATCGAGATCCAGCTTTTGCCATTCGCGTCCGTCAGCAGTTGATCGCCGCCGAGCCGGAACTTGCCCGTACGCTCTCCGGGCGCAAACAGCGCCGATGGCGAAAGAAAGGTCCAGTCCAGTTCCTTCTCGCTGCGCAGCCGCTTCAGGAGCGCGCCGCCGGCGCTGGCCTCCGCCTTGTAGGCGTCTGGAAACTCCGGCGTCTCGATCAAGGCTTTGCCGGGCGCTACCTCCAGGCTGCCTGCTCCGCCGACAACTAGCAGCCGTGGCACGCCCGCGCTCTTGGTCGCTGCAATCAGCGTTTCGGCATCACTCCCGCCGACGAAGCGGGTGGCGCTGATCACGGCATCGTGGCCCCGAAGGAGCGGGACCAACGCATCGACGGAAGTGGCATCCGCAGTCTTCACGGTGAGTTGCGGGTGTGGCGCGACGCCTTCCGCCTTGCGGGCAATTCCGCTCACGGTGTGGCCGCGTTGAAGCAGTTCGTGGGCGATACGAGAACCGGCGTTGCCGGAGATACCGAGGAGGGCGATTTTGCTCATGGTGATCCTTGTACGAAGATGGGTGCGATCGATCGTATGTTTCTCCGGTCGGTCTAAAAACACCGTTGAGCGCGCAGGTTTGTTGCAGAATTCGGTCGAATATGGACCGTATTGCCGCCGCTGAAGTCTTCGTATCGATTGCCGAGCGGGCCAGCATGACAGCTGCGGCCGAGGCGCTCGACATGTCACGCGCCATGGTCTCGCGCCACCTTGCACAGATGGAGCAGTGGGCGGGAGCGCGGCTCCTGCATCGCACGACCCGACGCGTGAGCCTGACTGAAGCGGGGACGGAAACCCTTGTGCGCTGCCGGCGCATGCTCGAAGTGGCCGCGGAGATGCCAGCCGCCGCCGCGGCGGATGCCGACACGCTGCGAGGACTGCTACGGGTAGCGAGTTCGCACTCTCTGGCCCAGGAGGTGCTTGCCGCCGCCGTCTCCGAATTCCTGCGCCGCCATCCGCTGGTTTCCATCGACCTCCACATGGGTGCGAAGTCCGTCAACCTGGTCGAAGAACGGATCGACTTGGCGATCCGGATCACCAACGATCTTGATCCCAACCTCATCGCCCGCCCGCTCGGCCGATGCGATTCGGTGATCTGTGCTGCGCCCGCCTACGTGGCTGCAAACGGAAAGCCATCGAGCGTGGAAGACCTGGCGACCCACAACTGCCTGACTTACTCCTACTTCGGCAAAAGCCTGTGGGAGTTCGAGCAGGCGGGCGAGCGGGTTGCGGTGCCGGTCAGCGGCAATCTGAGTGCCAACGAATCGCAGGTGCTGCTTTCGGCGGCCATCGAAGGCGCGGGCATCGCCATGCAGCCGGCGTATGCCGTTCGTGCGCCGATTGCGGACGGGCGTTTGGTGCCACTCCTGCCGGACGCCGTGCCGCAGCCGCTCGGTGTATACGGGCTATATGGTTCACGGCGCCAGATGCCGGCCTCGCTGCGTGCGCTGCTCGACTTTCTGGTGGAGTGCTTCGCAGACCCGGCCTTCTGGCCGCTCAGTCCTGGGGCCCCACGGCGCGATACAGCGCGCGCACGAAGTCGGACTGCGTGATCATTCCGACGAGCCTCTTTTCGTCGTCGATGATCGGGATGTGATGGTGGCCGCCTTCCGAGAACAACGGCACCAGTTCGGCGAGGGGCCGGTCCTCGCTGGCTACACGCACCTGGCGCGTCATGATCTGGCCCACGACTTCGGGCTTGCTCGACATGACGGTGCGCGTCGCCCGGATGAAATCGCGCAGGCGGCCGCCCAAGCCTTCGTGGTGCTGCAGATCGATATGCCTGAAGAAATCCGCCTGCGTGACGATCCCGACCACGCGCCGGGTCTTGTCGACGACGGGCAGGGCTTTGATGCGCCGGGCGTGCATCAGCGACCACGCTTCCTGCAGCGTCGTGCCGAATTCGACGGAGACGAGGTCGCGCGACATGATGTCGACGCAATGCACCGTGCCCAGCCTCCGGTGCCATGACTCGATTTCGGTCTCGCGGATCAGCGATTCGAGATCGTCTCTGCTGATGTCGAGCACCTGGTTGTAGCGCGCCAGAACCGCGTCCACGTCCGCCGAACTGAAGCGGCTGTCTGTAGTGGGCTGCCGCGGCGCGATTTGCACGTGCGGATAGCGGCGGCCCGTCAAGCTGTTGTAGAGCACGCCTGCCAGCACCAGCAGCAGCGAATTGGCGAAAGTCGGAAAAAGCGCAAAGGAGAATTGCGTCGCGTGTGTCAGGACCGCCAGCAACGCAACGGCGCCGCCCGGCGGATGCAGGCAGCGAAGCGCGAACATCAACGAAATGGCGAGCGCAACGGCAATGGCGCCGACCCAAGGGCCGTCCGGCAGCCACTGCACACAGGCAACGCCCGCCAGGGCGGCGACGGTATTGCCGCCGATCACGGACCAAGGTTGCGCCAGCGGGCTCCCCGGCACTGCGAAAACCAGAACGGCGCTGGCCCCGAGCGGCGCGATCAGCCAGGTGCTGCCCCACGCCATGTGAACCATCCATTGGCACAACACTGCCGTGACGAGCAAGCCGGCCAAGGCGCCGGTTGCCGCCCGCAGGCGCTCGCGCCCATTGACGGCAGTGCGACCTGGGATCCAGGCCCGAGCAAAAGTGGGCAGCGCGTCGATTCTCATGAGCCTCATGCGGCTGCCCCGGCGACAAGGCGCCCGATCTCCGGCCAGCGCCCGTGCAGCCAGACCCATGCGACAAGGCCGATGCCCAGCATCAGGATCGAGGTGCCCGCGAGTGCCAGCGTCGAATGCATCACCAGCGGCGCGATCACGCCTGCGACGACGCCGTTGGCGGTCGATCCGATCACGGCTTGCAGCGATGAAGCCATGCCGCGGCGCTCGGGATGCAAGTCGAGCACCAGCAGCGTGATGACCGGCACCATCAGCGCCCACCCGAAGGCGAACACCGCCAGCGGCCACAACGCCCAGCCCGCATGCGGGGTGAACAACGCGTTCGCGACGACGTTCACGAGGGAAGTCGCCAACATGATGACGAAACCATCGCGGATCTGCCGCTTGGGGGCCACCTTGCCGGCCATCCGGCCGCTCGCCCATGCGCCAGCCATGATGCCGCCGATGGTCAGCAGGAAGAACCAGAAGAACTGCGTCGGTGCGAGCGACAGGTGCTCGCCGAGAAACGCCGGCGCGGCGAGCACATACAGGAACATGCCGTTGAAAGGCACCCCGCTCGCGAGCGCCAGCAGCAGAAAACGCGGGTCGGAGCACAGCTCCCAGTAGCCGCGCATCAGGTGCTTTACCTCGAAGGGCTGGCGGTGCTCGGCGTGCAGCGTCTCGGGAAGGAGTTTGTAGTTGGCGATGAACAGCACCACGCCCACCGCGACCAGAAACCAGAAAATGCTGTGCCAGCCCAGGTTCACGAACAGGAATCCACCCACGATCGGCGCGATCGCCGGCGCAATGCCGAAATAGATCGTGACCTGGCTCATCACCTTCTGCGCTTCGGCGGGCGGAAACATGTCACGGATCACTGCCCGGGACACCACGATGCCGGCCCCCGTCGACAAGCCCTGAAGCGCGCGAAAAAGCACCAGCTGTCCGATGGTCTGCGACAACGCGCAGCCGAGCGAAGCGACCGTGAAGACGACCAGCCCCCAGAGCACCACCGGGCGGCGGCCGAAGCTGTCCGACAGTGCCCCGTGGAACAGGTTCATGAAAGCAAAGCCGAAGAGATACGCCGAGAGCGTCTGCTGCATCTCCACGGGCGTGGCGCCGATGGAGTGAGCGATACCTGAAAAAGCGGGGATGTAGGTGTCGATCGAGAACGGACCGAGCATGCCCAGCACTGCCAGCAGAATGGCCAGCGCCCAGCGCGGGGCCAGCCAGAGTTTGTCGGCGTCGGGATTCATGCGCGGTGGCTCCAGTCGATTCTTGGCTTTCGGAAAAAAGAAGGGCGCCCGAGGGCGCCATCTTCTCTGCTTGCAGCGAATGCGAGCTTACAGGGTATCGATAAAGCTGCGCAGCTTGTCGGAACGCGACGGGTGCTTGAGCTTGCGCAGCGCCTTCGCTTCGATCTGGCGGATGCGCTCGCGGGTCACGTCGAACTGCTTGCCGACTTCTTCCAGCGTGTGGTCGGTCGACATCTCGATGCCGAAGCGCATGCGAAGCACCTTGGCTTCGCGCGGCGTGAGGCTGTCGAGGATGTCCTTGACCACGTCGCGCAGGCCGGCTTGCATCGCGGCCTCGATCGGCGCCGTGTTGCTGCTGTCCTCGATGAAATCGCCCAGGTGCGAATCGTCGTCGTCGCCGATGGGGGTTTCCATCGAGATCGGCTCCTTCGCGATCTTCATGATCTTGCGGATCTTGTCTTCCGGGATCTCCATCTTCGCAGCCAGGATGCCCGCGTCAGGCTCGAAGCCGAACTCCTGCAGATGCTGGCGGCTGATGCGGTTCATCTTGTTGATGGTCTCGATCATGTGCACCGGGATGCGGATCGTGCGCGCCTGGTCGGCGATCGAGCGGGTGATCGCCTGGCGAATCCACCAAGTCGCATACGTCGAGAATTTGTAGCCGCGACGGTATTCGAACTTGTCGACCGCCTTCATCAGGCCGATGTTGCCTTCCTGGATCAGGTCGAGGAACTGCAGGCCGCGGTTGGTGTACTTCTTGGCGATGGAGATCACGAGACGCAGGTTGGCCTCGATCATTTCCTTCTTGGCATCGCGCGAAGACGATTCGCCTTCGTTCATGCGCTTGTTGATGTCCTTGAGCTCGGCGAGCGGCACCACGACGCGCGACTGGATGTCGGCCAGACGTTGCTGCAGTTCCTGCACCGGCGGAATGTTGCGCGAAAGCACGGCGCTCCAGGGCTTGCCTGCGGCAGCCTGCTTCTCGACCCACTTGAGGTTGAGCAGGTTGGACGGGACGCGGTTGCCGTTCTTGTCGTAACCGCTGAAGTCGCGGATGAACTCGTCCTGCGGGAAGCCGCATTTGTCCACGATGATGCGGCGCAGTTCGCGCTCTTTCTTGCGAACGTCATCGACCTGCGTGCGCACCAGGTCGCACAGCTTCTCGATGGTGCGGGCGGTGAAGCGGATGGTCATCAGCTCTTCGGAGAGCGAGTGCTGTGCCTTCTGATAGGACGGCGTTCCGTAGCCTTCCTTGTCGTAGATCTTGTGGATCTTTTCGAACAACACTGCGATACGGTCGAAGCGTTCGAGTGCGTCGCGCTTGAGTTCCTCGAGCTTCTTGGTGAGCGCCTTGGAACCGCCCTTGCCGTCGTCGTCGTCTTCCTCGTCGAACTCGTCGAAGTCTTCTTCGGCCACATAGTCGTCGGCCTCGTTCGGGTTCGAGAAGCCGTCGACGATGGTCGAGATGACGACCTTGCCTTCGCGGATGTCTTCGCCCAGGCGCAGGATTTCAGCAATGGTGGCGGGCGAAGCCGAGATGGCTTCCATCATCGCCATCAGGCCGCCTTCGATGCGCTTGGCAATTTCGATTTCGCCTTCACGCGTGAGCAGTTCGACCGTGCCCATTTCGCGCATGTACATGCGTACGGGGTCGGTGGTGCGGCCGAATTCGCTGTCGACCGTGGAAAGCGCCGCTTCGGCCTCTTCCTCGGCTTCTTCGACCGTCGTGGCGGTCGGAGCGGTGTTGTTCAGCAGGAGAGTCTCGGCATCGGGCGTCTGCTCGTACACGGCCACGCCCATGTCGTTGAGCATGGTGACCACCACTTCCATGGTTTCGGCGTCGACCAGCTTGTCCGGCAGGTGATCGGAGATTTCGCCGTGCGTCAGGTAGCCGCGGGTCTTGCCGAGCGTGATCAGGGTCTTGAGGCGCGAGCGGCGCTTTGCGAGGTCTTCCTCGGACAGCACGGTCTCGTCAAGGCCGAACTCCTTCATCAAGGCGCGTTCCTTCGCCTTGCTGATCTTCATGCGGAGCGGTTTGACCTTTTCTTCGGTCGCGGCGACGACCGGTTCTTCACCCGCCAGATCGTCTTCGATGTCGGACAGATCGATGTCGCTGGAGACGGACTCGTTGCCCGCTTTGGGCTTGCGGCCGCGCTTTGCGCCGCCCGTTGCGGCGGGCGCACCGGCTGCCTTGGGAGGACGGCCGACTTTCTTTGCGGCGGGTTTCAGGGTTTCAGCGGTGGTGGTCGTTTTCGTAGGCACGGTATTCACTTTCGTTGCTGCAGACGCCTTGGACGCGGCGGCGCCCGTCTTGGTTGCCGGCAGCGCGGCTTTTTTCAATGGCTTCAATGGCTTTTCTGCAGCCGGTTTTTTGGCGGTAGACACGGCAGGCTTCTTTGAACTGGGCATAAAACCTCGTACAACAAGATGGACCAACGGAATCAACGCGCCAAAACCGGCGCAGGCGGGAGCACAAACAATGAGGCAGCGAGGACGCGAGGTCCTCGAACGGCCATCAAAAGGCAAGATGTCGGGCGAACATTTGGTGTGCAGTCCTTGCGGTGTATTGACCCGTTTCCCGTTGGGAAGTGCATTGCGCTTGGGGTCGGCCCGGAGGTGCTGCTGTCGCTCTTGCCTATTTCGCGTTCTGGCGAAGCCTTAAATTATAGCTGTTACAGCTTTTTCAAGCCCCGTCCGTGGTGCTTGATTTAAGGCGCTGTCGCAGTTCGAGGCGACGTGCTTGGAGGGCCTTGTAGCGTTCCAGCGCATGCGGGTCGGTCTTGGCTGCTTCGATGGCCTCCGTCTGTTGCGACTTGAGCAAGTCGTCCAGCATGTAGTCGAGCACGCTGCGCAATTCCCGGGCGGCGTCGGCCGCTTGTTCGCCCTCTGAATTGCCGATGGGGCTTCCGTCGGGGCCCGTCATTACGCGAAGAGCCAGCGCTTCGAGCGGTTGGCCGCGCAGGCCCTCGCGCAATGCGGCCCAGGATTGGATCCCGTGCTCATGCAATTGGCTGTCGAGCCAGGCAAAAAGCAGCCCGTGCTCGCCGGGCAGGTCGCAGAGCAGGGCGTGCAGTTCATGGGACAGGCCCTCCCACTCCGCCATGTTCGACAGGATGAGTCTTGCCGCGACGTCCGGCCGACTGGTCGGCAGCTTGCGCCCCCCGGGTGGCGGTCGAGGTACAGGCGCTCTGGAAGACTTGAATCGCCGACGTTCGGACGAACTCCGAGGATGCTCGTCGACCCACTCGTTTCGACCGTCCCAGGCGCTCCAGTCTTCATCCGGCGGCAGCGATGGTGTCGCGGGAGCGGGGGTTCTCGCCGCCGACGGCGCCCACAGCCGTTCAAGGTCCTGCCCGCTCAATTGCGCCAACGCGGCGATTTCGGCGAGCAACTGGCGCTTCAGGGCGCCGTCCGGGAGAGCGGTCCAGAGTGGCCGCGCATTGCTCGACATGTGGGCGCGGCCCTCCGCCGTGCCGAGGTCGCAACCTTCGCTGGCGGCTTCGATCAAGAAGCGGCTGAGAGGTGTCGCGTCGTTGACGAAGCGCGCGAAAGCGTCGGCGCCGAACTCTCGAATGAAGCTGTCCGGGTCGTGTTCGGCGGGCAGGAAGAGAAACTTGATGCTGCGCACGTCGGTCGCGTACGAGAGCGCGCCGTCAAGTGCCTTTCGGGCAGCGCGGCGGCCGGCGGCGTCGCCGTCGAAACTGAAGACGACGGATTCGGTGAAGCGAAATAGCTTTTGGACATGCTCCGGCGTGCAGGCGGTGCCCAGGGTTGCGACCGCGTTCGGGAAGCCCAGTTGGGCGAGCGCCACGACGTCCATATATCCCTCGGTAACGAGGGCATAGCCCCTGTCACGGAAGGCCGCGCGTGCCTCGTAGAGCCCGTACAACTCACGCCCCTTGCTGAAGACCGGTGTTTCGGGCGAGTTCAGGTATTTGGGCTTTTCGTCGCCCAATACCCGTCCGCCAAAGCCGATGCATTCGCCCTTGACGTTGCGGATCGGGAACATGACGCGGTCCCGAAAGCGGTCGTAGCGCTTGCCTTCGCCGTTTTCCTCGGGTTCGCCCGTAATCACCAGGCCGCTTTCGACCAGCAGCGGGTCGTCGTAGTCGGGAAACACGCTGGCCAGCGTGCGCCAGCCCGCCGGCGCGTAGCCGATGCCGAACTGCCGCGCGATTTCGCCGGACACTCCCCGAGCTTTCAGGTAGTTGATCGCGCCCGGCGCCTGTCGAAGGTGCTTCCGGTACGCCTCGCCGGCCTTTTCGAGTACTTCGGAAAGGGTGACCTGCTTCTGCCTTTGACCAGCGGCGCGGGCGCGTTCTTCGGGGGAGGCATCGTCCTCGGGAACCTGCAGGCCATATTGGCCCGCAAGGTCTTGCACGGCTTCGACAAAACCCATGCCGCCGTGTTCCATGAGAAAGCCGATCGCGTTGCCATGTGCGCCACAGCCGAAGCAGTGATAGAACTGCTTGGTCGGGCTGACGGAGAACGAAGGGGACTTTTCCCCGTGAAAGGGGCAGAGCCCCATGAAATTGGCGCCCGCCTTTTTGAGCTGAACATAGCGCCCGACGATTTCCACCACGTCGGCGCGCGCGATCAGTTCCTGGATGAATGAAGCGGGGATGGTCATGTAGGCGGAGAGCGGCAGATGATACGCAAGCCATCGATCAGTCGCCGGCCGGCGGCATACTGGCCTTCCCGAAGTAGACGCATGATTCGCCGAAACATCATCCACGCACCGCCCTTGTTGCGCCACCCGTTGCGGTTCATTTGGYAGGCGCTCAAAGCCTTCAGGGCCAACCAGGGGCTGTTGCTGGCCGGTGCTGTTGCCTACTACGCGCTGCTGTCGATCGTGCCGCTTCTGATCGTGAGCGTGATCGCCTTGTCGCACTTCATCGAACAGGCCGCGCTGCTCGAAGCCGTGGGGCGCTATCTGGAATGGCTGCTACCCGGGCAATCGCGCGCCATCGTCGCCGAACTCTCGAATTTTCTGACGCACGCGGACGTGCTCGGGCCAGTGCTGCTGGTGACGATGATCTTTTTCAGCTCGCTCGCTTTCACGGTGCTCGAAAGCGCGATGGCAGTGATTTTTCATCATCGAAAGGCGGATCACTCCCGGCACTTTCTCGTTTCGGTGGTGATGCCGTATGTCTACATCCTCTGCCTGTGCGTAGGCCTGTTGTTGGTCACCCTTGTGTCCGGAGCGCTGCAGATCATCGGGGAGGAGAGCATCGATCTGCTCGGCCACAGGTGGTCGTTGTCGGGCGTCTCCGGCCTGCTTTTGTATCTGCTGGGACTGGCCGGTGAGATCCTGATGCTGACGTCGCTCTACCTCGTCATGCCGGTCGGCCACCTCAGGCTGAGGCATGCGCTGCTCGGCGGAATCACCGCCACGTTGCTGTGGGAAGTGACGCGCCGCCTGCTGGTGCTCTATTTCGCGACGCTTTCGCAGGTGAACGTGGTCTACGGCTCGTTGACGACCGCGATCGTGGTCCTGTTGAGCCTGGAAATCGCGGCGACGCTGGTGCTTTTCGGCGCCCAGGTGATCGCGCAATACGAGCGCCTTGAGCGCACGGGCAACCTGATCCCGGACGGCGACACCGAAGGCGCCCTGGGAAGCGTCAGCGCGGCGCCAGACGGATCGCGCCGTCGAGGCGGATCACCTCGCCATTGAGCATGTCGTTCTCGATGATGTGCTTGGCGAGCTTGGCGTAGTCGTCAGGCGTACCGAGGCGCGAAGGGAAGGGCACGCTGGCGGCGAGCGCATCCTGGACTTCCTGCGGCATGCCGAACAGCATCGGCGTCCCGAAGATGCCCGGTGCGATCGTCATGTTGCGGATGCCGTTGCGGGCCAGGTCACGGGCGATGGGAAGCGTCATGCCCACGACGCCGCCTTTCGATGCGCTGTACGCGGCCTGCCCGATCTGCCCGTCATAGGCCGCGACCGAGGCAGTGGAAATCAGCACACCGCGCTCACCCGTAGCCTCAGGCTCGTTTTT
The DNA here is from genome assembly GCF_056399425.1 of Variovorax sp. 01N429. Lineage (NCBI taxonomy): Bacteria > Pseudomonadati > Pseudomonadota > Betaproteobacteria > Burkholderiales > Comamonadaceae > Variovorax > Variovorax sp. 01N429. Next base: position 88,996 of record NZ_JBFTRG010000007.1, on the reverse strand, counting down.
GCTCATCGCATCCGCCGCAAGGCGAATCATGTTGAAGCTGCCAATCAGATTGACGGTGACGGTCTTGCTGAAAACAGCCAGCGCATGCGGCCCCGTCTTGCCAACCGTCTTCTCCGCCCGCGCAATGCCCGCGCAGTTGATCAGCCCCATCAGCTTGCCCAACTTCTGCGCCGCAGCGACCGCAGCCTGCCCATCCGCCTCCTGGCTCACGTCGCACTTGACGAAAACCCCACCGATTTCCTTGGCGACCGCTTCCCCCTTCTCGGCTTGCATATCGGCAATCACCACCTTGCCCCCGCTGCCCGCCAGCATCCGAGCCGTGCCCTCGCCAAGCCCCGACGCCCCACCCGTCACGATAAAAACCTTGCCKTCGATTTGCATCTAAGTCTCCAAAAGAATTGCGCAATTATCAAAGAGCAGCCCGCAAAGAGAGCGAATTTCCAGAAACACCGTGGAACCGGCTTCGCCGGGCCACCGGTGTTGCCCCCGGTTGGGGGTGGAGAGCGACACGAAGTGCGCGAGCCTGGGGGCGAGCAACAGGAACACCGTGGAACCGGCTTCGCCGGGCCACCGGTGTTGCCCCCGGCCGGGGGTGGAGAGCGACACGAAGTGCGCGAGCCTGGGGGCGAGCAATGGGCCATAAAAAAAGCCCCCGTCCGAGGACGGGGGCCTGAATTGGATCCCGAAGGACCCAAGGAGACAATCGTTGCTTGCTTGCTTGCTTAGCGCTTGCGCGTAGCGGTTTGAGCGGTGCTCTTGGCTGCATTCACGGCAGTGGTCGACACGGCCTGGAAGTTGGCTTCAGCGACGTCGCTCGCTTGCTTGACGGCTTTCTGCACCGATTCGAAAGCGTTATTGGCGGCGGCCACTGCGCTCTTCATCACGGCGACGGCGGTTTCCGAACCGGCCGGAGCGTTCTTGGCAGCGCTGTCGACGAGGCCGACGAATGCTTGCTGAGCTTCAGCGGCCTTGACTTCGAAAGCCTTGGTGAACTCGGCGCCGGTGCCTTGGGCGATGTCATACAGGTGACGGCTGTAGGCAGCGGTCTTTTCGGCCAGGGGCTGGTAGAGGCTGGCTTGCAGGGACAGCAGTTCTTGCGCGTCCTTGACGTTCAGGAGAGCTTGGGTCGTGCCGGCAGCTTCGGTCAAAGCAGCCTTGGAAGCGGTCACGTTCAGTTCGACGAGTTTCTCGACGCCTTCGAAAGCCTTGGTGGTCAGGCCGAACAGGGTTTCGAGGTTTGCTTTTTGCACTGCGATGAGTTGGTCTGCGGTGAGGGCCATGAGGTGCTCCAGTAGAAGTAAAAGGTGGATTCGCGTTGCGCTGCCCCTCGACTTATGTTGCGGTGCAGCATGGACGCAAGTATAGGCAGCTGAGATTTGTAAACAAGAGGATTCTTGTTGCGTTGCAGCAATTTAGAACGTGATTTCTAAATCAGCACCTGACAATGTTTCCGATGCGTGCGTTTATTCAGGCCAGTTTGTTTTGCCCTTGCCGCCCGGACATCGTTTTCCGATGGGGCGCTACGCCATGCTGCGCGACGGCGTCCAGCGTCATCAGCCGCAGGTCGAAATGATCGAGGCACCTCGGGCGAGTGACGGTGAACTCGCGCTCGCGCACACGCCGGAATGGATTGCCGCCATCAGCGACGGGAGTGTGTCGACGGAGGCCATGCGCGAGATCGGGTTCCCCTGGAGCGAGGCGATGGTCGAGCGCTCGCGCCGCTCCACTGGCGCAACGATCGCCGCCTGCCGAGCGGCTTTGGCCGAGGGGGTGTCGGGCAACATGGCTGGTGGGACGCATCACGCGAGTGCGGGCAAGGGCGGCGGCTTCTGCGTCTTCAACGATGCCGCGGTGGCCGCCAGGCTCATGCAGGCCGAACACGGGCGCCGCGGCCGCTTACCGCTCCAGGTGGCCGTCGTCGATCTGGATGTTCACCAGGGCAACGGAACAGCCAGCATCTTCCGTGGTGATGGCAGCGTCTTCACCCTTTCGATGCACGGCCAGAAGAACTTTCCGTTCCGAAAAGAGGCGAGTGACCTGGATGTGGAGCTTCCCGATGGCTGTGGAGACGCCGACTACCTGGCGGCGCTCGAACTGGCGCTCGACGAGCTCGAACGGCGCTTCACGCCAGGATTGATCATCTATCTCGCAGGCGCCGACCCTTTCGAAGGCGACCGCCTTGGCCGGCTCAAGCTGAGCTTCGACGGCCTGGAGGCGCGCGATCGGCGTGTGTTCGATTTCGCCTGGCAGCGGCGCATTCCGCTGGCGTTTGCCATGGCAGGTGGCTATGCGGCCGACATTGCGGACACCGTCCAGGTGCAGTTGGGCACGTTTCGCGTCGCTTTCGAGTATTGGCGCCGCTGGCACAATGCCGCGCCATGAGTGACCGACCCTCCCCTCAGAACCGCAGCAGCTATCGGGCTTTTCGCAGCATCCCGACGCGCTGGGCCGACAACGACATGTACGGCCACGTCAACAACGTCGTCTACTACAGCTGGTTCGACACTGCCGTCAATGCGCACCTTATCGAGCGCGGCGCTCTCGACATCCATCGAGGCACGACCGTTGGATTCGTCGTCGAGACGCAATGCAACTATTTCGCGCCGCTGTCCTTTCCCGAGACTGTGGAGGCGGGCATTCGCGTGACCCATGCCGGGAGTTCGAGCGTGCGCTACGAAGTCGGCTTGTTCGCCGAGGGCTCAGACACTGCCGCTGCCCAGGGGCACTTTGTTCACGTTTACGTAGACCGCGACACACAGCGCCCCGTCAAGCTTTCAGCTGCACTCCTTTCGGTGGTCGACGAACTTCGATTCGAGCGCGGATAAAAAAATGGCGTCCGAGGACGCCATTTTTTGATGAAGCGAATGTATCTACATCATCTTCATTGCTTCGAAGACGACATCTTCATCGTCTTGATGTCCGCCTTGCCGCGCGCTTCCTCGGCCTTGGCTTCCTTCTCGCAAGCGCTCTTGGCTGCGCCCTTCTGGTCGTCGCATTTTTCCTTCGCGACTTCGTAGTTGGCCTTTACCTTTTCTTCGGCGACATTGCGGGCATGCGCGTCGCTGGGCTTGTATTGCTGTTCGAGTTCGGCCTTGGCAACGTTTTCCTTGCCCTTGGCCTGCTTATCGCACACGTCCTTGGCGTTGTCCTTCAGCGCGTCGCACTGCGCCTTGTCCGCTTTGTAGTCAGCCTCGATCTTGTCCTTTGCGGCCTTGTATTCGTCGGATGACATTGCGCTGGCTTGCCCGGCGACGAGGCAGCAGGTCGATGCAATGGCGATCATGAGCAGATGTTTTTTCATGGCTTGGTTCCTCTGAAGTTGCTGAACTGGGGTCGGATGAATCCGGCTGAGCGAAGCGGCTGCCTCAGACGCGTTCCATCCAGATGGCGGGTGTGCGGCCGTCGCGGTTTTCCCAGGCCGCCACCTGTTGTTCGGCCTCGTCGCGGCTGACGCCATGGCGTTCCTGGATGCGCCCGAGCAACTGGTCCCGCTTGCCGGCGATGACATCGAAGTCGTCGTCGGTGAGCTTGCCCCACTGCTCCTTGATCTTGCCCTTCAGCTGCTTCCAGTTGCCTTCGACGGTGTCTTTGTTCATCACTAGCTCCTTCAATTTGGGTTTCTCCACCGGTGTCAGAGAGCTGATTGCCGGCGTGAAAACACTGTCTCGTGATGGACTCAGCAAGTCGGTAGGACGCTCGGGGAAGGGTCCGTAGGCACTTGCCGACGCGCCCCGTGATAATCGAACGCACGCCGAATGACTACGGAGACCAGCGCGCCGCATCATGATCATCCACAGCCTGCTCGATACCGACCTCTACAAGTTCACGATGATGCAGGTGGTGCTGCACCAGTTCCCTGGAGCGCGCGTCGAATACCGCTTCAAATGCCGCAATCCCGGCATCGATCTCGCCCGCTTTGCCGGGCAGATCCGCGAAGAAGTGCGCCACCTCTGCTCGCTGCAATTCAAGGATGCCGAATTGAGCTACCTGCGCTCGATGCGATTCATCAAAAGCGACTTCGTCGACTTTTTGGGGCTGTTCCGTCTGAACGAGAAGTACATCGATATCGTCCCGCAGGCTTCCGGCGAGCTCGAGATCCGCATCAAGGGGCCGTGGCTGCACACCATTCTTTTCGAGATCCCGGTGCTCGCGATCGTCAACGAGGTGTACTTTCGCAATACCCAGCCGCAGCCGGACTTCGCGGAAGGCCGCCGGCGCCTGGAGACCAAGATCTCGCAGCTACAGCATGCCGGCCTTTCGGACCTGAAGATCGCCGACTACGGCACGCGCCGCCGCTTTTCCAAGGATTGGCATGAAGAGGTGCTGCGTACGCTGGCCGGCCAACTGGGTGCCGTGGCCGCGCCGCCGCAACAAACCCAGGGGCATTTGAAGCTGCCGCAATTCGCGGGCACCAGCAATGTGCTGTATGCGATGAAGCTGGGCCTGATCCCCCTGGGCACCATGGCGCACGAATACCTGCAGGCCTGTCAGGCGCTGGGGCCGCGGCTCCGCGACAGCCAGATCTTCGGCTTCGAGATGTGGGCCAAGGAATATCGCGGCGACCTGGGAATCGCGCTTTCCGATGTCTACGGCATGAGCGCGTTCCTGCGCGACTTCGACCTGTATTTCTGCAAGCTCTTCGATGGCGCACGCCACGACAGCGGCGATCCGTTCCAGTGGGGCGAACGCATGCTTGCACACTACGCAACCAACCGCGTTGATCCGCTCACCAAGACGCTGATCTTCAGCGACAGCCTGACAGTGCCTCGCACGGTCGAGCTGTACCAGCAGTTTCGCGGCCGTTGCCAGCTTGCTTTCGGCATCGGCACCAACCTGACCAACGATCTGGGTTACGAGCCGCTGCAGATCGTGATCAAGATGGTGGCCTGCAACGACCAGCCTGTGGCGAAGCTCTCGGATACGCCATCCAAGAACATGTGCGAAGACGAGCGATACCTGGCCTATCTGCGCCAGGTCTTCGAGATCGCCCAGCCCTCCGCATGACGGTCGTGGCTCCCGTAAGGAACATCGCGCGGTCGATCGCACTGGCACTCGTCGGGCTCATGCTGCCGGCGATCTCGCTGGCGGCCGAGTTCGATGGCGCCCGCCTGTCTCCGCTATGGGGAGTGCCTTTCGCCGGGATCTTGCTTTCGATTGCGCTGCTGCCACTGATTGCGCCATTGTTCTGGCACCACCACTATGGCAAGGTCGTGGCCGCTTGGGCGCTGGCCTTTCTGCTGCCTTTCGCGGCAACCTTCGGCTTGCCTCTGGCGCTTGTCCAACTGGTGCATGCGCTGGTCGCCGAATACATCCCCTTCATCGTCCTGCTGGCCGCGTTGTTCGCCGTTTCGGGCGGAATCCATATCCGCGGAAATCTTCGGGGATCGCCAAAGCTCAACACGGGAATCCTGGCCTTGGGAGCCGTGCTCGCCAGCCTGATGGGGACGACCGGCGCATCGATGCTGCTGATCCGGCCCTTGATCCGCGCCAACGACGAGCGCAAGCACAAGGTGCATGTGATCGTGTTCTTCATCTTCATCGTGTCGAACATCGGCGGCTCGTTGACCCCGCTGGGCGATCCGCCGCTTTTCCTGGGCTTCCTGAAGGGCGTCGATTTCTTCTGGACCGCAAGGAACATCCTGCCTGAAACCTTGTTCATGCTCGCCATCCTGCTGGTCCTGTTCTATGTGCTCGACACCTGGTACTACAGGCACGGGGGCAAGTACCCGGTGGACCCGACGCCGGACACGAAAACCATCGGCATAGACGGAGCCGTCAACTTCCTGCTGCTGGCCGCCACCATTTTTTTCGTCCTGCTCAGCGGTTTGTGGAAATCTCCCATCAGCTTCGATTTTCTTGGCACTGAGGTGGGGTTGCCGAGCGTCGTGCGCGATGTGGCGCTCATCGCAATCATCCTGCTGTCGCTCAAGATCACGGCGCCCAAGGTGCACTTCGACAATCAGTTCAGCTGGGGACCGATGCTCGAAGTGGCAAAGCTTTTCGCAGGCATCTTCCTGACGATCGTGCCGGTGATCGCTATGCTGAAGGCGGGGGTGGACGGTCCTTTCGGTGCGGTCGTCTCGGCGGTCACGCGCCCCGGCGGTGAGCCCCATCCAGCCATGTATTTCTGGGCCACCGGCATTCTCAGTTCGTTCCTCGACAATGCGCCGACATACCTGGTGTTCTTCAATACCGCCGGCGGTGATCCGCAGGCACTAATGACCACCTATGCGACGACGCTGGCCGCGCTGTCGGCGGGCGCCGTGTTCATGGGAGCCAATACGTACATCGGCAACGCACCCAATCTCATGGTCAAGGCCATTGCCGAGAGCCGCGGCGTGCGCATGCCGAGCTTCTTTGGCTACATGCTGTGGTCGGGCGCCATCCTGATGCCGCTCTTTGTTCTTGTCAGCTTCATCTTCTTTCATCGATCATGAATAAACCCAAGATCCTGGTCGCCCGCGCGATCTTTCCGGAGACCATCGCGAGGCTTGAAGAGCACTTCGAAGTCCAATCCAACCCTGACGACGAAAGCTGGACCAAGGCCCAGCTGATCGAGAAGTTGCAGGGGAAGGTCGGCGTCTTCACCACCGGCAGCGAGCGCATCGACGCCGAGGTCCTTGGCGCTTGCCCCGAGCTGAAAATCTGCGCCAACATGGCCGTGGGCTACAACAACTTCGACATCGATGCGATGACCTCCCGCGGGGTGCTCGGCACCAATGCGCCTGACGTGTTGACCGAAACCACAGCCGATTTCGGGTTCGCGCTGCTGATGGCCACGGCCCGCCGCATTGCCGAAAGCGAGCACTTTTTGCGCGCAGGCAAGTGGGAAAAGTGGAGCTTCGACATGTTCGCCGGCTCGGACATTCACGGCTCCACGCTCGGCATCATCGGCATGGGCCGAATCGGGCAGGGGATCGCGCGCCGCGGCGCGTTGGGCTTCGGCATGAAGGTGATCTATCACAACCGATCGCGGCTCGATGCCAAGCTGGAAGCCGATTGCAGGGCCAGCTACGCCAGCAAGGAAGATCTGCTCAGGACTGCCGATCACGTGGTGCTCGTGGTGCCATATACACCGGCCTCGCACCACACCATCGGCGCCGCCGAGTTGGCGCTGATGAAGCCGACGGCCACGCTGGTCAACATTGCGCGCGGCGGGATCGTCGATGACGCAGCACTTGCTGCGGCCCTGCGCGACAAGCGGATCGCCGCCGCCGGCCTCGATGTTTTCGAGGGCGAACCGAAAGTCCATCCCGACCTGCTGAAGGTGCCGAACGTCGTCCTGACGCCGCACATCGCGAGCGCCACCGTTCCGACGCGGCTCGCCATGGCCGACCTGGCTGCGGACAACCTCATTGGCTATCTCGTCAACAACAAGCCCGTCACGCCGCTCAATCCGGACGTGCTTGGCAAACCCTGAAAAGACAACGCGACCCGTGATCGAAACCTGGATCCTCTTGGCCCTGGCGGCCCTGAATTTTTTGCTGGTCATCTGGCTGCTGGTGCGAAGACCCCCTCCACCCACTCCTCCAGACCATTCCTTCTTGATCGCGACACTGGCGGCCGGCAACGAGCGCGTCGAGCGCGAACTGCGCCACGAAATCGGCGAATCCTCTCGCGGCGCTCGCCAGGAGACGGCGCAGGCGTTTTCCACCTTTCAACAGGCGCTCGTCCAGCAAGGTGCGGAAAACACGCGCACGCAAAACGCGCAGATCGACGCTTTCGCACAGCAGCTCACGTTGCTGCAGAAGACGCTCGGGGACACGCTCAACACGCAATTGCAGGGACTGAGCGAATCGAACGCGCGGCGGCTTGCCGAGGTACGTGCCACGATGGAGACGCAACTCGCGCAGCTCCAGCAGACCAACACGGCCAAGCTCGACGAGATGCGCAAGACGGTCGACGAGAAGCTCCAGAGCACGCTGGAGGCGCGCCTCGGCGAGAGCTTCAAGCAGGTCGCCGATCGCCTTGAGCAAGTCCATAAGGGCCTCGGTGAGATGCAGACGCTGGCGGTGGGGGTCGGAAGCCTGCAGCGTGTCCTGACGAACGTGAAGACGCGCGGGGTGTTCGGCGAAGTCCAGCTCGAAGCCTTGCTCGAACAGGTGTTGACCACCGAGCAATACGCCAAGCAGATCGAGACCAAGCCGCGCAGCGGCCAGCGCGTGGACTTCGCGATTCGCTTTCCAGGGCGGGGCGATGATGGCTCCCCGGTGTGGCTGCCCATCGACGCCAAGTTTCCGCGCGACGACTACGAGCGATTGCTCGATGCGCATGAACGGGCCGACCCGGGCGCGGCCGAAGTCGCTGCCAAGGCGCTCGAAGCGCGCATTCGCTCTGAAGCAAAGTCCATCGCGGAAAACTACCTGGCGGCGCCGCACACCACGGACTTCGCGATTCTTTTTCTTCCCGTCGAGAGCCTCTATGCCGAAGTGCTGCGCCGCCCCGGTCTGATGGACGCGATCCAACGCCAGCATCGGGTGACGCTGGCCGGCCCGACCACGCTGCTGGCGATGCTCAACAGTCTGCACATGGGCTTTCGCACACTGGCATTGGAGCATCAGGCTTCGGAGGTCTGGAAAGTCCTCGGCGCCGTCAAGACCGAATTCGAGCGCTACGGCGAATGGGTGGCGCGCATCAAGGAGCAGGTCGCAAAGGCGTCCGACACGATCGACAAGGCGGACACCCGCGCCAAGCAGATGCGTCTCGCGCTGCGCAAGGTCGAGGCACTCCCTGAGTCCCAGACCCAAGGCATGCTGCCGATGGCCGACGTCGAGGACGACGGCGCCGCGTGAACGCCAGCTTGCTACGGCTCATCGCAGCCCAGGTGTGCCTGCACGCGGCGATGACGGGCACCCGGCTGGCGTCGCCGCTCCTGGCGCTGAGCGAAGGCTATAGTGCCGCGGCCGTCGGGGTGCTGCTGTCGCTGTTTGCACTGACTCAGGTTTTTCTGGCGTTGCCGGCGGGGCGCTTCGCCGATCGCCATGGCTTGCGGCGACCGCTGTCGATCGCCGTCATCGCGGCCACCTCGGGCGCCGGCCTGGCGGCGGCCTTTCCTGTATTCCCCGTGCTTTGCGTTGCTGCTTTGCTCACCGGTGGTGCCACCGGCATCGCGGTCATCGCACTGCAGCGCCACGTTGGCCGTGCAGCGACAAATTCGACACAGCTCAAGCAGGTATTCAGCTGGCTGGCGATCGCGCCGGCGGCTGCAAATTTCGTCGGCCCGTTCGTGACCGGCCTATTGATCGACCATGCGGGGCCGGTGCCGGGCGATCTGGTTGGCTATCGGGTGGCTTTCGTGCTGTTGGCGCTGCTGCCCATTGCGTGCTGGATGCTGGCGCGCGGCACAGCCGAACTGCCGACCATCCGCCTGCCCGATGGTGCGCCCAAGCCGCGCGCGTGGGATCTCCTGAGCCAGCCGATGTTTCGGCGCCTGTTGTTCGTCAATTGGCTGCAATCCGCCTCGTGGGACGTGCATACGTTCGTCTTGCCGATCCTCGGGCACGAACGCGGGCTGAGCGCGTCGATGATCGGCTCCATTCTTGGAGCCTTTGCCGTTGCGGCGGCCGCTATCCGGGTCGTGCTGCCGATCGTGGCCTCTCGCCTGAGCGAGCGGACCGTGATCACCGGATCGAACGTCATCACTGCGCTGGTGTTTGCGGCCTACCCGTTGATGACCTCGGCCGTTGGCATGGGCATATGTTCGGTGCTGCTGGGCATTGCTCTCGGTGCCGTGCAGCCGATGGTCATGAGCATGCTGCACCAGATCACGCCCCATGCACGCCACGGCGAGGCGCTAGGGCTGCGCGTGATGACGCTCAATGCATCCAGCGTCGCGATGCCGATGCTCTTCGGCGCCGCGGGGGCGGTGATCGGCGTGGCGGGTGTGTTCTGGATCGTTGGCGGCGTGGTCGCGCTCGGCACGCGCGCTGTCTGGGGCTTGCGAGTCCCCAGCGCGGCCGACGTCGCGTGAGCGTCAGGTGATCGTCAGAGCTTGTAGAAGCGCTTGATGTAGTCCCAAGCGTTCTGCGGCGCATCGACGTATTCGATCAGCTTGACGTCATCCGGCGAGATCACCCCTTCCTCGGCAAGAAACTCGAAATTGACGAGCTGCTTCCAATAGTCGGAGCCGAAAAGGACGATCGGCACCGGCTTGGCCTTGCGGGTCTGCACGAGTGTAATGACCTCGAACAGCTCGTCCAGCGTGCCGAAGCCGCCCGGAAAGGCGACCAGCGCCTTCGCACGCATCATGAAATGCATCTTCCGGATCGCGAAGTAGTGGAATTTGAAGCTGAGCGCCGGCGTGACGTAAGGATTGGCTTCCTCTTCCATTGGCAGCGCAATGGCGAGGCCTACGGAAAGTCCTCCGCCTTCGTACGCGCCCCGGTTCGCGGCCTGCATGATGCCGGGGCCGCCGCCGGTGCAGACGAAGAGCTTGTCTTCCGGATCCCGCTCATTGCTGTATTGCGCGACCAGTTTGCCGAAGGCGCGCGCCTTTTCGTAGTAGTGCGAGCTGCGCGCGAGCTTGCGCCAGCGTGTCGCGGCAACGGTGTCACCGGCGGCTTCGGCCTGCGCGATCAGCGCTCCGGATTCTTCTTCGCTGCGAAAGCGGGCGCTGCCGAAGACCACCACCGTGTTTTCAATTCCGTGGGCACGCATTTCGATGTCGGGCTTCATCAGCTCCAACTGCATGCGAAGCCCGCGTGTTTCGCGGCGCAGCAGGAATTCGGGATCGGCGAACGCCAGTCGCGATGGATCGGTGTTCAGCGGAAGCCCCTTGTCGGCGTGAGACTGCAGGGTGGCCCAGGCGTCGGCGAGGCGTTTGTCGTGAAGGTCGTGTGTACTGTTGGGCATGGTCTTGCGAAAAAGCGATCCTGAATTGTGCGCCTTGCAGTTTTCGGACCTGGCATTCGAGCGACGTAAAAAAGGCTCCCGCAGGAGCCAGTTTTTTGATCCACCAGGACGTTCAATTGCTTAGACGCGCTTGCGATATTCGCCAGTGCGGGTGTCGATTTCGATGCGGTCGCCTTGTGCAACGAAGAGCGGCACGCCGATTTCAAAGCCGGTGGAAATCTTGGCTGGCTTCATGACCTTGCCAGAGGTGTCGCCCTTGACGGCTGGCTCGGTCCAGGTGATTTCGCGCTCGACGCTGGTGGGCAGTTCGACCGAAATGGCCTTGCCGTCGTAGAACACCACTTCAACGGGCATGCCGTCTTCGAGGTAATTGAGCGAATCGCCCATGTTCTCGGCTTCGACTTCGTACTGGTTGTACTCGGTGTCCATGCAGACATACATCGGGTCTGCAAAGTAGGAGTAGGTGCACTCTTTTTTGTCGAGCACGATCTGGTCGATCTTGTCGTCGGCCTTGAAGACCACTTCGGTATTGAAGTTGGCAATCAGGCTCTTGAGCTTCATGCGAACAGTGGCGGAATTGCGGCCGCCGCGGCTGTATTCAGTCTTGAGGACGACCATTGGGTCCTTGCCATGCATGATCACATTGCCGGCACGGATTTCTTGAGCGATTTTCATATTCAGGGTCTCTGGATGTAAGCCGCTCGTTGCACATGCACTGCGGCGGTTCAGCGGAAGGCGGGCTACGGGTGAAACCGGCCGGAAATCCGCAAAGCCCGCAATTTTAGCTTTTTTGGGCGACGAAGCGCCGCAAGCGCGTCAAAAGGTCATCCTGCGCCAGGAGGCGGGCGCGAGCCGTGAGCGCCGCGGCGTTCCAGGCTGCGAGCGTCGTCGGGTCCAACTCCGGAAGGGGCCCCGGGGCGACGCCATTCCAGAGATGGTGAAACCTGCGCAGAGAGGGCGGTGCTTGCAGCCAGTCGAGTAACGCATTGAGTTTGTTGTGGTGGGCGTCGTCGTCCTGCGGATAAATCTGCCAGACGAAAGGCGCGCCGGCCCACAGCGCTCTTGTCAGTGAATCTTCTCCGCGAACGAAATTCAGGTCGCACGCCCAAAGCAGATGGTCGAAATCCTGATGCGACATGTAGGGCAGCCACGAAATGGAAAGGGCGCCCCGTTGCGCAGGCCCAACTGGCAAGGCTGCCGCCGCGCGGCCAGCCGTGACGAGAAGGCGGCTTGGTTGTCCAGCGGATTGCAACTGCGCCAGCAAGTCCGAAAGCGCCGCGGGCTCGTAGCAGAACAGAGAGACGAGTCGTTCTCCCTGCCACGGAATTCCCTGCTGCGCCAGCCATGCCGCACGATCGAAGCGCTCCCTCCGCGCCATCAACTCAGGCTCCCGCAAGAGCCCACCGGTCGCCGCCGTGAATCCAGGATAGAAAAAATGCTTCGTGAGTCCGGCCGCTGGCTCGCGGAAGACAGGGGAGGGCAGTCCATGCAGGCGCTCGACATAGGGCTCGGCCGACAGGTACTCCAGGTTGATCCAGCGGTTGCCGATGCCGGAATCGTGATGCTGCTGGGCGAAGAGCGCCACGACACCTGGCGCCGGATCGCAACCGAAGGCTTCAATCAGCACGTCGGGCCCCGGGGCAGCGAGTTGCTCCGCCGCAACCTGTTTTTTCCAGACGATGACGGTGACGCCTTCGCAGCCATCGGGGGCCATCCATTTCAGTGCGGAAGGCTCGTCAATCCAGAGCCGAGCCGTCTCCCCAGCGCTCGCCAGCGCGACTGCGAGGCGCCAGCAGACGCCGACATCGCCGTGGTTGTCAATCACCTTGCAGAAAATGTCCCAACGCATCGCGGGATACTCTACAGCCCCTTATGACGACACCGGAGACGGCATTCATGTCACAGCATTCGGCCGACATCCTCTGGCAGCGCGGCGACCAGGACTTCCTTGGAAACCGGTACAGCCGCCGCCACGCGATTCGCTTCGACGGCGGCGCCGAATGGGTCGGATCCTCGTCGCCGCACGTGGTGCCGGTGCCGCTGTCCGACCCCGCGGCGGTCGACCCCGAAGAGGCTTTCGTGGCGTCGCTGTCCAGTTGCCACATGCTGTGGTTCCTGTCGATCGCTGCGGAGCGCGGCTTCTGCGTGGATCGGTATAGCGACCATGCGACCGGAAAGATGGGGCGCGGCGCGACCGGCAAGATCATGATCACCGTTGTCACGCTGCAACCAGACGTGCGCTTTTCCGGCGAAAAGCTCCCGTCCCATGAGCAGATCGAAGAGATGCACCATTTGGCGCACGATCAATGTTTCATCGCCAATTCGGTCAAGACCGACGTGCGATGCGAGCCGGTGCTGCCCGGCGCGCAATCCCGATAAAGACATGTCAGAAACGCATTCAGAACAGTTGCTCAGCGAAGTGGCGGCGTTGCCGCAGTTGCCTGGCGTCTATCGATATTTCGACGCGGCGGGCGCCGTGCTCTACGTGGGCAAGGCACGCAATCTAAAGAAGCGTGTGGCCAACTATTTCCAGAAGAACCACGCCGGCACGCGCATCGGCCACATGATCTCGAAGATCGCCCGGATGGAGACGACGGTGGTCCGCTCCGAGGCCGAGGCGTTGCTTCTCGAGAACAACCTCATCAAGACGCTCAAGCCGCGCTACAACATTCTTTTTCGCGACGACAAGAGCTATCCCTACCTCAAGATTGCTTCGCATGCTTTTCCGCGGCTGGCCTACTACCGGGGCTCGGTCGATCGAAAGCACCGGTATTTCGGTCCCTACCCGAGCGCATGGGCGGTGAAGGAGTCGATTCAACTGCTGCAGAAGGTCTTCAGGCTGCGCACGTGCGAGGACACGGTCTTCAGCAACCGGACGCGGCCTTGCCTGCTCTATCAGATCAAGCGCTGCAGCGGACCCTGCGTGAACTACATCGCGCCTGCAGATTACGCGCAGGACGTCGCCAATGCCGAAGCCTTCCTGATGGGCGACACGCAAGCCGTGCTCACGCAGTTGGAGGCGCGGATGATGTCGCACGCCGAGAAGCTCGAGTTTGAGCAAGCGGCCGAATTGCGCAACCAGATGTCGGCACTGTCACGCGTCTTGCACCAGCAGTCGGTGGAAATTGCCTCGGACAAGGACGTCGACATCCTCGCGGTGAAGGTGCAGGGCGGCAAGGCCTGCGTCAACCTGGCGATGGTGCGCGGCGGTCGGCACTTGGGCGACAGGGCGTACTTTCCGGTGCACGTCGAGGACGCCGCGCAGATGCAGCATGGCGAGCGCGATGTCGAAGACGACGACGCATCGCCTGTCTCCGTCGCTGTCGAGGTTCAGGTGCTCGAAGCGTTTATCGCGCAGCACTACATCGATGTCCCCGTGCCTGCGACGCTGGTTCTGAGCGAACTTGTCAGCCGCGATCTGATCGAGGCGGTGTCGCAGCAGGCCGGTACGCGCATCACGGCGGTGTTCCAGCCTCGCGAGCAGCGACGCCACTGGCTGGAGATGGCGTGCAAGAACGCGAGCCTGCAACTCGCACGCTTGCTCGCGGAAGAGGGCTCGCAGCAGGCGCGCACACGAGCCCTGGTCGATGCGCTCGAACTCGCGCCGGACGATCTCGACACCTTCCGGGTCGAGTGCTTCGACATTTCGCACACTGCCGGCGAAGCGACCCAGGCCTCATGCGTGGTGTTCGAGCATCATGCGATGCAGAACCGTGAGTACCGCCGCTACAACATCGAAGGCATCACGCCCGGCGACGACTACGCCGCGATGCGCCAGGTGCTGCACCGTCGCTACGGCAAGCTGGCGGAGGCCATGGCGGCCGAAACGGATGCGCCGCCCGCTGGGGACGCCGCTGGCGCAGGTTCGGACGCCCCGCCGGGCACGCGCTCTGCACGCATGCCCGATCTGGTGCTGGTCGACGGCGGCAAGGGGCAGGTCTCCATGGCGCGCGAGGTATTCAGCGAACTTGGATTGCCGCTGTCGCTGATCGTCGGCGTGGAGAAGGGCGAGGGGCGCAAGGTCGGGCTTGAAGAACTTGTCTTCGCGGACGGTCGGGAAAAGGTCTACCTCGGGCGGGATTCTGCGGCGCTGATGCTCGTGGCGCAGATCCGCGACGAGGCGCATCGCTTCGCCATCACCGGCATGCGGGCCAAGCGAGCCAAGGTGCGCGTCGGCGGCAGCCAACTCGAAGACATCCCTGGAATCGGCCCAAAGCGCCGCGCTCGATTGCTTCAACGCTTCGGAGGCATCCGCGGCGTCGCGGCGGCGAGCGTGGAAGACATCGCGTCGGTGGACGGAATCGCGTTGGACCTCGCAGAGGAAATCTATCGCGCTTTGCACTAGCCTGGAACCGTCCTCATGCCATGACACAATCGACCCGATGTTCTGGACACTGCCAACGATCATGACCTGGGCGCGCATCGTCGCGATTCCGTTGATTGTGGGCGTGTTCTATCTGCCGCTGTCCGAGCCGATGCGCAATCTCATCGCGACGGTGATGTTCATCGTCTTCGCCGCGACGGACTGGCTCGACGGTTTTCTGGCGCGCAAGCTTAACCAGACGTCGGCCTTCGGCGCTTTCCTGGACCCGGTCGCCGACAAATTCCTCGTATGCGCATCGCTGCTCGTGCTGGTGCACCTGAATCGGGCCGATGTGTTCGTGGCGCTGATCATCATCGGCCGCGAGATCGCCATCTCGGCGCTGCGCGAGTGGATGGCCCAGATCGGGGCTGGCAAGAGCGTTGCGGTTCATATGCTCGGCAAGGTCAAAACGGCGGTGCAGATGATCGCAATCCCGTTCCTGCTCTTCAATGGCACTTTGTTCGGCTCGATCGACACCGGTGCCTGGGGCCAGTGGCTGATCTGGATTTCCGCAGTCCTCACGGTCTGGTCGATGGTCTATTACCTCCAAAAAGCAATCCCCGAAATTCGGGCGCGGGCCAAATGAGCGTTGCAGCCCGCTCGGCGGGCTGGTTGCGAGCGATGCCGGGTGTCTTCGTGCTCATCTGGAGCACCGGCTTCATCGTGGCGCGCTATGGCATGCCCCATGCGCCACCTTTGAAGTTCCTGGTTGTGCGCTACGCACTGTCGGTCGCCTGCTTCCTGGTCTGGGTAAGGCTCGCGCGCGTCACTTGGCCCCGCGAGCGGATGCAGTGGGGTCATCTCGCCGTCACGGGCGTGTTGATGCAAGCGGGTTATCTGGGCGGTGTGTGGGCGGCAGTACGGGCGGGCATGGGTTCGGGCTTGGTCGCGCTGCTTGTCGGCATCCAGCCGGTATTGACCGCGATCTGGCTTTCATTGCGCGGCGGCACTGTCACGCGTCCTCAATGGGCAGGGCTTCTGCTCGGCTTCATCGGATTGCTTCTCGTCGTATCGCGCAAGCTTGGCGAAGGTGGCGAGGTGAGCGTGCTCACGATGAGCCTCGCGATCATGGCGCTGCTGTCGATCACGTCGGGCACGCTGTACCAGAAGCGCTTCGTGGCGCCGTGCGATGTGCGCAGCGCCAACGCCATCCAACTGGCGGCGGCGCTGATCGTCACCTTGCCCTTTGCTGCGCTGGAGCAGGAAAGCATCCACTGGAACGTGGCTTCGGGCGGCGCCATGGCATGGTCGGTGCTGGCGCTATCGCTGGGTGGTAGCTCACTGCTTTACATGCTGATCCAGCGCGGCACAGCCACTGCCGTCACAAGCCTTCTCTATCTGGTGCCGCCGTGCACGGCCGTGATGGCGTGGCTGTTGTTTTCCGAACCGATCACGGCCATGACGCTCGCGGGCATTGCCATCACGGCCGTCGGTGTGAGCCTCGCTGTTCGCGGCGGCCGCTGAATCCCTGGTGCAAGCGACGCACAATGGCGTTTCATTCTTCAAAGCGGCACCCGAGCATCGAGACATGAGTACCCAACATATCGCAGTCATTGCTGGCGACGGCATCGGCAAGGAAACCATGCCCGAAGGCTTGCGCGTGATCGACGCAGCGGCCCGCAAGTTCGGCATCGACCTGAAGTTCGACCACTTCGACTTCTCGAGCTGGGACTACTGCGAGAAGCACGGAAAAATGTTGCCCGACGACTGGAAAGACCAGATCGGCGGGCACGACGCCATCTTCTTCGGCGCCGTCGGTTGGCCAGAGAAGATCCCTGATCACATCTCGCTGTGGGGCTCGCTGCTGCTGTTCCGGCGCGAGTTCGACCAGTACATCAACCTGCGCCCTGCTCGCCTGATGCCGGGCATCATTGCGCCGGTGGTGAGGCGCGACGGCACGCCGCGACAGCCTGGCGAGATCGACATGTACATCGTGCGCGAGAACACCGAAGGCGAGTATTCGAGCATCGGAGGGCGCATGTACGAGGGCACTGCGCGGGAGATCGTTGTGCAGGAAACGGTGATGTCGCGCGTGGGTGTGGATCGCGTGCTCGAGTTCGCCTTCGAGCTTGCTCAATCACGGCCCAAAAAGCATCTCACCAGCGCAACCAAGTCCAACGGCATCTCCATCACGATGCCATATTGGGACGAGCGCGTCGCCGCGATGGCGAAGAGCTATCCGGGGGTCAACCTGGACAAGTTTCACATCGACATCCTCACGGCTCATTTCGTGCAGCGGCCGGATTTCTTCGACGTGGTCGTCGCGAGCAATCTCTTCGGCGACATCCTCTCGGACCTCGGGCCGGCATGCACCGGCACCATCGGCATCGCGCCCAGTGCCAACCTGAATCCCGAGCGCACGACGCCTTCGCTCTTTGAACCCGTCCACGGCTCGGCACCCGACATCGCGGGCAAAGGCATCGCGAATCCCATCGGACAGATCTGGTGCGGCGCAATGATGCTCGAGTTCCTGGGGCACAAGGCCGCGCACGACGCGATCCTGGCGGCGATCGAAAAGGTACTCGCGCCCGACAGCGGTGCCCCGCGCACGCCGGACATCGGTGGTACGGGGAACACGGTCGATCTCGGTCGAGCGATTGCTGAAGCGCTTTGAAAACGGCTTCATGAAAACGCCACTAAAATCGCGCTCCTTGCCGTGGTCTATGGGGTGAGTGTCGTATTGACACCCCGTAGACCAGTGGTTGTAATCCCTGTCGGCAGTGCGCTGCCGGCGCGTCAGAACTGCCACCCTTATCCATTCATGTACCCCGCGGCTTGGTCGCGGGGACGGGATCGCTTCTGACCCTGATCAACATTTTTTTCTGCAAGGGGCCCTTGTGAACAAGACCGAACTGATTGAGCACATCGCAAAAAACGCCGACATTTCCAAAGCCGCTGCGACGCGCGCACTCGAGTCCACCATCGGCGCCATTCGTACCACGCTCAAAAAAGGCGGCTCCGTGTCGCTCGTCGGTTTTGGCACTTTCGCAGTCGGCAAGCGCGCCGCGCGGACCGGTCGCAATCCACGCACTGGCGACGCGATTAAAATCAAGGCCGCCAAGATTCCAAAGTTCCGTCCAGGCAAGGCGCTCAAGGACGCATTGAACTGAGATACTGTTTCGGGGGTGCTTAGCTCAGCTGGTAGAGCGGCGCCCTTACAAGGCGTAGGTCGGGGGTTCGAGCCCCTCAGCACCCACCACCCCGATGCAAAGGCGAACAGAGTGTTCGCCTTTTTTGTTGCCGTTCCGTAATTCGTCAGAGAGAGCCTCAAGCATGTTTGATTCCTTCCGCAAGTACAACAAGATCATCATGGTGCTCTTGTTCTTGCTGATCATTCCGTCGTTCGTGCTGTTTGGCGTCGACCGGTATCAGGGTGGCGGCCAAGGCGAGACGGTTGCGCACGTGGCGGGCACCGACATCACGCGCCCCGAGTGGGATCAGCAGCATCGCAATGAAGTCGACCGGATTCGCCAGCAGGCCCCCAACATCGAACCCGCAATGCTCGACTCCGATGCAGCGCGCTATGCAACGCTCGAGCGCATGGTTCGTGAGCGTGTGCTGCAGGCAGCGGCATCCAAGTCGAACATGACCGTGTCCGAAGAGCGGCTTGCCCGCCTTTTCGCCGAAGACGCAGGCCTCGCGTCGTTCCGCACGCCGGACGGCAAGTTCGATCGGGAAACCTTCATGCGCGCAACTGGACGTACGCCTGAGCAATACGAGGCGGCGGTTCGGGCGGACCTGGCAACGCAGCAAGTCTCGCTCGGCGTATCAGGCACTTCGTTCGCGACCGCTGCCCAGGCCGCGACAACACTCAATGCCTACTACGACCGTCGTGAGATCCAGGTGTCGCTTTTCAAGCCGGCCGACTTCGCTTCGAAGGTCAGCGTCAGCGACGATGATCTCCAATCGTTCTACAGGGAGCATGCCGCGCAATTCCGTGCACCCGAGCAAGCCAGCGTCGAATACCTGGTTCTCGATCTCGAGGCCGCAAAGAAGAACATTTCCGTCAGCGAAGCCGATCTTCGCAGTTACTACGATCAGAACAGCGCCCGCTTCGGCACGAAGGAAGAGCGACGAGCAAGCCACATCCTCATTGCCGCGCCCGCCAGCGCTCCTGCAGCCGAACGCGAAAAGGCGCGCGCGAAGGCGGAGCAATTGCTTGCAGAAGTTCAAAAGGCGCCGAGCACATTTGCAGAGGTCGCACGCAAGAATTCGCAGGACCCAGGATCGGCTGAAAAAGGCGGCGATCTGGATTTCGTCACTCGCGGCGCGATGGTGAAGCCATTTGAGGACGCGATGTTTGCGCTCAAGAAGGGCGAGATCAGCAACGTGGTCGAGACTGAATTCGGCTATCACATCATCCAGCTCAACGACATCAAGCCGGCTGTTGTGCCGCCATTCGAAAAGGTTCGCGCGACCATCGAGAACGAAGTGCGTAGCCAACAAGCGACGCAGGAATTTGCCAAGGCGGCAGAGATCTTCACGGACGTCGTTTATCAGCAGCCCGATAGTCTCAAGCCCGCGGCCGAAAAGCTGAAGCTTACGATTCAATCGGCCAACAATGTCGGACGGACTCCCGCCCCAGGTGTCACCGGCCCATTGGCAAGCCGCAATTTCCTGAATGCCCTGTTCGCCCCCGATTCGATCGAGCGCAAGCACAACACCGAGGCGGTTGAAATCGGTCCGAATCAACTAGCCTCCGGGCGTGTGACCCAATATTCGCCCGCTCGCGCGCTGCCGTTCGAGGAGGTCAAGGAAAAGGTTCGCACGCAGCTGATCGCCGAACGCTCCGCGGCGCTTGCAAAGGCAGAGGGCCTTGCCAAGCTTGCCGCATGGCAGGCGAATCCGGCTGGCGCAAACCTCGGTGCGCCAATCACGGTCTCTCGGCTGGAGACGCAGTCGCAACCGGCTGCAGTGATCGAAAGCGCCCTTCGCGCTGACGGTGCCAAACTGCCCACGCTTGTCGGCGCGGATCTGGGTGCGCAAGGGTTCGCAGTCGTACGCGTCAACAAGACGGTCCCACGCACTCCACCGAGCCCAGAGGTGGC
The DNA here is from genome assembly GCF_056399425.1 of Variovorax sp. 01N429. Lineage (NCBI taxonomy): Bacteria > Pseudomonadati > Pseudomonadota > Betaproteobacteria > Burkholderiales > Comamonadaceae > Variovorax > Variovorax sp. 01N429. The sequence goes on along the minus strand of NZ_JBFTRG010000007.1, from coordinate 68,734 downwards.
AAAGCAGGAGACGGAACAGGTAGGGCAAGCGGTGGGAGCGGCCGAGACCGCTGCCTACTACGACATGCTGAAGGATCGGTTCAAGGCAGAAATTTTGGTGTCGAAGCCGTCCGACTCCGCAGTAGCCGTGGAAAAGTGATTTTTTCACGCTAGAATTCGTGGCTCTGCGGTGGCTGTAGCTCAGTTGGTAGAGTCCCAGATTGTGATTCTGGTCGTCGTGGGTTCGAGTCCCATCAGCCACCCCAAACTACTTGATCAAAAAAAGCGCCGGCCTTCAAGCCGGCGCTTTTTTTTGGTTCATGCAGTTGCGGCAATTGCGATTTCAATTAGAATTTTCGCTTTCCAATTCGGAGGATTAGCACCGATGGCCTCAACCCTTGCCGACATCAATTCCCAGATCAAGAAGCACGATGAGCAGATCGCGCAATTGCGAAAGCAAGCCGAAGAGCTTAGAAATCAAGAGCGTGCAGGCGTGATCGAGGAACTGCGCAAGAAGATCGCTGAATACGGGTTGACAGCAACCGACCTCAAACTCTCGGCGCGCGCTGGCAAGAAGAGCGTTTCAGCTGTGCCTGCCAAGTCGGCCGCCAAGTATCGCGGCCCGACCGGTGAAACTTGGTCCGGTGGCCGTGGTCGTAAGCCGCGGTGGGTCACCGAAGCTCTGGCGGCCGGTAAATCGCTGTCCGACTTCGAAATCAAGTAAGGACTCCCTGGTAATTGAAAAGGCCCGCATCGGCGGGCCTTTTTCGTTGGATCGACTGGCAGTTCAGTTGACCAGCACCAGCTTGCCCTTGACGCCGCGCGATCCCATGTGCGCGTAGGCCGCTTTCAGATCCGCCATCGGCATCGTGCTGTCGATGACCGGCTTGATCTTCCCTTGGCCATACCACTTTGCCAATTCGGCCATCATTTGCGCGTTGGCTTTCGACTCGCGCTTGGCGAAGTCCCCCCAGAACACGCCAACCAAGGATGCACCTTTCAAGAGCATCAAATTCAAAGGCAGCGAGGGAATGGGCCCTGCAGCGAAGCCTACGACCAGATAACGCCCGCGCCAGCCAATCGAACGGAACGCCGGCTCGGCGAATTCGCCACCCACGGGGTCATAAATCACGTCCGGKCCTTTGCCTTCGGTCGCCGCTTTGACGGCATCGCGAAATGCGTTGGGCACTGGATGTGTGGTGTAGTTGATGGTGATGTCCGCGCCTATCGATTTGCAGAGCTCGCATTTTTCGTCTGTCGACGCCGCTGCAATAACCTTCGCGCCTGCGGCTTTTGCGATCTGTATTGCGGCCGTGCCGACGCCTCCTGCGGCACCGAGTACGAGCACGGTTTCACCGGCCTTCAATTGCGCTCGGTCCATCAGGGCGTGCCACGAGGTGGCATAAATCATGATGAATGCCGCTGCGTCGACATACCCAAAACCATCGGGCAGTGGCATGCAGAGGGCCGCTGGTGCGATCGTGTGCGTGCCGAATCCGCCGGTGCCAGAAAGGCATGCAACGTTCTGGCCCACGCGCAGGTGAGTGACACCTTCACCGACCGCAGCGATCACGCCCGCGTATTCGGAGCCTGGAACGAAGGGCAGCGGCGGCTTTATCTGATACTTGTTCTGCACGATGAGCAGATCAGGAAAGTTCAGGCTGGCCGCCTTGATTTCGATGAGCACCTGACCTGGGCCCGGCTGGGGCGTCGGCAGTTCTTTCCACGTCAGTGCGTCGACGCCGGTGGGGTTTTCGCAAAGCCATGCGTGCATGCTCGTGTCTCCTGTCAATGAGTCTGGATGGTGAAGAATGCGGATCATGATAGGCGGGCTCCAACGACCGCGTTGTCCCAGTCGTGACGCGTCCGCCGCCTACAATCGCGCGGACCCATAGACGCCATGAAAATACTTATTTCAAACGACGATGGTTACCAGGCTCCTGGCCTCGTTGCCTTGCACGATGCGCTGAAGGAGATTGCGGAAGTCGAAGTGGTCGCGCCTGAGCACAACAACAGCGCCAAGTCGAATGCGCTCACGTTGGCGGCGCCTCTGTACGTGCACACCGCGCACAACGGGTTTCGCTACGTCACGGGAACACCGGCCGACTGCGTGCATGTCGCTCTGAAGGGCCTTCTCGGCTATCGACCGGACCTGGTTGTCTCCGGCATCAACAACGGTGCCAACATGGGCGACGACACGATCTACTCGGGCACCGTCGGGGCTGCGATGGAGGCATATCTTTTCGGCATCCCCGCCATTGCCTTCTCGCAAATCGAAAAAGGATGGGCGCACATCGACGCTGCCGCTCGTGCTGCGCAGCGCTTGGTCGAGCAGATCGAGCGGGATCAGATGCTCGGAGGCGGCGCGTTTCTGTTGAACGTCAACGTGCCGAACCTTCCCTTCGATGCACTGAAGTCGGTCAAGGTCTGCAGGTTGGGACGCCGCCACTCGGCTGAGAAGGTGATCACGCAGGACAGTCCGCGCGGTGAGACGATGTATTGGATCGCCGGGGCAGGTGGCGCCAAGGACAGCGGCGAAGGCACTGATTTTTACGCAACAGCAGCGGGGCATATCGCGCTGACGCCACTGCAGATCGACCTGACTGATCACGCTCATCTCGACCAGTGGCGCGACACGGTGGCTCGGCTGGGTGAGCCATCCTGACATGGCGGCACAGCGACCTGGATTTCCCGTGCGGCTGACATCGTCGGCCTCTTCTCCCGCTCCCAGCCGGGCACCCTTGACGCCCACCAGACCGATGATTCAAGGAGCGCCCTCGATGGCATCCGATGCGGTGCGCGCGCGCATGGTTCAGCGCCTTGCCGCGCAGGGCATCGCGGACGGACGCGTGCTGCGAGCAATGGGAACGGTTGAACGGCATCGGTTCGTCGACAGCGCGTTGGTCAACCAGGCCTACGAAGACACGAGCCTGCCTATCGGCTTGGGCCAAACAATCTCGAAACCGAACGTGGTCGCACGGATGATCGAGTTGCTGCTTGGTGCGCCTGCCTTGGCGAACAAGCCTGCGCAGCGGTTGGGCCGGGTGCTCGAGATCGGCACCGGTTGTGGCTATCAGGCCGCGGTGCTTGGTCTAGTGGCAAGCGAGGTTTACAGCATCGAGCGTTTGCGAGGACTGCATGAGCGTGCTCGTGCAAACCTGCGGCCCTTCCGCTTGGCCACTGTGCACCTTCTGCTGGGCGATGGGATGGTGGGGTACGCCAAAGGTGCGCCGTACGCCGCCATCATTGCGGCGGCGGGCGGAGAGACGGTGCCCGAGGCGTGGGTCACACAGCTTGCGGTAGGTGGCCGGATCGTTGCCCCGACATCATCCGCGACCGGCGGACAAGCTTTGGTCGTGATCGATAAAACTGCCCGCGGACTCGAGCGCCGCATTCTTGAGGCGGTCCACTTTGTCCCCCTAAAATCGGGAATTGCTTGAAGGAAGAACACATGCAGGGTTTTGGCAATCGGGGCTGGCTCGCCGGCGTGACGCTGGTGTCCGCGCTCGTGATTGCGGGGTGTGGAGCACCACGCGGTCAGGTGCCAGTCGAAGACCGCGGCACCATGACGCGTGCACCGGTCGCAGGGTCGAATGCAAGCGCGACGCCGGGCGTTCCCCCCATCACCACCGATGCGTCGGGCAAGCCGCTTCCCGGAATCGAGAACTATGGCAAGCCTGGCTATTACGCCGTTCGTCCTGGTGACACCATCCGCCGCATCGGCACCGAAACGGGCCAGAGCTGGCAGAACATCGCGCGCTGGAACAATCTCGACAATCCCGATCTGATCGAAGTCGGCCAAGTGTTGCGCGTCATTCCTCCAGCCCCCGGAGGCGCGACGGCTGCAGGATCGCCTGCTTCGGCGGCTGCCGGTGCGGAAGCATCCGGCGTCGTCACTCGGCCAGTCACGCAGCCCATCGTAGCGCCGGCAACTGCCGCGGCAGCAGCGGCGGCGGGTGCCTCCGCAGCGGCAAAGCCAGCTTCGCCCATCACAGCGTCGCCAACATCGCCCGCAGCTGCGGCATCCGGTGACGAAGATGTGGGCTGGATCTGGCCGGCGCAAGGTTCGTTGATCGCCGGCTTCGACGAAGCCAAGAACAAGGGCCTCGATATTAGCGGCAAGGCTGGCGACTCTGTACTCGCCGCGGCCGATGGCCGGGTGGTCTACGCGGGTGCGGGCTTGAGGGGCTATGGCAACCTCATCATCCTCAAGCACAACAACACCTATCTCACTGCTTACGCGCACAACCGCACACTGCTGGTCAAGGAAGATCAGTCCGTTCAAAAGGGACAGAAGATCGCGGAAATGGGCAACAGCGACGCAGACCGAGTGAAGCTGCACTTTGAAATTCGTCGTCAGGGCAAGCCGGTCGACCCGGCTCGGTACCTGCCACAGCGCTAGCATGCCATGGCCGCTTCCCGCCCTTATCGCACTGCGGCCGTGCGGCGAGCGGCGGGCGACGGCGGCACTGCGGCTTTCGGTCCCGCGCAACTCACCGACACTGAACGGATCACCTTCCAGGGCGATTTAGGCGGGAGCGGCGAAGAGAAGCACATCGGAAATCCGCGCGATGCGACCCTGGTTGATACGGCGGGCGAAGGCGGCGATTCGCTGACGCTCTACTTGCGCGAAGTCCGCCGAACCCAGCTTTTCACTCCGGAAGAAGAGTATCGAACCGCCTGCGCGGCGCGAAGCGGCAACTTTTCCGCGCGGCAATCGATGATCGAGCACAACCTTCGTCTGGTGGTCAACATCGCAAAGGGCTATCTCGGACGCGGCGTCCCAATGGGCGATCTGATCGAGGAAGGCAATCTCGGCCTGATGCATGCGATCAACAAGTTCGAGCCGGAGCGCGGGTTCCGCTTCTCGACCTATGCGACGTGGTGGATTCGGCAGTCCATCGAACGTGCGGCAATGATGCAGGCGCGCGCCATCCGATTGCCGGTGCATGTCGTGCGCGAACTCCAGCAGTTGATGCGCGCGCGCCGTGCGCTGGAAGGCGATCCAGAATTTCTCGCTCGCCGACCCGACGGCGTGCGCGTCGAAGACGTGGCTGTATTCCTGGGCCTTGAGGTGCAAGCGGTGGCGGACCTGATGGCGCTCGCGGAGGCGCCGCGTTCGCTGGACGCAGGCAGCGAACGTGGCGATGAAAGCTTTACGCTCGCCGATATCGTGGCTTCGGTCGATGACGGTGCCGACCCGACAGGCGTTACGCAGACGCACGAAATAGAGAAGCTTCTCGATCAGTGGATCCGCGTTCTGAACGAGCGCGAGCGAGAGGTCCTGGAAGGGCGCTTCGGTCTGCATGATCGCGATCCAGAAACACTCGAGGTGCTGAGTGCGCGTCTTGGCCTCACGCGTGAACGCGTTCGACAGATCCAGAATGAGGCGCTTGCGAAGATGCGGCGACAACTGGCTCGCGCCGGTGTGCAGCGCGACGCACTTTTATAAGACCTGGGATGATCCCCTCCCGCGGCCTGAGACAATTCGGGCATGACGGATTCGAAAGAAAAGAAAGAGGCGCAGCGCTCGAGCGGTGAATGGCTGCAGGTCGAATCGCTCGACCTCGACGCGCAAGGCGTCGCTCACAAAGCGGACGGTATGGTGGTGTTCATCGAAGGTGCCTTGCCCTTCGAAGAGGTGCAGTTCAACGTTCATCGCAAGAAGAACAATTGGGAGCAGGGCACCGTGACGACCATTGGTCGCGAATCGTCGCAGCGAGTGCGGCCGGGCTGCCCGCACTTCGGTTTGCACGCAGGCGCTTGCGGTGGCTGCAAGATGCAGCATCTCGACGCGGCCGCGCAGGTTGCTGTGAAGCAGCGCGCGCTTGAAGACAACCTTTGGCACCTCGGGAAGGTGCGGCCCGACAACATCCTGCGTCCGCTCGAAGGACCCGCCTGGCACTACCGCTATCGGGCGCGCCTGTCCGTGCGCCACGTCGTGAAAAAAGGAACCGTGCTGATCGGCTTCCACGAACGCAAGAGTCGCTATTTGGCGGACATGAAGGTATGCCCCGTGTTGCCAGTGCAGGTCAGCGAGATGCTGATGCCTCTGCGTGAACTCATCGGCTCGATGGACGCTCGCGAAACCTGTCCGCAAATTGAACTGGCCTGCGGCGACGCACCGGATGGCCTTGGTCTGGGCGTCATCGCACTCGTGCTGAGGCATTTGGAACCGCTGTCCAATGCTGACGTTGCTCGGCTGAAGACATTTGCGGCGCAGCACTCAGGCGTCCAGTGGTGGCTGCAGTCCAAAGGCCCCGAGACGGTGAAATTGCTGGAAGAGGGCGGCACCCTTCTGGCTTATGAATTGCCCGAGTTCGGCGTGAGGATGCCGTTCAAACCGACCGATTTCACGCAGGTCAATCCGCATATCAATCGTGTGCTCGTCGGTCGGGCGCTTCGACTGCTCGATGTGAGGTCTGACGAACGCGTGATCGACTGGTTCTGCGGGCTTGGCAATTTCACGCTGCCACTTGCGAGCCGGGCGCGTGAAGTACTGGGGATTGAAGGCAGCGACACGCTGGTCGCGCGCGCCACCGAAAACTTCGAACGCAATCGAGCGGCGACCCCTGGCCGGCGGCCGCTCGCGGCGACGAGCTTCGTCGCACGCAACTTGTTCGACATGACGCCTGAGAGGCTCATGGCAGACGGTGCTGCTGAAAAGTGGCTCGTGGATCCGCCGCGCGAGGGAGCATTCGCACTCGCCAAGGCGCTCGCCGATCTCCATCAGCAGGCTTTGCTTGGGCGAGAAGAATGGACACCTCCGAAGCGGATTGTCTACGTGAGCTGCAACCCTTCGACGCTTGCCCGTGATGCGGGGCTTCTGGTGCATCAAGCGGGCTATCGGTGTACGTTCGCCGGTGTGGTCAACATGTTTCCTCATACGGCACACGTTGAATCTATAGCGGTGTTCGACCGCGCATGAAAAAAGGGCCCGCTGCTGCGGGCCCTTTTTGGTTTAGGTCGAAATTGTTCAGTCGCGGTCGCCGCCGAAAATACCGAGCAGCATCAGCAGGCTCTGGAACACGTTGAATAGGTCGAGGTACAACGCGAGCGTCGCGCTGATGTAATTGGTCTCGCCGCCGTCGATGATCTGCTTCAGGTCGTACAGCATGTAGGCAGAGAAAATTCCAATGGCGACGACCGAGATCGCCAGCATGCCCGCGCTCGAACCGACGAACACGTTGATGATCGCGCCCACCATCAGAACCATCGCGCCTACAAAGAGCCACTTAGCCATACCCGAGAGGTCTCGCTTGATCACCGTGGCGAGAGAAGCCATCAGGAAGAACACTCCCGCGGTACCCCCGAAGGCGGTCATGATGAGTTCGGAGCCGTTCTTGAACCCGAGCACCATTGCGATCAGGCGCGAGAGCATCAGGCCCATGAAGAAGGTGAAACCCAGCAAAACGGGAACGCCCGCAGCCGAGTTCTTCGTCTTTTCGATCGCAAACATGAAGCCGAAGGCACCGCCCATGAACACCATGAGCCCGAGTCCGCCCGTGAGGCTGCGAGTGATTCCGGTCGCGACGCCAAGCCAGGCGCCGAGCACGGTGGGCAGCAGGCTCAGAGCAAGCAGCCAGTAGGTGTTGCGCAGTACGCGCTGCCGATCCGCTTGGGCTAGCGGCCGGCCGTAAGCGGAGGAGGTATCGAGGGTAGTGACACGGTCGTTCATTGCTGAAACTCCAGGTATGTGCTGCAACGCTGCAGTTGGGCGCATTCTAGGTCGTTGCAAGGGAGTCAAATCACAAATACCTGCGCCGAGATGGTCTTAGCTGCCGGGGGCACCGGAGCCTGGGATAAAGCGAGCGCTATGCTCTCGGGTTACTCAACTTTTCCTGAAGATCATGAAGTCCAAGTCCTTTCTCGAACTCGCCGATGTCAAGGCCATCGCTTCAGCAGCGGAGGCTGAGGCGCTCAAGAACAATTGGGCTGTCACCATCGCCATCGCAGACGACGGCGGAAACTTGTTGTGGCTGCAGCGGCTCGATGGGGCCGCAGCGCTTTCATCGCACATTGCGCCTGCCAAGGCGCACACCGCCGCCATAGGGCGACGCGAAAGCAAGACGTATGAGGACATGATCAACGGCGGTCGTACCTCGTTCTTGACAGCGCCGGGCATCCAAGGATTGCTTGAAGGTGGGGTGCCGATCGTGAAAGACGGTCACGTGATCGGCGCGGTCGGGGTAAGCGGTGTCAAGTCCAATGAAGATGCGCAAATCGCACGCGCTGGTATTGCTGCAATTGGCCTCTGACAGCGACTCAAACGAAAACGCCGACTCTGCGTCGGCGTTTTTTTGTTTGATCGACAAACGTGGAAAAAAAGCATGGCTGTCGGCGAACCGTTGGCTAGCTAAAACGACCCTGGGAGGATTCTCCTTTGGTCGCCCCACGATGAAACTTGCGCGAAATCGAAATGGCCACTATTTGGTCAGGATCAGCTTGCCCAGCTTGGTGGCTTGCAGCCGATAGAGCGAACCATTGTGCAGAATACCCACCGTCTTGCCGCCCTTGAGCAGTTCGGTGCTCTCGACCAATGACGGTAGGCCTATTGAATCGTCGACAGTCGAAGCTCTACTACGGCCGACATGATCCAGCGAACGATGACTCGAGACGGAGAGGGAGTTGGGCGAGGTTTGCATGAAGTGTCTTGCCGGGTTTATCGGGCGATTTGCAAATGATAATTATTCTCAACAAAAAGTCAACGAACTGATCGACCTTTCGTCCGAACTCCTATCTGGGCTCCGGCTCGGTGATGAAGCCGATCTTGCGTACACCCGCTTGACGAGCGGCAGACATTGCCTGAGCCACGCGTTCATACCGGACTGCCTTGTCTCCGCGAATATGCAGCTCTGGCTGCGGTTCTTTGGCCGCTTCGACAGCGAGGCGCCCCGCCAGTTCGGAATCCTCGATCTTCTGGTCGTTCCAGAAATAGGTGCCGTCCGCCGCCACGGTGAACAAGACGTTCTGAGGTTTGGCCTGCTCGGGCTCACTCGTGGCTCTCGGCAAGTCGATATTTACCGCATGCTTCATGACCGGCACGGTGATGATGAAAATGATCAGCAAGACCAACATGACATCGACCAACGGCGTCATATTTATTTCGTTCATCACTTCATCGGGTTCATCTTGTGTTCCGAACGCCATGGTGCTCAGCCCTTCTTGAGTGGAACGACCGTCGCTTCGCCGCCGCTTTGCACTCTTGCGCCCGTGACGAAATACGCGTGCAGATCATGCGCAAAGCTGTTGAGCTTGGTTAGTACGAATTTGTTGCCGCGGACCAGCGCGTTGTAGCCCAGTACCGCGGGAATGGCCACGGCGAGACCTAGCGCCGTCATGATCAACGCTTCTCCGATCGGTCCGGCCACCTTGTCGATTGTTGCCTGACCGGCGGAACCGATGCTCATCAAGGCGTGATAGATGCCCCAGACCGTGCCGAACAAGCCAATGAACGGAGCAGTCGAACCGACTGACGCCAACACTGCGAGCCCGGTCTGAAGCCGCGCTGTGAATTCATCGATGCCATTGCGAAGGGCGCGCGTAATCCAGTCGCTGACGTCGAGCGCATCATGGAGGTGAGCTTTGGTGTTGCGGTGATGCGCCGCGGCTTCTCGGCCTTCCAGTGCAAGCGCACGAAACGGATTGCTGTCGTCCTTGCCGAGCTTATTGAGTGCAGTTGCAAAGTCCTCGCTATGCCAGAAGTCCTGCGAGTGCTTGGCCAAGCGCTTGTACCTGATCACATCCAGCGCTTTGATGATGATCACTACCCATGACGCCAGTGACATGCCGATCAACAAGAGAGCGACCGCCTTGGTAACGAAGTCACCCTGATGCCAGACATTCATCAGGCCGAATTGCGAGTTCATACGAAGTTGCTCCAGAAAAAATTATTTAAGTACCCAGTTGATCGGCACATTGAATTCCATGGATTCGACGACGCCGTCGCGTTTTCCCGGTACGAAGCGCCAAGACATCACAGCATTGCGCGCTGCCTCATCCAGGCGTTCGTAGCCGCTCGACGTCTGGATGCTCGCCCGCTTGGGCAGACCATCGACGCCAATCAGCACGCGCACGACCGTCTTGCCCTGCTCGCCAAGCCGCCTACTAATGGCAGGAAAAACCGGCTTCGGGTTCTGCAGATAGTCGGCGTCGCTTGACGGCAATTGGACCGATGGCGGCGCAGGCGGCGCAGGTGCAGGGGCGGGCGGCTCCGGTGGAGCCGGGGGCGCAATCGGTGCAGGTGGGGGCGGCGGTTCGATGCTGCCGGTCGGCGCACTGGGTGCCGGAGTCGGCTTGGGTTCTCGAATGGCCTGCGGTCTGGGCGGAGGTGGCGTTTTCGTGATTTGCCGTTTCGGCTCCGGCGGTGGGGGCGGGGGTGGAGGCGGCGGATCAACAGGCTTGGGCGGCTCGATGAATTCGCTCAGGATCTCGACCGGAATGACCACTTCCGCAGCCCGCCGCAGAAGGCCGCTTTGAAGCGCCCATAAAGCCGCGAGGTGCGCGAGAACCACACCTCCCGCGATAACAGCATTGCGCGACAGCCCAAGGACCGAAGTGGAGGGGGAGGAGAAGCGGTCAGACACAATCAATTTTTCGATAAGGAAGCACTCTTTGAGCGCTCCGCATCAGCAGACCACTTAGCGAACTACTTGCGAAAGATCCACCAGGTCGAACCAGCTACGAAGATCAGACTGCCACCGAGTGCTGCGAACAGTTCCATGCGTTGCTTTCCTGGATGGAATCGGCAAGATGGATCGCCCTTTGGTTCGTTTCGCGACTGAGCGCAGCGACGGGATGCAAGGCGCTGCACTGGGCGACGACATCGCGTGCACAGCCTTCACATTGGCCACACTGCGTGGCCACGCCGAGTTCAAACTGCACTTCATCAAAGCTCATGCCGGCCCGCACATGACGTGCGATTTCGCGGTCGGAGACTCGGCGGCATACACAAACGATCATGGTTGAAGCGACTTCGCTGGCTGTTGGGAACGGGTTCATTATAAATACGAATTCTTCGCATTTGCAATAACTATGGACCGAGTAGGGCGACCGTTCCCAACGCACAAAGTCCCAAAAAAAATCGGGGCAAGCCCCACGTGCATCGCCTCAGGCAAAGCTAGTCGATCTCCCCCATCTGCGCTTGCAGATAGTTCTGAAGTCCCACCTTGTCGACGAGGTCGATTTGCGTCTCCAGGAAGTCGATATGTTCTTCCGTGTCGTCCAGGATCTCCTGCAGAAGATCCCGTGAGACATAGTCGCGTACAGCTTCGCAGTGGGCGATTCCAGCCTTGATCGTTGCTTGAGCGCCCGTTTCCGCCTTCAAGTCGCACTCCAGAATCTCCGGCACGTCTTCGCCGACGTTGAGCTTGGCCAAATCTTGCAAGTTGGGTAGCCCATCCAGCATGAAGATGCGATCCATGAGCTTGTCGGCGTGTTTCATCTCGCCGATCGACTCTTCGTACTCTTTCTTTGCGAGCTTGTCCAAGCCCCAATGCTTGAGCATCCGATAGTGAAGAAAGTACTGGTTGATCGCTGTCAGCTCGTTCTTGAGTTGCGCCTGGAGATGATCGATGACTTGAGGGTCGCCCTTCATGGATTTTCCTTGTTCTTGAAAGGGTCGATTGTGAGCGCGTGGGGACGGGGCGCAAGCAATCCCATGCTGGAGCGCTCGGCATGCGTTTGAGGCTCATACCTGTTCGCATTCGCCGAAATTCGAGCTCCGGGGAGCGGCCCAATAGGTGACAGGCATACTTTTCATAGCAAATGACTATTGAAATAGTAGATCTGGTAGCTATACTCACTGCTCGCCCATTTCATCAGCCACCAAGGAAGTAAACATGTCCCTGATCAATACCGAAATCGTCCCGTTCAAGGCCACCGCGTATCACAACGGCAAGTTCGTGCCGGTTAGCAACGAGAACTTCAAGGGAAAATGGTCTGTCGTGGTGTTCTACCCGGCCGACTTCACGTTCGTGTGCCCGACCGAACTCGGCGACCTTGCCGACCACTACGCAGAGTTCCAGAAACTCGGCGTTGAGGTTTATGGTGTGTCGACTGACACGCACTTCACGCACAAGGCATGGCACGACACATCGGACACCATTGCAAAGGTCCAATATCCGCTGATCGGCGACCCCAGCCAGCAACTTGCCCGCGCCTTCCAGGTGCTGATCGAAGAGGGCGAAGACGCCGGCCTCGCCTACCGTGGCACGTTCGTGATCGACCCCGAGGGCAAGATCAAGACCATCGAAGTGCATGACAACGGAATCGGGCGCGACGCTGCCGAACTGCTGCGCCGCGTGAAAGCCGCGCAATACGTTGCAGCACATCCTGGCGAAGTCTGCCCCGCCAAGTGGACTGAAGGCGCCGAAACGCTGAAGCCTTCGTTCGACCTGGTCGGCAAGATCTAAGTCGCCTCCGTGCGCCGCGGCCCGGGCGCATAGCTCCCGGGCCTTTTTTATTCCGTTCGCACCACCAAGAGAGAGTCCCACCATGCTCGACGCCGGCACCAAATCGCAACTCAAAAGCTACCTCGATCGCATCGCTCAACCAATCGAAATCGTGGCTTCGCTCGACGAGAGCAAGGCATCGAGCGATTTGCAATCGCTGCTGAAAGACATTGCTGAGTCGTCTCCGCTGGTGAAGATCACGGAGAGCCGGGACGACAACCATCGCAAGCCTTCGTTCTCGATCAATCGTCCGAGTGAAAACCACGGCCCCCGCTTTGCAGGCTTGCCGATGGGTCATGAATTCACTTCGCTGGTGCTTGCGCTGCTGCAGGTCGGTGGATATCCGCCCAAGGTGGATGAGGCGGTGCTGCAACAGATTCGCGGGCTTGATGGAGATTTCGAATTCGAAATCTACATTTCGCTGACTTGCCACAACTGCCCTGACGTCGTTCAGGCGCTTAACCTGATGGCTGTTCAGAACCCGCGCATCAAGACGACCATGATTGATGGGTCGCTTTTCCAGGACGAGGTCAAGGAGCGACAGGTCATGGCGGTACCGACCGTCTTCCTCAATGGCACAGAATTCGGTCAGGGTCGCATGAGCCTGGAAGAGATCCTCGCAAAGATCGACACTAGCGGAGTCGAGCGCGAGGCGAAGAAGATTGCCGCCAAGGAACCCTTCGATGTGTTGATCGTCGGCGGCGGGCCGGCTGGAGCCGCTGCGGCCGTGTATGCAGCGAGAAAGGGCATCCGCACCGGCGTTGCGTCGGAGCGCTTCGGCGGGCAGGTGCTTGACACGATGGGCATCGAAAACTTCATATCGATCCGAGAAACCGAAGGGCCCAAGTTCGCCCTCGCGCTTGAAGAACATGTGCGCGACTACGAAGTCGACATCATGAACCTGCAGCGTGCTGCTGCTTTGGTGCCGGGCAATGACTACATCGAGGTGAAGCTCGAAAACGGCGCTTCCCTGAAGAGCCGCTCGGTAGTGATTTCAACCGGCGCGCGCTGGCGCAACATCAACGTGCCAGGTGAGCACGAGTACAAGAACAAGGGCGTGGCCTACTGCCCGCACTGTGACGGTCCCCTGTTCAAGGGGAAGCGCGTGGCGGTGATCGGCGGCGGCAATTCAGGGGTTGAGGCGGCCATCGACCTTGCCGGAATCGTGGGGCACGTCACGCTCATCGAGTTCGACACGCAACTGCGAGCCGATGCGGTATTGCAGCGAAAGCTGCGCAGCATGTCGAATGTGAAGGTGATCACGAATGCGCAGACCACCGAGATCACGGGCGACAACCAGAAGGTCAGCGGCCTGGTCTACAAGGATCGCGCGAGCGGCGAGAGTCACACCGTGCCGCTTGAAGGCGTGTTCATCCAGATCGGTCTTGTGCCCAATACAGATTGGCTCAAGGGCACCGTCGAACTGTCGAAACACGGCGAGATCGTGGTCGATGCCAAGGGGCAAACGTCTGTGCCGGGTGTCTTTGCCGCGGGCGATGCGACGACAGTGCCGTTCAAGCAAATCATCATTGCAGCGGGAGACGGTGCCAAGGCAGCGCTCAGCGCATTTGATCACCTGATTCGAACCTCGGCGCCTGCCGAAGAGGCAGTCACCGCCTGACGCCGCTCGCCTTCGCGCAAAACTCGCCAACCGGCAGAGAGCCGATTGGCACTGAGTTCAGTACGTCAGTCGTTCAGGACGCAGTTCCTGCAGGATGGTCGTCGCGATCTCTTCGATGGATTTGGTCGTGGTCGACAGCCATCGGATGCCGGCCCGGCGCATCATTGCCTCCGCCTCGCTGACTTCATGTCGGCAGTTCTCGATACTGGCATAGCGAGAGTTCGGCCGCCGCTCGTTACGGATTTCGCTCAGCCGCTCAGGTTGAATCGTGAGGCCGAAGATCTTCTTGCGGTGCGGTAGCAGAGCGGGCGGCAGCTGGCGGCGATCGAAATCCTCGGGGATCAGCGGGTAGTTTGCGGCTTTGAGGCCATGCTGCATGGCGAGATAGAGCGAAGTGGGGGTCTTTCCGCTGCGGCTGACGCCGACGAGGATCACATCCGCTCCATCAAGGTCTCGGTTGCTCTGGCCATCGTCATGTGCAAGGCTGAAATCGATGGCCTGAATCCGCTCGTTGTATTCCTTGCTCTTGCTCACATCGCTGAAACGGCCGATCCGATGATTTGACTTCATCGCTAACTCGATTTCGAGCGGCCGGACGAATGTGCCGAACATGTCGAGCAGCATGCCCTTGCAGCCGGTTTCGATCACCTCGAGGACCTCCATATTGGCCAGCGTGGTGAAGACGATAGGGCGCAGCCCTTCTACTTCGGCCGTGTGGTTGATCCGTCGAACCGCCTGGTGCGCCTTGTCGACCGTGTCCGTGAAGGGTAGCCGCACGTGGCGGGGCTTCATTTCAAATTGGGCAAGGACGGCATTCCCGAAGGTTTCGGCGGTAATGCCGGTGCCGTCGGAGACGAAGAAAACAGTGCGGGTGTGCATGGTATGGCTGCCTTGTCCGTAGGCGCGCCGGTCCGTGGCGCGCCTACAATTCGGCCCATTATCGGGAATGCCGAACGCCGTTCCCGTCGAAATCCTTCCATGCACCCTCGTCAGCGCCCCAAGCAAGAAGAATGATCGCGTTGCGCCGTCTGCATGCAGCATCAGTTTCAACTTCTGGAGCTTTCCCATGTCTGCACTCTTCGAAGCGACCGCCCTGGTCGTACCGTTCGAAAACCTGAGGATGACCGACGTCGAGTCGGTTGGTGGCAAAAACGCCAGCCTCGGCGAGATGATTTCTCAACTGCCCCAGGGCGTGCGCGTTCCTACCGGCTTTGCGACGACCGCACACGCGTTCCGGCAATTTCTCGCGCACGACGGACTGGCCGACAAGATCAGTGCGAGGCTTGCAAAGCTCGACACTGATGATGTGCGAGCCCTCGCCGCAGCCGGGGCCGAAATTCGCGCTATGGTCGAGAACCAGCCCTTTCCCGCGGACCTGCAGAAGGCTATCGCAGCCGCATTCGCCACCCTCTCGGCCGGCAACCCCCAGGCCAGCTTCGCTGTTCGCTCATCCGCAACGGCCGAAGACCTGCCGGATGCATCTTTCGCAGGTCAGCAGGAGACCTTCCTCAATGTGGTCGGTATCGACGACGTTCTTCACAAGATGAAAGAGGTCTTCGCGTCGCTCTACAACGATCGTGCGATCAGCTATCGCGTTCACAAGGGGTTCGCGCACGACGTGGTGGCGCTTTCGGCGGGTGTGCAGCGTATGGTTCGCAGCGATCTGGGCGCGGCCGGCGTGATGTTCACCATCGATACCGAATCAGGCTTCGAGGACGTAGTTTTCATCACGTCCAGCTATGGTCTCGGCGAAACCGTGGTGCAGGGGGCCGTCAACCCTGACGAGTTCTATGTGCACAAGCCCACCCTGAAAGCAGGCAAACGAGCGGTCATTCGCCGGAACCTCGGTTCGAAGCTGATCCAGATGGAATTCGCAACTGCGGCTCAGAAGGCAGCGAGCGGCAAGCTGGTCAATACGACCGACGTGCCGGCCGAGCAGCGCAACCGCTATTCACTGACAGACGCCGAAGTCGAGCAGCTTGCGAAGTACGCACTTGTGATCGAAGAGCACTACGGCCGTCCGATGGATATCGAGTGGGGCAAGGACGGCACCGACGGACAGATCTACATCCTTCAAGCGCGCCCGGAGACCGTCAAGAGCCAGCAGCAGGGCAAGGCCGAACAGCGATACAAGCTGCTTGGCAAGGGCGCCGTGCTGGCAGAGGGCCGCGCCATCGGCCAGAAGATCGGAACCGGTCCCGTCCGCCTGGTGCACAGCATCAGCGAAATGGACAAGGTGCAACCTGGCGACGTGCTGGTGACCGACATGACTGACCCCAACTGGGAACCGGTCATGAAGCGTGCGGCTGCCATCGTTACGAACCGCGGCGGGCGCACCTGCCATGCGGCCATCATTGCACGCGAACTTGGCATTCCGGCGGTGGTCGGTTGCGGCGATGCCACGGATCTCCTCAAGGACGGCACGCTTGTCACGGTGAGCTGCGCCGAAGGGGACACGGGCTTCATCTACGACGGGCTTCTCGAAACCGAAGTGACCGAAGTCAAGCGTGGAGAAATGCCAGAGATCGACCTTAAGATCATGATGAACGTCGGCAATCCGCAGTTGGCCTTCGACTTTGCCCAATTGCCGAACCATGGCGTGGGCCTGGCTCGGCTCGAGTTCATCATCAACAACAACATTGGGGTGCACCCCAAGGCGATCCTCGACTATCCAAACGTGGACGTCGATCTCAAAAAGGCGGTCGAATCAGTTGCGCGCGGCCACGCATCTCCGCGGGCGTTCTATGTCGACAAGGTGGCAGAAGGCATCGCGACGATCGGTGCCGCATTCTGGCCGAAGCCCGTCATTGTTCGGCTTTCGGATTTCAAGTCGAATGAATACCGCAAGCTGATCGGCGGCAGCCGCTACGAACCCGAAGAAGAAAACCCGATGCTCGGCTTCCGCGGTGCGGCGCGGTACCTCAGCGACGATTTTGGCGAAGCCTTCGCCATGGAATGCGAAGCGCTCAAGCGAGTTCGCAATGAGATGGGCCTGACCAACGTTCAGATCATGGTGCCTTTTGTGCGGACGCTGGGCCAAGCCAAGCGCGTGACTGAGTTGCTGGGCGACCACGGTCTCAAGCGAGGCGAAAACGAGCTCAAGCTGATCATGATGTGCGAGGTACCTAGCAATGCCATCCTCCCAGAGGAATTCCTGAAGTACTTCGATGGCTTCTCGATCGGATCGAACGATTTGACGCAACTCACGCTCGGTCTGGATCGCGACTCCGGCCTGGAGTTGCTAGCGGCCGATTTCGATGAGCGGGATCCTGCTGTCAAGGCACTGCTCGGTCGCGTGATCAAGGCGTGCAAAGCCGAAGGCAAATACGTTGGCATCTGCGGCCAGGGCCCTAGCGATCACCCGGATTTCGCTCAGTGGCTCGCAGAGCAGGGTATCGAATCGATTTCGCTCAACCCCGACAGCGTCATCGACACCTGGAAGCAACTCGCAGCGCGCTAGGCACGTCGGAGCAGAGCGCTCCGACTGTGTGACTGCCACGCAACGACTTACGTCACGCCGCCGGCTGTAATGGTGGCGTCAGGTTGCTGCTTTTACAAATTGACGCATCTTTGGTGTCAAACTCGGCTCCAAGGGAGTGCAGTTGCGGAGCGCACACGCGCCGGCCGGCCGGCCGGCGTTTGCGACTTCAGACTTTGGCGTCGAAATCATGATTCTTGTAAAGACAGAGGCCGGGCATCGGGTGCTCAAGGATCGATCACTGCCGCTGACTGCGCGGCAGCGATCGGCATTTATTCTTTTCGACGGAAAACGCTGCGTCGACGACGTGATCGGTGCCGGCGTGGGTGTGGCCCGAGAAGACATCGACCAACTTGTTCAGCTTGGGCTACTGGGCGTTCCATTCGGGTCTGCCGCACCCCCCAACTCGGTTGTGGCGTCGGCGCAGATTTCATCCTCGCCCGTCGAGCCCGCACCGGTGCTTGTTCTCGCTCGACAGGACGACGGAAGATCAAATCAGCAGCGCTACAAAGACGCCTATCCCATTGCCACGCAACTCACCGGGGCCCTGGGATTGCGGGGATTCAGGCTCAACCTGTCAGTAGAGAAGACCTCCAACTACGACGAACTGCTCGATCTCCTCCCGAAGATCCGCAGTGCTGTGGGGCCGGAGAAAGTCATGGCTTTGGAGCGCGCCCTGACGGGCGATTGACAGCCTCGCTGCTATAATTTCCGGCTTTGCCTTGCCACACCGCGACCGACGCTGCGGGTGGCTTAATCCCTTCTACGGAAGATCCACAAGGAGCGCTATGCGTCACTACGAAATCATCTTGCTGATCCATCCGGATCAAAGCGAACAAGTTCCGGCCATGCTGGAGCGGTACAAGGGCTTGATTACTGCCGGCGGCGGCAAAGTCCACCGTGTTGAAGACTGGGGCCGTCGCCAGCTCGCTTACCAGATCAACAAGCTCAACAAGGCACACTACCTGTGCGTGAACATCGAGGCTGAACAAGCCGTGATGGCCGAGCTGGAGCATGCGTTCAAGTTCAACGACGCCGTTCTTCGTCACCTCACCGTTGTCAAGAAGAAAGCCGAAACCGGCCCTTCTTCAATGATGAAGACTGTAGAGCGCGAAGAAGCCCGCAAGGCTCAGCAGGCCGAATACGCCGCCAACAACAACTGATTGTGTGAGCGCCGCCGCAGCCAATCAGCTTGTGCTGACTGCCTGCGTCGCCGAAATCGGAACTTTGCGATTCACCCCCGCCGGATTGCCTGCTGTCGATTTGAGACTCGAACATGAGTCGACGATTGCCGAAGTGGGTCATCCCCGGCAGGTCAAGACAGCCATCAAAGCTGTCGCGTTCGGCGCAATAGCCGAGCGACTCGCAAAGCAGGCTCTTGGAAGTTTCTGGCGTTTTCAGGGTTTCCTCGCCACTCCTGGTAACGGCAAGCATCCGGTTTTGCACATTCAGGATTTTCAGCAAGATTAATTTTCGAAAAGAGGTCCTCAAATGGCCACGTTCAAGAAATTCAACAAAGACAAGCGCCCCAAGCGCAATACACAATCGCTGCTCTTCAAGCGCAAGCGCTTCTGTCGCTTCACCGTCGCTGGCGTCGAAGAAATCGATTACAAGGACATCGACACCTTGCGTGATTTCATCAGCGAAAACGGAAAGATCATTCCGGCTCGCCTGACTGGCACGCGCGCTATTTACCAGCGTCAACTCAACACCGCCATCAAGCGCGCTCGCTTCCTCGCGATGGTGCCGTACAGCGACCAACACCGCGTCTAAGGAGCAAGACAACATGCAAGTCATTCTTCTGGACAAGGTCGTCAACCTTGGTGTGCTGGGCGAAATCGTCAAAGTCAAAGACGGTTATGCACGGAATTTTCTGATCCCCACCGGACGTGCGCGTCGCGCCACTGAGGCAAACAAGGCCGAATTCGAAGCCAAGCGCGTCGAACTCGAAAAGGCCGCGGCCGCCAAGTTGGCCGAGTCCCAGGCTCAAGGCGAAAAGCTCGCGGGCACGACAGTCAAGCTGACGCAGAAGGCCGGCGTTGATGGCCGTCTGTTTGGTTCGGTGACCAACCACGATGTCGCCGAGGAGCTCAACAAGCTCGGCTACAAGGTTGCGAAGTCGAAGGTGCGCATGCCCAGCGGTCCGATCAAGATCGTCGGCGACAGCACCGTCAGCGTTGCACTGCATACGGACGTGGTGGTCGAAATCACCGTGACGGTGTACGGCGAAAGCGCCTGATCGAACTGCGGGCTCATCCCCGTCTCAAGAGCCGCCTTCGGGCGGCTTTTTTTCTGCCGCTTCGTGTTGTCCCCGCGTGCTGCACCGGAAGATCACTGTTTATTCACAGCCTTGTCCACGTGACGCCGAGCGGTGTGCGGCTTAGCATGCAGGGTTGCAAGGAACTCCATGTCCGCCGTTTTTTCATACGCCGATAACGACCCATCTACAGACCGTCAGATTGCGCAACTGCGCATCCCCCCGCATTCGATAGAAGCCGAATCCAGTGTGCTTGGGGGACTTTTGCTCGACAACGGCGCTTGGGATCGCATGGGCGATGTTGTGGTAGACAGTGACTTCTATCGCCATGAGCACAAGCTGATCTATGGCGCGATTGGAATGCTGATCAACGCCAGCAAGCCAGCGGACGTGATCACCGTCTATGAGCAATTGCAGAATCTCGGTAAGGCCGAAGAGATCGGTGGGCTTGCCTATCTCAATTCGCTCGCGCAGTACGTACCGAGCGCGAGCAACATTCGCCGATACGCTGAAATCGTGCGCGAACGTTCGATCCTGCGAAAGTTGGTAAGCGCGAGCGACGAGATTGCGACCAATGCCTTCAACACGCAGGGCAAGCCTGTCGACAAGATCCTGGACGAGGCCGAGCAGAAGATCTTCAACATCGGCGAGGAAGGCTCCCGCATGAAGCAAGGCTTCCAGGGCATGGACTCCCTGGTCGTCGAATTGCTTGATCGGGTGACCGAGATGGCCGAGAACCCGAACGACATCACGGGTGTCCGCACCGGTTTTTACGAATTCGACAAGATGACCTCGGGGCTGCAGCCGGGCGACATGATCGTGTTGGCTGCGCGACCGTCGATGGGAAAGACGTCGCTGGCCATCAACATTGCCGAACACGTTGCCCTCAACGAAGGTTTGCCGGTCGCAGTGTTCTCGATGGAAATGGGTGCCTCGCAACTGGCTGTGCGCATCGTCGGGTCGATAGGCCGCATCGACCAAGGCCACTTGCGCACGGGCAAGCTCACGGACGAAGAATGGCCGCGCCTTACCGAAGCGATTGAGAAGCTGCGCAACGTGTCGCTTCACATCGACGAAACTCCGGGCCTGACCACGAGCGAATTGCGCGCCAATGCACGTAGGCTCGCTCGTCAATATGGCAAGCTGGGGCTGATTGTGGTGGATTACCTTCAGCTGATGAGCGTGTCCAGCAGCATGAACGACGAGAACCGAGCCACGGCAGTTGGTGAAATCTCCCGTGGCTTGAAGATGCTGGCGAAGGAGCTCAAATGTCCAGTCATTGCGCTTTCGCAGCTCAGCCGCGGTGTGGAGAGCCGCACCGACAAGCGGCCCATGATGAGTGATCTGCGCGAGTCGGGTGCGATTGAGCAGGATGCCGACATCATCATGTTCATCTATCGAGACGACTACTACGACAAGAACAGCAAGGAGCCTGGCGTTGCCGAGGTGATCATCAGCAAGCACCGGAATGGTCCGACAGGCACCGTCAAGCTTGCGTTCCTCAAGCCACTGACCAAGTTTGAAAATCTCGCGATGGGCAGCGACGATTTTTAGTCAATCGATCTGGCGCGTCGACGCGTCTGATTTCTGCGAGTCCGCCTGCAGCCTCCGAAGCATGTCAGCGAGCGTTTTCCCCGGCTCGTCACGAAAGCGCTCCGGCAGGACTTCGATCTGACTGATTCGGTCGATCCTGAATCCGCGGAAGTCTCCGCGGAGTTCGCACCAGGCAGAGAACGTCCACACTTTTCCCCAATAGAAGCAACCCAGTGGCCGCACCGTGCGTTGGCTTGGCGATCCCACGACATCGCGATAGTCCATGCGCAGCTTCTGGCGTGCCTGCACAGCTTCCCGCAGCGTCTGCAGCCGCAAGCGTGTGCCGTCGTCAAGGGCGTATGCCGGCGCATAGAGCGCCAGGCTCTCGGCGGACACGCGTGCCGCTGGCGGGAGTACCGACAGGATCTTGCCAAGAGCCGATTCGATGTCGCGCGCCATGGCCGCATCGACCCAACTCTGCGCGAGCCGTGCCGAAGCAACCAATGCCGCTGCTTCGTCCTGAGTGAACATGAGCGGGGGCAAGTCAAAGCCGGAGCCCAGCCGATATCCGACGCCGGCCTCGCCGTCAAGTGGCACTCCCTGCGCTTGGAGATCGGCGATGTCACGGTAAACGGTGCGCTCGGAAATCTCCAGGCGCTGCGCGAGAAAAGCGGCAGTCGTCAGGCGGCGTCCGCGGATGATCTGGACGATTTGAAATAGGCGATCGGCACGGCGCATGGAGTCGTCAGGTTCGGATGCATTGTTTGGGTCGTGCCGCTCTCAGTTTCATGTCAATCCAGTTGGATTCCGATGTGGATGGCGACTTCCTCTGGGCCGCTGTACGCTTCGAAATCGCTGCGATAGCGGCGCTTGACCTCCGGATGCGACTCGAAATACTGCCAGATCGTCTGCCATACCGCGAGCACCATTTGCGGCATTTGTCCGTGTCCGGTGAAGACAAGGTAGTCACCACCTTCGATGCGCACTGCCGCAGGCGCGTCGGTCACGGCGACGCCGGTGGTAATGTCGTAGGCCCCGTGCGCATCGCTCTCGTACCCTGAATAGACGCTGTAAAGGTGCATGTCGGCCTTCCGATTGGGCGTTCTTTCGTATACGCGCTCATCGAAAAAGCGTGCCCACAATGGGCCGATGCGGGCAATCTGTGGGTCGGTTTCGTCGCGGTTGGTCGTGCGTGCTGTGAGTCCTGCGACGCGGAAGGCATCCAGCCGTTGAAGTTCGGGTTGCATCAAGTTCTCCATCCGGAATTCAAAGATCAAAGGTCAGAGGTCCAATTCCAATAGCCGACTGTCTGCCTTCATGGCGTCGGCGATCAAACGAATATCGTGCTCGTCGACCTCCAAGAGGCCGAAACGAAACTTGGAACCCCATCTCGTGGGGTCTTCAACGAAGTCGAATTTTTCAATCAGAGGCAGGATCTGCGCTTCGCAGGCTGGCGCGTAACGTACGTCCCTTCGCCATGGAATGAATCCATTGCCCATGTCTGCCTCATAGGGCGTGCCCCCCTGAACGACTCCGATCGACACGAAGCTCTGCAGCCTATCGGCGTGGCCGAATTCGGTGGTGGGCGAGTAGTAGGCGACCCGGTCCCCGGCAGCGATTCGCTTGAGCGGCGCCAGCTTTCCGTGGCCCACCTGCATGAAGCCGCCTTTGGGATCATCGCGCCCGCGGCGGGCGTGTTCGGCGCTGGCGACGGCGATCCAGTTCTTGCGTGTCATCGCTGTCATCCCAAGGCGTGCAGGCCGACTTCATTGCCTTCTGTATCTCGAAGATGGGCAAAGAAGCCCATTTCCGCCGGGAGCGCTGTTTTGGGTGTAACGACCTGCCCACCGGCTGCCACCACACGGGCCAGTGCGGCATCGATGCTCGGGGCGCAGTCCAAGTAGATCCGGACTCCGGTCCCCGCGGCGGCTGATTGGGTGTTTCCGGCGACCAGGCATCCACCGGTGGCGGAGCTTTCGTACGGGAAGACGGCCATGATGCCTCCCCCGAAGTCTTCACGCTTCAGTGTGCGCCCCAGAATCTTTTCATAGAACGATTGCGCGCGGTCCATGTCGGCGACCGGGATCTCGAACCAGTTGATGGCGGATGTCATGAGCGGCTTCCTTTGCAGTGAATGAAGCCGTCATGCTGCGCGACAGCTCCTGACAACGTCTTGTCAGGAGCGTTCTGAAGACTCAAAAAAGGGCGCCCGTAGCGCCCCTTAAGAGATTCAGCCCGCCTACAGGACCTCGCTGGCGAAATCCGCCAGGCGGGATCGTTCTCCGCGTGCCAGGGTGATATGCCCGCTGTGGGGCCAGCCCTTGAATTTGTCCACTGCAAAGGTGAGGCCGGACGAACCCTCCGTGAGATAGGGCGTATCGATTTGCGCCAGATTGCCCATGCAAATGATCTTGGTGCCGGGGCCTGCGCGGGTCACGAGTGTCTTCATCTGCTTTGGCGTCAGGTTCTGCGCCTCGTCGATGATCACGTACTTGTTCAGGAAGGTCCGTCCGCGCATGAAGTTCATGCTCTTGATCTTGATCTTGCTTCTGATCAGCTCATTGGTGGCGGCACGGCCCCATTCGCCGGCGCCGCCGCCGTCGCCTTTGGCGAGGAACTCGAGGTTGTCGTCCAGTGCGCCCATCCAGGGGCCCATCTTTTCTTCCTCGGTTCCCGGCAGGAAGCCGATGTCTTCGCCCACGCTCACCGTCGCGCGCGTCATGATGATTTCGGTATAGCGACGATCGTCGAGCACCTGCGTGAGCCCGGATGCGAGTGCCATCAATGTCTTGCCGGTGCCGGCAGTGCCGGTCAGCGTGACCAGATCAACCTCAGGGTCCATCAGCAGGTTCATCGCGAAGTTCTGCTCGCGGTTGCGTGTGTTCACGCCCCAGACAGCATTCTTGACGGAGCCGTAGTCCTTGAGAGTCTTGAGGACGGCCGTCTTGTCCCGGATTTCGGTCACGCGCGCATACATGCTCGGCTCTCCGGGTGCTTCGAAGAAGACGAATTGATTGATGTACAGATTGGGCACGATCGGGCCGCTCACGCGGTAGAACGTGCTGCTCCCGCTTTGCCAGCTTTCGATTGTCTTGCTCTGGCGCGTCCAGAAATCCGCCGGCAGTGCGAGCGATCCGGAATAGAGGAGGTCGCCGTCCTCGAGAGTCTTGTCATTCTGGTAGTCCTCTGCGGCGAGACCCAGTGCGCGCGCTTTCACACGCATGTTGATGTCTTTCGACACCAGCACGACCTCCTGCTTTACCCGGCCGGGACCATCCTTGGCATAGAGATCGCGCAGCGCCTGTACCACGCCGAGGATCTGGTTGTCCGCCTTGCCTTGCGGCAGGCTGGTGGGCAAGGAGTAATTTAGCGGAGCAGTCTGGAAGAACAGTTTGCCACCGGCCTCGCGGTGGCCGGTGGTGTCCAGCTTCAACCCCTTGCCAATGTCCGCACCCTGCGCCGCGGCCAGGCCGTCGAGCGTACGGCTGCTCTGGCGTCCGTTCCGGGCGACCTCGGTCGTTCCCTTCTTGTGACCGTCGAGCTCTTCGAGAACGATCATCGGCAGGAAGATGTCGTGCTCTTCGAACCGGAAGAGGCACATCGGGTCGTGCAGCAGCACATTCGTATCGAGAACGAAGAGCTTGGCAGGACCATTTCCCTTGTTTCGCCTGGAGCGAGTCTGGCTTGGTTGCTCCGGCGTGACGGCGCTTGAAAGCGGCTCCGGGAGCCGTTGCGGAGCTTCCTGTGGCGCGGGTGCGGGTGCCTTTAACCTTGGTGACGGGGGAGTTTCGACGTCACCGCCGCCTTCGGAGGCCCGCCGGTCGAAAAGCTCAAGGGGCCGGGGCTCGTTTGTTTCCTCCTGTTCCGACCGGCGCTGCGACGGGCGACGGCCGCTCCTCCCGTGCAAGGAGCGGGCCGGCGCATTGTGTGCGTCCGGCGAAAGCAATGCGGCACGTTTTGTGGGGGCGGGGGGCAGGGGCATGGGGCGGTTCGCTCGCAAAAGTGAAGGGGCCAGAAAACGAAAAAGCCGCCTGAAGACCTGGGCGGCTTTGTTCGGTGGATGCGGTCGCGGAGCTCAACGGCATGGAGCCATTATGCACATCGACAGTGTCGCCTCCTGAGTTCGTTGCGCGCCGCCAACGCGTCCGCGCAAACCTCACACACTTCAGAGATCAGGCAGCTTTCTTGAGCGCCTTGACAGCTTTGAGCACGTCGTCGACGTGGCCTGGTACCTTGAGCCCGCGCCACTCTGCCTTGAGCACGCCATCAGCGCCGATGAGGAACGTGCTGCGCTCGATGCCCTTGACCTTCTTGCCGTACATGATCTTGTTTTTGACCACGCCGAACATGTGACACATCTTTTCCTCCGTGTCTGCAATGAGTTCGAAAGGGAGTTCGAGCTTGGCCTTGAATTCGTCGTGCGACTTCATGTTGTCGCGCGAGACGCCGAATACCGTGGCGCCGGCCTTCTCGAAGTCCTTGTACCGATCCCGGAACTGCATGGCTTCTGTCGTGCAGCCTGGCGTGTTGTCCTTGGGATAGAAATACATGACCAGGACGTGGCCCAAATGAGAAGTGTTCGAGACCTTCAGGCCGCCGGTGGCATTGGCGTCGAATTCGGGAATGGGTTTGTTGACAACGATCGCCATGAAACTTGTTTTCTCCGTTTGATTCCATGCCCCGCGCGCGTCGGGTTCATGGAGGATTGGTCGTTGCTAACTGAGGGCTGGCCGCCGGTTCGCAACCCGCGATTTTACCTCGAAAAGCCTCTACTGCCCAACGTCAGGCCTCTCCACCAGCAGGGCCGCGACCACATGGCGGCCTTCGCTGGCGAGGATGTTGTAGGTGCGGCAGGCAGCAGGCGTATCCATGGTTTCGACGCCCGTACGCTGCGCCATGAGAGGCTGAAGCCATTTCGGCTGCGGAAAACGGATCCGCGCGCCGCTTCCGAAGATGATCAGCTCGGCGCCAAGGGCTGCCAATGGAGCGAAGTGCTCGGCGTTCAAATCCTCGAAGGTACTGCAGTTCCACTCAAAACGTTCGCCACGGGACCCGACGACGACGCTCGATTCGACCCGTTCGTTGTTGATGGCCACCCAGCCTGGGCCGTGTGCAGTGAGTGTTTGGACGTCGGATTTGTCAGGCTGGAGCTTCATCGGGAGGGCGTTCGAACTGTGGTCAAATTATAGGTTTTCCCCTGCGCTGACCCCCTTGGAGGGACTTTGAAACCGCTCAAGAAATCGGCCAAGCTGGCCAACGTGCTCTACGACATCCGCGGACCGATCATGGACGCCGCCAAGCAGATGGAAGAAGAGGGCCAGAAGATCATCAAGCTCAACATCGGCAACCTCGCCGTATTCGGCTTCGATGCGCCAGAAGAGGTCCAGCAGGACATGATCCGCAATCTGCCCGCCTCGGCAGGCTATTCGGACAGCAAGGGAATTTTCGCGGCGCGCAAGGCCGTGATGCATGAAACGCAAAAGCAGGGGATCGCGGGCGTGACGCTCGACGACATCTACCTGGGCAACGGCGCCAGTGAGCTGATTGCAATGGCGACCAACGCGCTGCTGAACGACGGTGATGAGTTGTTGCTGCCGACGCCCGACTACCCGCTGTGGACCGCGGTGGCAAGCCTGTCGGGCGGCAAGCCGGTGCATTACCTGTGCGACGAGGAGAACGGCTGGATGCCGAATCTCGACGATATTCGCGCAAAGATCACCTCGCGCACCAAAGGCATCGTGGTCATCAACCCGAACAACCCGACCGGCGCGCTGTATTCCACCGATTTGCTCAATGGCATCGTTGACATCGCGCGCGAGCACGGCTTGGTGATCTTCGCGGACGAGGTCTACGACAAGGTGCTGTACGACGGCGTCAAGCACACCGCAATTGCCAGCCTGTCGACCGACGTGCTCACGCTCACTTTCAATTCGCTGTCCAAGAGCCATCGCTCGTGCGGCTATCGTGCGGGCTGGCTCGTGGTGTCGGGCGACAAGAAGATGGCGCGTGACTACATCGAGGGCTTGAACATGCTCTCGAACATGCGGCTGTGCGCCAACGTGCCGGGCCAATGGGCGATCCAGACAGCGCTCGGTGGCTACCAGAGCATCAATGACCTCGTGGGGGCGGGCGGCCGGCTGCGACGTCAGCGTGACCTGGCCTACGAGCTGATCACGGCCATTCCCGGCGTGACTTGTGTCAAGCCGAGCGCGGCGCTGTACATGTTCCCGAAGCTCGACCGGAAGGTCTACCCGATAGACGACGACCGGCAGTTCTTCCTCGACCTGCTGAAGGAAACCAAGGTGATGCTGGTCCAGGGCACTGGCTTCAACTGGCCGACGCCTGATCATTTCCGCATCGTCTTCCTTCCTCACGAAGAAGACCTCAGGGAAGCTGTCGGGCGAATCGCCGGTTTCCTGGAGCGCTATCGAACCCGGCTCGCATGACTCGCCTGGACGTGAACGTCGACACCCCATCTTTCGAACATCCTGCATTCCAAGACGAACCCAATGAAACCCATCCAAGTTGGCCTGCTCGGCATCGGCACGGTCGGTAGCGGCACCTTCAAGGTGCTGCAGCGCAATCAGGAAGAGATCAAGCGCCGCGCCGGCCGTGGCATCGAGATCACCATGGTTGCGGACCTCGACACTGCGCGCGCTAAAGGCGTCGTGGGCGAAGACGTGAAGGTGGTCAATGACGCACGCGCTGTGATCGCGAACCCCGACATCGACATCGTGATCGAGCTGATCGGCGGCTACGGCGTCGCCAAGCAACTGGTGCTCGAGGCGATTGCCGCCGGCAAGCACGTGGTGACGGCCAACAAGGCGCTGCTAGCGGTGCACGGCACCGAAATCTTCGCAGCCGCGCACGACAAGGGCGTGATGGTGGCATTCGAGGCCGCCGTAGCGGGCGGCATCCCGATCATCAAGGCATTGCGCGAGGGTCTCACGGCCAACAGCATCCAGTGGATTGCCGGGATCATCAATGGCACCACCAACTTCATCCTCTCCGAGATGCGCGACAAGGGCCTCGACTTCGCGACGGTGCTGAAGGAAGCGCAACGCCTGGGCTACGCTGAAGCCGACCCGACCTTCGACATCGAGGGCGTGGATGCCGCGCACAAGGTCACCCTGATGAGCGCCATCGCGTTCGGCATTCCGGTGCAGTTCGACAAGGCCCATGTGGAAGGCATCACCAAGCTCGCCGCGCAGGACATCAAGTACGCCGAGCAGCTCGGTTATCGCATCAAGCTGCTTGGCGTGACCAAGCGCGTGGCGCAGGGCATCGAGTTGCGCGTTCATCCGGCGCTGGTTCCGTCGAAACGCTTGCTCGCCAATGTCGAGGGCGCCATGAACGCGGTGGTCGTCAACGGCGACGCGGTCGGGACCACGCTTTACTACGGCAAGGGCGCAGGCAGCGAGCCCACTGCGAGCGCGGTGATCGCCGACTTGGTCGACATCACACGCCTGCACACGGCCGACGCGGCGCATCGCGTTCCCCACCTTGCCTTCCACCCGGACGCGATGAGCGACCTGAAGGTCCTGCCGATGTCGGAAGTGGTGACCAGCTACTACCTGCGACTGCGCGTGGCCGACGAGGCTGGCGTGCTCGCGAAGGTGACCGGACTCTTGGCCACTGCCGGCATCAGCATCGACGCGGTGCTGCAGCGTGAAGCGGATGAGGTCGGCGGCGAAGGATCAACCCAGACCGACCTGATCATTCTGACGCACGACACCCGAGAAGGCACCCTGGACGACGCTTTGGCCCAACTGCAAGCCTTGCCCACAGTGCTCGCTCCGATCGTTCGTCTTCGCAAGGAAGAGCTGTCCTGATGCGGTACCTTTCGACCCGCGGCCACCCCGACCGCCGGCGCTTCTGCGAGATTCTCCTGGAAGGCCTGGCGCCCGACGGCGGCTTGTACCTGCCTGAGCAATACCCGGCCGTCGATGCCGCCTTGCTGGCGAAGTGGCGCGGCTTGGGCTATGCCGACCTCGCTTTTGAGATCCTCTCGCTGTACATCGACGACATCCCGCCTACGGATCTCAAGGCCGTCTGCGCCAAGACCTATACCGCGGAAGTATTTGGTACGGCCGAGATCGTGCCGTTGCGCGAGCTTGAAGATGGTGTCTACCTCGAAGCGCTGTCCAATGGCCCGACCTTGGCCTTCAAGGACATGGCGATGCAACTGCTCGGCAACCTGTTCGAATACGAGCTGGCCCGCCGTGGTGAAGAACTGAACATTCTGGGGGCGACCAGCGGAGACACGGGCAGTGCTGCCGAATACGCGATGCGCGGCAAGAAAGGCGTGCGCGTTTTCATGACCTCGCCCGATGGCCGCATGAGTCCCTTCCAGCAGGCTCAGATGTTCAGCCTGCAGGACGCGAATATCCACAACCTCGCGATCGAGGGTGTCTTCGACGACTGCCAGGACATCGTCAAGGCGGTGTCCAACGACCTGGCCTTCAAGCGCAAGTACAAGATCGGCACTGTCAATTCGATCAACTGGGCGCGGCTACTGGCCCAGGTCGTCTACTACTTTGCAGGCTACTTCCAGGCCACCGCCAGCAATGACAAGCAGGTGAGCTTCGCGGTGCCCTCGGGCAACTTCGGCAACGTCTGCGCCGGGCACGTGGCTCGCATGATGGGGCTGCCGATCCGCACGCTGGTGGTTGCGACGAACGAGAACGACGTGCTCGACGAGTTCTTCCGCACCGGCGTCTACCGCGTGCGCTCCGCGGCCGACACGCACGAAACATCGAGTCCTTCCATGGACATCTCGAAGGCGAGCAATTTCGAGCGCTTCGTGTTTGACCTGGTGGGACGTGACGCTGCCAAGGCGCGCGGCCTGTTCGAGGGCGAACTCGGCCGGGCCGGTCGCTTCGACCTGAGCCTCGACCCCGCCTTTGCACATTCTGCGTCRCGCTTCGGCTTTGCAAGCAGCCGCAGCACGCACGCGGACCGCCTGGCGACCATCCGAGATACAGACAAGCGTTTTGCCACCCTGATCGATACGCACACGGCAGATGGCTTGAAGGCCGCACGCGAGCACCTCACGCCCGGCGTGCCGATGATCGTCCTGGAGACGGCGCTGCCGATCAAGTTTGCTGAAACCATCGTCGAAGCGCTCGGCCACGAGCCCGAGCGGCCGGCCCGCTTCGAGGGGATCGAAGCGCTTCCAAAACGGGTGGTCAAGCTGCCTGCCGATGCCGAAGCAGTCAAGGCCTATATCGCCACTCACTGCGACTGACGCCACGGTAGACGCATGAAAGTCATCGGCTTTGCGGGTTTCTCGGGAGCGGGGAAAACAACGCTGGTCGAGCGGCTGATTCCCGCGCTCAAGCGCGAGCGACAACGTGTTTCCGTGGTGAAGCATGCGCACCATAAGTTCGACATCGATCACCCGGGCAAGGACACATACCGCCATCGCGAAGCGGGCGCCTTCGAGGTCGTGATCGCGTCCGACAAGCGACTCGCGCTCATGCGTGAGTTCGAGCGGCCCACGGAACTGGACGTCCATGACCTCATCGCCGAACTCGACGAGCGAGTGGACTGGGTGCTCGTCGAAGGCTTCAAGCACACCGACTTGCCCAGAATCGAGGTGTGGCGACCGCCGGCTGAAGGAGAGCAGCCGCGCCCCGTGCGTTATTCAGAAGATCCCTTTACCGTGGGCATCGCCACGAACACACCGGGGGCGTTGCCCGAGCGCACGGAGTTGCCGGTCTTTGACCTCGACGACGTCGATGCCATCTGCGCATGGCTGCTGCGGTATGCGGAGCGTTTCGACTACAAGGTGAATCACCATGGCTGAGCCTTCCTCGCGTCCCCCCTTGATGGCCCTTGAAGAGGCGCTGACCCGGTTGTTGAGCGCGGCCACGCCGTTGCTCGGCGCGGAAAGTGTTTCGACTTTCGATGCTGACGGCCGGGTGCTGGCGCAGGACGTCACGTCCGCCCTGACAGTGCCGCCGCGCGACAACAGTTCGATGGATGGCTATGCGGTTCGAATATCTGACTGCACAGCGCCAGGCAATGTGTTGCGCGTATCGCAGCGGATCCCGGCGGGTACCGTGGGCACGCCTTTGGAGCCTGGCACTGCCGCACGGATCTTCACTGGCGCGCAGATCCCCGAAGGCGCCGATGCCGTGGTGATGCAGGAAGACACGTGTGCGTTGCCCGAGGAGGGTGGTCTCGGCAGTGTGCGCATCGACATCATTCCCGCCGCCGGGCAGTGGATTCGCCGCGCCGGTGAAGACGTGGCCACAGGCGACGTGGTGCTGTCAAAAGGCGATCGGCTCACCCCCGCAGGGCTTGGGTTGGCGGCGAGCGTAGGTCTCGCCAAACTCCTGGTTTCGAGGCGGCCGCGTGTGGCGCTTCTGTCAACCGGCGACGAACTCGTCATGCCGGGCGAGGTTGCTCCCGGAGCCATGAAACCGGGCTCGATCTACAACTCGAATCGCTTCTTCATGCGGGCGCTGCTGAAACGGCTGGGCTGCGACGTCAGCGATCTGGGCATCGTGCCGGATCGCCGCGAAGCGACCATCGATGCTTTGCGAGAAGCGGCGCTTCATAACGACTTGATCATCACCACAGGTGGCGTTTCCGTGGGCGAGGAAGACCACATCCAGGCGGCTGTGCAGCATCTGGGCCAACTGAATCTCTGGTCGCTGTCGATGAAGCCCGGCAAGCCCTTCGCCTATGGGCGGATTGGCAATGCCCACCTTTGCGGATTGCCAGGCAATCCGGTGTCGAGTTTCCTGACCTTCCTGATGCTCGTGCGGCCCTTCCTGCTCACTCTCCAGGGCGCCAAGCGAATCGCCGTCGAGTCTGTCGCTGTGCGCGCTGACTTCGACTGGCCGCGCGCGGACCGCAGGCGCGAATTCCTGCGTGCGCGGCGCAACGCGGCAGGCGGGCTGGATGTCTTCCCCAACCAGAGTTCCGGCGTGTTGACGTCCACTGTCTGGGGCGACGGTCTGATCGACACGCCCGCAGACCAGCCTTTCAAGGCGGGCGACATGGTGAAGTTCATTCCTTTTGTGTCGCTGCTGGCTTGAGCATGAAGATCAACGTTCGCTACTTTGCGTCGGTTCGAGAGGCGCTCGGAACGGGTGCCGAGACCATCGAAACAGACGCCCAGAATCTTGGCAAATTGCGCGATGAACTCATCGCGCGCGGCGAGCCTCACGCGAGCATCCTCGCGCGAGGCCGAGCCGTGCGGATGGCGCTCGATCAGATCATGAGCAGCGAAAGCGCTGCCCTGCGCGACGGCAGCGAAGTCGCGTTCTTCCCGCCGGTCACCGGCGGTTGAGGGCGGCCTGTATTTGCATCAGGCGCTCGCCGGCCGCCGCCGGCGCGCGCGTCATTGGGGAGCGCAACTCATCGAGCAGAACTCCCTGGCTGGCGAGCACTGCCTTCAGCGGGCCCGGATTCGCATCCGCGAACAAGGCTTCGATGAGCGGCAGCAGCGGATGCCACAACTTTCGTGCCTGCGCCAACTTTCCTTCCCGAAGCAGGCGAATCACATTAACGAAGCGCTCAGTCTGCAGGTGTGCACTGGCGGCAATCGCGCCCGCCCCACCTTCGGCCACCGTGCTGAAGATCTGGCCATCCTCCCCGGCAAGAACCTGTAGTCGACCATCTGCAATCAAGGCTCGCGTCTTTGCGCCGTCGCCGCCGCAGTCCTTGATCGCCCGAATGCGTGGATGTGCCGCAAGCGTCAAGAGCGTATCGCCCGAGATCGAAACGCCGGTGCGGTAGGGGATGTCGTAGATCACGACCGGCGCTGCACTGGCTTCGGAAATAGCGCTGAACCACTCCACCAACCCACTTTGCGACGGCCGGACATAGCTCGGCGCGGGCACAAGCAGTCCGGCTGTCTCTTGCTCGCTCAAGCGCCGAACCCAATCAAGCGTCTTGCCGAGGTGGTAGCCGGAAATCCCCATGATGCGCGGCATGGCCGGGGCTGCTCGGCCCACGGTCGCGAGGACCGCCAGTTGCTCGCTCTCTTCGAGCGCCGCCGCTTCGCCGGTCGAGCCGCAGACCACGAACCCTGCAATGCCGGTCGGTGCAAGGCGTTCGACCAGCCGGGTCAGGGCTGCATGGTCAACGGCGCCGTCACGAAAAGGCGTCACCAGCGGAATCCAGAGCCCCGAGAAATCAGAGACAGGCGGTGTGGAGAGAGATGAATGTTGCACGCGACTTTCCTTCGAGGAATTGACCGATGGAATGACCACCGTCAGATGCGCGCGCACAACCAGCTTCGGCTTGGGCCTTGCAGTTCCGTCGCTCATCCGACGACGGAACCGAAGCTCCGGTCAGACGAGCTTTGGTTTTTTGGCTTTGCCTTGCAGGCGCGTGCAGACCTGTTCTTCGCGAGAAGAGGGGAAGCGTTGCAGGGCGCTGGAAGGCATCGCGGGAGTCTATCGCAGTGCCACAATCCTGGAATGGCTGGCGCACGCGTTTCTATTCAAGCGGAAGACTTCGACCTACAAGCGGAGATCGCCACGCTGCGCGCCGGCGATGCGCGCGTCGGGGCGGTCTGCAGTTTCATCGGCACCGTGCGAGACCGGAACGACGGCAGTTCGGTCAGTTCGATGGAACTCGAGCACTACCCCGGCATGACCGAGAAGGCGATCGAAGCCATGATCGATGAGGCGCATCGCCGCTTCGACATCCTCGGCGCACGCGTGGTGCATCGTGTAGGGCTCCTGCAGCCAGAAGCCCAGATCATGATGGTGGCGGTGACTTCAGCCCATCGCGGCCAGAGCTTCCAGGCGTGCGAGTTCCTCATGGACTATCTCAAGACCCAGGCGCCGTTCTGGAAGAAAGAGCAGACCCCTGAAGGCGCCCGCTGGGTCGATGCCAGGGTGGACGACGATGCGGCGCTGGCGCGCTGGGGCATCGTCGCCAGCAACGCTTGATGTGCCTTACTGAGGCGTAAAGCCGCTTTCCTTGATGATCTTCGCCCAAGTCTGCGTATAGCTTCTTACGCGGCCGGCGAATTGGCCTTGCGGCATGAAACCGACGGTCAGACCGAGCGCCGTGAGGCGTTCGCGCACGTCAGGCATTGCGAGCACCTTGGCCAAGGCATTGTTGAACTGATCAATGACTGGTTGAGGGGTGCCGACTGGCGCAAAGATCCCGTAGTAGGGCAGGTCCTCCAGTCCGGCCAGGCCGAGCTCGGCGAAGGTGGGCACCTGTGGCAACACCGCCTGGCGCTTGTCTCCGATGACGGCGACGACGCGGATCTTCCCGGCCTTCTGGTTTTCGATGAAGTCCGGAATGGAGCCGATGCCTGCGGCGATCTGGTTGCCCAGCATGTCGGACATCATCGGCGCGCTGCCGCGATAGGGCGCTGCCTGCAAGTCGAGCTTGTATTTGGCGCCCACCAGCTTGACGAGAAATTCAGGAATGGATGCCGGCGCCGGCACGCCGATGGTGTCCTTGCCGCCGCGCTGGTTTCGCACCCACGCCACATATTCATTCATCGACTTCGCTGGCGTGCCACCCGAGACAGCCAACGCATTGGCGAAGGTTGCAAAACCCGCGACCGGCACGAAATCATGAGCGGGATCGAAGCCCGGGTTTTTCACCACCTGCGGGAGGATCGAGATCGTGTGGTCGTGCGTCAGGAAAAAGGTGTGGCCATCTGCCGCCGAACTCTTGAGCACTTGCGCGGCGATCTGCCCACCGGCGCCGGCGCGGTTGTCGACGACGATCGACGTTCCCAATTGGTCTTTGAGCTTGTCGCCCAGCATGCGCGCAATAACATCGGTGCCGCCGCCTGCCGGGAAACCAACGAGCAGCCGGATTGGCGCGGAGGACGTCTGCGCCGACACTACGCCTGCGGCGCCCAACAGACCTGCCGCCAGAACGCCGAGCATCAGGCGCCTGGCGCCACCCCATGTTGACTTGACCATCTATCGACTCCAAAGATTGCTGGTGTAAAAAAGATCCGGACGGTCTTGATATAGACGCCGAACAGCCCTATTTTGAATGCAGGAATCAAGCCATGCGTCAAGACAAACTCACCACCAAATTCCAGGAAGCCCTTGCCGATGCCCAGTCGCTCGCCTTGGGCAATGACAACGCCTATATAGAGCCGGTCCATCTGCTGGTCGCCATGCTTCGCCAGGACGACGGTCCTCGAGCGTTGCTGGAGCGAGCCGGTGCCAACGTGCCCGGATTGCTCAACGCCGCCGAAGCCGCCATCAAGAAGCTTCCGCAGGTGCAGGGCCATGACCAGGTTCAGGTGGGTCCTGAATTGGGCAAGCTGCTGCAGGCGACCGAGAAAGAGTCGATCAAGCGCAATGACCAGTTCATTGCGAGCGAGCTCTATCTGCTCGCCGTGGCGGACAGCAAGGCCGATATCGGGAATCTCGCGCGCAGCCATGGTGTGACGCGCAAATCGCTCGAAGCGGCCATCGACGCCGTTCGTGGCGGGCAGGGCGTGAACAGCGCCGATGCCGAAGGCCAGCGCGAAGCGCTCAAGAAATATTGTCTCGACCTCACGGAACGTGCGCGCCTTGGCAAACTCGATCCCGTCATCGGCCGCGACGAAGAGATTCGCCGTGCCATCCAGGTGCTTCAACGCCGCACCAAGAACAACCCGGTGCTGATCGGCGAGCCGGGCGTTGGCAAGACGGCGATCGTCGAAGGGCTTGCGCAGCGCATCATCGCCGGCGAGGTGCCTGAGTCGCTGAAGGGCAAGCGCGTGCTGTCCCTCGACATGGCCGCACTGCTTGCAGGCGCGAAGTTCCGCGGCGAATTCGAAGAACGCCTGAAGAGCGTGCTCAACGAGCTGGCCAAGGATGAAGGCCAGACCATCGTCTTTATCGACGAGCTCCACACCATGGTCGGCGCGGGCAAGGCCGAAGGTGCCATGGACGCGGGCAACATGCTCAAGCCGGCGCTCGCGCGCGGCGAACTGCATTGCGTTGGTGCAACGACGCTCGACGAATATCGCAAGTACATCGAGAAGGATGCTGCGCTTGAGCGTCGCTTCCAGAAGATCCTCGTGGGCGAACCGAGCGTCGAAGCGACCATCGCGATCCTGCGCGGCCTGCAGGAGAAGTACGAGGTCCACCATGGTGTCGACATCACTGACCCGGCGATCGTCGCCGCGGCCGAGTTGTCCGACCGCTACATCACCGACCGCTTTCTGCCCGACAAGGCCATCGACCTGATCGACGAGGCCGCGGCCAAGATCAAGATCGAGATGGATTCCAAGCCCGAGGTGATGGACCGGCTTGATCGCCGCCTCATCCAGCTCCAGATCGAACGCGAAGCCGTGCGCCGCGAGAAGGACGAAGCATCGCAAAAGCGTCTGGCGCTGATCGAGGACGAGATCGCCAAGCTGCAGAAGGAGATCGCCGACCTCGACGAGATCTGGCAGGCCGAGAAGGCGCAAGCCCAGGGCAGCGCCCAAATCCGCGAAGAGATCGACAAGATCAAGTTTCAGATTGCCGAGTTCACCAGCAAGGGTGACTTCAACAAGGTGGCCGAGCTTCAGTACGGCAAGTTGCCGGGGCTGGAAAAACGCCTGAAGGAAGCGCAGGAGACTGAAGCCGACAAGGGCAAGTCCAGCGCGCCGAAGCTGCTGCGCACGCAGGTTGGCGCAGAGGAAATCGCCGAAGTCGTGGCGCGCGCCACGGGCATTCCGGTGTCGAAGCTGATGCAGGGCGAGCGCGACAAGCTGCTCATGATGGAAGACAAGCTGCACGAGCGCGTGGTGGGTCAGGACGAAGCCATCGGCGCGGTTGCGAACGCAATTCGTCGCTCGCGCTCGGGGCTCTCCGACCCGAATCGCCCAACGGGATCCTTCCTGTTCCTCGGCCCGACGGGCGTGGGCAAGACCGAGCTGTGCAAGGCCCTGGCAGGCTTCCTGTTCGACAGCGAAGATCATTTGATCCGCGTCGACATGAGTGAATTCATGGAGAAGCATTCGGTCGCGCGACTGATCGGTGCGCCGCCCGGCTACGTGGGCTACGAGGAGGGCGGTTATCTGACCGAAGCCGTGCGCCGGAAGCCATACAGCGTGCTGCTGCTCGACGAAGTGGAGAAGGCGCACCCGGATGTCTTCAACGTGCTGCTGCAGGTGCTCGACGATGGCCGGCTCACCGACGGCCAGGGCCGCACGGTGAACTTCAAGAACACGGTCATCGTCATGACCAGCAACATCGGTTCGCCGCTCATCCAGTCGATGGTGGGTCGACCGACCGAGGAGATCAAGGATGCTGTCTGGGACGAGCTGAAGAACTACTTCAGGCCCGAGTTCCTGAATCGCATCGACGAGACGGTGGTCTTCCATGCGCTCGACGCGAAGAACATCGAAGCCATTGCGGCGATCCAGCTCAAGGTGTTGCAGGAGCGACTGGCAAAGATGGACCTGGAATTGGACGTGTCGCCGGCCGCCTTGGCTGAAATCGCGAAGGTCGGATTCGACCCGGTGTTCGGCGCGCGGCCGCTCAAGCGAGCGATCCAGCAGCGCATCGAGAATCCTTTGTCGAAGCTGTTGCTCGACGGCACCTTCGGACCGAAGGACGCGATCGTGGTGACCACCGATCCGATCCGGGCTCCCGGCCAGTTCGACTTCCATAAGGCCGGGGAACCAAGGGCCGAGGCCATGGCCTAAGAGCGATGGTCAATTTTCTTGTTCGCCTGGTTCTGTTCCTGCTCGGTCTCGTGTTCGCGGTCAGCCTGGCTTTTGCCGTGCTTTTGCTGGCGATGGTTTGGGGGCTGCGCTACGGTTGGGCTCGGCTTACCGGCAAGCCGGTGACTCCCTGGGTCATGCGCTTCAACCCTCGCGGCGGCTTCGACCGCTTTCGCGCGGCGGCGCGGCCGCGGGAACCATCGGCCGCCGATGTTGCAGGTGCTCGTGCGCGAGGACAGGCAACCGACAGTCCGGTGCGGCTGATGGAGCCCGGGGGCGTGACGGACGTGCCAGTCAAATCCGCGCGCGGCGAATGACGCCGAATGATGGTTTCCATGCCGCAGACCACGGTGCTGGTCGATCCGGCGGAGGTTGAATTCAGCGCCATCCGCGCGCAGGGTGCGGGCGGGCAGAACGTCAACAAGGTGTCCAGCGCAGTTCACCTGCGCTTTGACATTCCGGCCAGTTCATTGCCCGAGGACGTCAAGGCGCGGCTGCTCGCATCGCGCGACAGCCGCATCACGAGCGAGGGCGTGCTAGTCATGAAAGCGCAGCGGCATCGGAGCCAGGACATGAATCGCGCCGACGCGCTCGCCCGTTTGCAGGAACTCATCGATGGCGTCGCAACGCCGCCGCGCGTGCGGCGCGCCACCAAGCCGACCTATGGATCGAGACAGCGGCGGCTCGAGGGCAAGAGCCAGCGGTCCGCCATCAAGAGCCTGCGTGGGCCAGTGAAGGACTGAGTTCGGCCGGCACTTCGGGCGAGGCGCCGCACTGTGCAATGGATGCCAGCGCTTCGGCGTCGGTCCGATAGGTGAAGAGCAGGGGTCCAGGTGCGAGCAGTCCCGCGCGTTCGAGCACCTGTTGTGCCGGCAGCTTGAGCCCTGAGACGTGCAAGCGCACCCCCCGCGATTCGAGCAACCGGCGAATGCTCCCGAACACCTCCGCCCCCGTGATATCCACGCGGTTGATCGGATATGCGAACAGGCATACGTCGGTCAGGCCCGACCGCTCCGCCAGCGCCACACTGATCGCGCGCTCGAGCGTGCTGGCCGACGCGAAATCCAGTTCGGCATCCATGCGCAATGCGTAAAGGTTGGGTGCGAGCAATGGCAAGTGCCAAAGGTGCCGATCGCGCAGGCTGCCGTCCGGATGCAAGCCGACTTCGATGATTCGCGGATGCAGATGGCGATACATGTAGTGCGCCAGCGCCGCCAGCAGGCCGCCGAGCACTCCCCAGTAGATCGACGGCGCAGTCGCGATGGTCAGGGCGAAGGTCGCCAGCGCGATCGCCGCCTCGATGCGGGAGATGCGCCACAACGCGATGAAAGCTGAAGGCCGGAGCAGTCCGATGGTCGCGGTTGCCACGATGCAAGCCAACACGGCCTGCGGCACGTGATAGAGCCATGGCATGGCCCACAGCAACGCGGCCGCCACCACTGCCACGCTGAAAAGCGTTGACCATTGCGTCTTGGCGCCTGCGTAGAGCGTGATGGCCGACCGCGAAAAAGAAGAACTCGTCGGGAATGATCCCGTCAGTCCTGATGCAATCTTTCCCAAGCCTTGGCCGATCAGGTCCTGGTTTTCGTTCCACAGCTTGCCGGCCCGGGCGTTGTCGACCTTGGCGCTCGATGCCGTCTCCAGAAAGCTGACCAACGTGATGAGAAACGCCGGCAGCAGGAGGTCGCCCAGATTGCTCATCGAAAGCCCGCCCGGCCAGTAGAAGGAGGGCAGGCCCGAGGGCAGCTTGCCAATGACAGCGCCGCCGCGCAGCGCGTAGTCGATGGCCGCGCTGATGGCCGCCGCAACGGCGACGAGCGCCATGGTGGTCGGAAAACGCGGCAACATGCGCTTTCCGAGCCACAGCGCCGCCATGCCGCCGAGGCCGAACGCGATGGCAATGAAGTCCGGCATCGGGCCGTGCAGCAACTGCGAATAGGAGCGCCCCGTGAAGCCCAGCAGTGCCGGCAGTTGCGACAACGTGATGAGCACGGCCGCGCCTTGCGTGAATCCCATCAACACCGGCGAATTCACCATGCGCAGCACCCAGCCGAATCTTGCCGCGCCGAGTACCACCTGCATCACCCCGGACAGCAGCGTGAGCCAGACAGCGTAGGCAACCCATTCGCTGCTCCCTGGAATGGCCAGAGGTGCGAGAGATGCGCCGACCAGCAGGCTCGTGAGCGCCGTCGGACCCACGGACAGCCGGGCGGAAGAACTGAAGAGGACGGCAATCAGTGCAGGCAGCAAGGCCGCGTACACGCCGGTGACCAGTGGCATGCCTGCCAACGCTGCATAAGCCACACCC
The DNA here is from genome assembly GCF_056399425.1 of Variovorax sp. 01N429. Taxonomy (NCBI): domain Bacteria; kingdom Pseudomonadati; phylum Pseudomonadota; class Betaproteobacteria; order Burkholderiales; family Comamonadaceae; genus Variovorax; species Variovorax sp. 01N429. Next base: position 28,461 of record NZ_JBFTRG010000007.1, on the reverse strand, counting down.
TGCGGGATGACCATCAGTGCGACCGTGACGCCGGCAGCGGCCTCGTTCACGAGCAATGCGCGGTCAGGCCGGGGCCATGCCAGAAAAGGAAGCCAGCGCACGAGCCGGTCGCGGTTCATGGCCATGGCTTGCGGACACAGACGCAATAGGTTTGTAAATTCACCCGGCGATGATACGTACGGAAAAGAGCTGGACCGCTCCCGCACCCGCCCCCCACCCTACAGACGGCGCTTGTGCTGGAACGCGGTGGGCGACTGGCCCGTGGCCGCCTTGAACATTGCGCAGAAGGCGCTGTCCGTGGCGTAACCGCTGGCCGATGCGACCTGGCTCACCGCCATTCCGCGCGCCAGTAGCGGCAGCGCATGCGCGAGCACCGCCTGCTGGCGCCACTGCTGCCAGCTCATGCCGAGCTGGTCCCGAAAGAGCCGGGCGACCGTTCGTTCGCTGGCGCCGATTGCATGCGCTCTCTCGGCGAGCGTCGCACGGTTGGCTGGATTGCGCAGGAGCGCCTCGCACAACTGGCGCAAGCGCTTGTCTGCAGGCAACGGCACGTCAATGCGGATCTGCGTCGCGCGTTCGAGTTCGTCTATGAGCAGTGGTGCGATCCAGCGCTCGCGTTGGGCAGCGTGCGGCTCGGCGGGTGGCAAGCCGTCGGGGGTCGTGTCGAGCGCCAGCATCAGCGCGCGCAGCAACGGGCTTATCTCGAGCACTTCGCATTTCTCCCATGCCGGGCCCAACCAGCTATGGAGATACACGGTGCGGAGTTCAGCGTCTTCGATCAGCGTGATGCTGTGCGACATGTCCGCCGGGACCCAGAGCGCCCGGGAGGGCGGAACGATGTAGCTGCCGTCCTCGGTGCTCAGACGGATCACGCCGCGCGTCGAAAAAGTCAGTTGGGGCCATGGATGCCGGTGCAGTTCGACCAGCGTATCGGCCTTCAGAAAGTGTTCCTTGGCCCGCAAGGGGCGCAGCGCGTCAGGTGCGTAGAGGTGCGGCGTGAGCGGACCGACGCTGGCCGAGGGTGCTGTGCTGGCTGGCAGCGTGCGCCCTGGCGGCGTGTCGACGGGCGCCGACGTTGGGGCGGCTGTGGACGGCATGGTTTCGACAAATGTTGTCTCTGTATCGCCATTCTGCCGCGGCGGCGCAGCTTAGGATCGGTGCTCAACCCAGATTCTTGTTGCAATCCATGTCTTCCTCCAATGCGACCGCCACCGCCCCTTCCTTGGGTTCGGACGCCAAGCTGATCGGCCTCGTCGGCCTCGCGCATGCCGTCAGCCACTTCAGTCAGCTGATTCTTCCGCCATTGTTCCCCTGGCTGAAGGATGCGTTCAACGTGAGCTACACCGAGCTGGGCGCCGTGCTGACGGTGTTCTTCGTCGTCTCCTGCATGGTGCAGGCAGCCTCTGGATTCATCGTCGACAAACTGGGTCCCCGGCCGGTGCTCTTTGTCGGGCTCGGCATGTTGAGTCTTGCGGCCTTCGGCTATGCCATGGCGCAAAGCTACTGGATGCTGCTGGTCTGCGCAGTGGCGGCGGGCATCGGCAATGGCGTGTTTCACCCCGTCGACTACACGCTGTTCAACCGCAAGGTGGCGCCTACGCGACTGGGCCATGCCTATAGCGTGCATGGCATCACCGGGAGCCTGGGTTGGGCCTTGGCGCCCGCCTTCGTGGTGCCGCTGGCAATGGCTTTCTCGTGGCGAGTGGCGCTGGCTTCGGCGGGGGCCTTGGCTGTGGTGGTCCTGCTCATCCTCTGGGTCAATCGCAGCGTGCTGTCGCTGGACGTCAAGGCCGTGCACAAGGCGACGGGGTCCGATGCAGCCGGCGGCGAGTTTGCCTTCCTCAAGATTCCCGCGGTGTGGATGTGCTTCGGGTTTTTCTTTTTCTACGCGATGGCCTTGAGCGTCGTGCAGACCTTCGCGCCGACGGCGGCGGGGCGGCTGCACGCAGTGCCGGTGACGCTGATCGCGATGTGCCTGACGATCTACATGGTCGCGAGCGCGGCCGGCATGGTCGTAGGCGGATTCCTGGCTTCGGATCCGTCGCGTTGCGAGCGCATCGTCGGCGCAGGGTTCGGCATTGCCGCCGTCATCGCGCTCGTGCTGGCGTTTGGCGACTTCGCGCCCTTGCTCGTGCCGGTGATGTTCGGCGCCATGGGATTCGCGGCGGGGATAGCGGGCCCGTCGCGGGATCTGCTGGTCAAGCGTTCGACACCAGCCGACGCCACGGGGCGCGTTTATGGCGTGGTATATGCCGGGCTCGACATCGGGCAAGCCTTTGCACCGCTGGTCTTTGGCCGGCTGATGGACCACGGCCAGTACGCCAGCGTGATCGTCGGCCTCGCGATGGTGCAGGGGGTGCTGATCGTGAGCGCCTTCAACGTGCACCGCGTACGGCGCGAGGCGCTCATCCCCGTATCGGCCTGAACCCGCTCCGTCAGGCAGCGATCAGCGCGTCGACGCGGCTCAGGCCTTCAATGGTCTTCATGCATGCTTCGGCCGCCTCCGTGCCCTTCACGGCGAAATGGCGATGGAAGTATTTGCGGTGTTCCACATGCTCGTGGAAGTGATGTGGGGTGAGCACGGCTGAAAGAATCGGCACGTTGGTCTCCAGCTGTACCGTCATAAGCGAGTTCACCACCGTGCTGGCGACGAATTCGTGACGGTAGATGCCGCCGTCGACAACGAGCGCACATCCGACGATCGCGGCATATCGACCGGAAGTCGCGAGCCGCTTGGCGTGCAATGGAATCTCGAATGCACCGGGCACGTCGAACACGTCGATGGTGTCGAGCGCCACGCCCTGGCGCTCCAATTCGGCGAGAAACGCGTCGCGCGCCTGATGGACGATGTCCGAATGCCATTGCGCCTGCACGAATGCAATGCGGCGGCCGGGCGCTTGGCCCGAAGCCTGTGTGGCGGAGAGGGGAAGGTCGTTGATCTGACTCATGGTTTGCCTTTGAAGGTTTCCTGAATCAGGGCGCACGAACCCGGAGCCGGGGCACGCGCACGAATGCGCTGCCCGGCAACGGGGTCGCGCTCTCTTTCATCCGGACTGTGACCGTCGGCCCCGGGATCTCACCGGATCTGCTGACCCCGCTGCGCATGGCGCGCTGCGGGCGCTCGCGGGCTTGTGCGACTTTCGCCGCCATCACCGCCGGTGGGGAATTTCACCCCGCCCTGAGAACGCTTGTCCCGGCCCTCAGGCCGGAACAGCACGAATTCTAGGCAAGGCCGGCCACCCGTGCTGTCACACAAGCGGCAAAACCCTGGAATCGGCGCCGGGACGTCGCAAGAGGAACAACGTCAGGCGCTCCAACTCGTCGTCAAGAGCGGATCGAAACGCCGGCCCTGCCGGTTTCTTGCCGGCGTAGCCGAAGGCCGCCTCGACCTGTCCGTCGCGAACCGAGACATTGGCCCAGCCGATCACGCGGTCGTGCAACAGCATCGGCAGCGCGTAGTAGCCGAACTGTCGTTTCGGCGCGGGCATGTAGGCCTCGAACTTGTACGTCCAGCCCCATAGCAGCTCGAATCGACGGCGATCCCATACGACCGGGTCGAACGGCGCGAGCAGGCGCAACGTTTCATCGGGCTCGTGGCGCCGCGAGTTCGGATTCTCTTTGGCCGGCCAATACCAGGTCACGCCGTCGATGCGGCAGCTCGCAAGACAATCGCGCGCCAGCCGCAAGGCTGCCTGCGTTTGCACCGTGAGATGCGGTGCGCCATATCCGAGCAGACGCACGAGGTAAGTCAGGCTCGCAGCCGGCAGAGGTGCGTACTTGCGTACCACCAGGTCGATCAGCGCAGCCGCGCGTTGTGCGCGGCCGGTTGGGCTGTCGTCGGCCGGTGCATGTGTGATCGCCTCGTAGATCCGGGTGCCGTTCTCACGCCGCTTGACGCGCAGCATTCCGCGATAGTGCATGTCGTCGAGCAGATGCGTTGTCGCATTGCTCGATCCGCCCCAGTAGTTCGTCACGCGTCCATGGGCGAACTGCTGCTCGACCTGGCGCGGATGCACTGGCCCGGTCTCGCGAACGAAGGCCAGCACATCGGCGGCCCTGCGACTCGTCTCCGGGTCCCATGCGCGCCGGGCTTCGCGTGGATGCATCAGCGAGAGGTGTTCCCGCGGCAGGAAACCATAGTTGACGAGGCAGTCCTCATCGACCGGCAGCCGCGCATACCGTTGCTCCAGATCGCCAGCGCGGTAGTCCGCGACGCGATGACGCAGTGTGAGGTCTTGCGCGCGCGCCGGCGCCCGGATTGGATCGGCCTGCACGAAGCCCAGGCGCCTGATCGCACCCGGGAGCGTTGTCGGCTTGAAGAGGGTGCGTGATACGGCGTAGCGCCGCAGTGCGTCGAGGTTCGGTTCGGGCATGTGCGAATTGCAGCACATGCAGCGGAAAGTCGTGGCGCTGGCTGCTCGGCAGTCGATGCCTATGGCATGCTCCCGGGCCATGTCTGCAGCTCCTCTTGCTCCTTTCCCTCCACTCGGACTGATGCCTCTCCGCATGCTGTTTCGGCTGTTGTCGCTGAGTGCTTTCCTTTGGGTGGTGGGTTGCGCGAGCCCACCGGCGAAGTTGCCCGGCGCCGGCGCCGGCGTCGCGTCACTGACTGCCGAGCAATCGAACGATGTCGCCGTTCATGCGCTGGGGCTGGTTGGCACGCCCTATCGCTACGGCGGCAACACACCCGAGGGCGGCTTCGATTGCAGCGGGCTCATCGCCTACGTCTATCGAAGCAGCGTCGGTCAAGCGACCCCTCGCACCGTCGCAAGAATGGCTTCGTTCGGATATCCGGTAGCCATCTCTGACCTGCGCTCGGGCGATCTGGTTCTTTTCGGCGCGTCCACGCCATCGCACGCGGGCATCTACGTCGGAGAGGGCCGATTCGTGCATGCACCTTCGACGGGCGGGGAAGTGCGGCTCGATCGTCTGGATGGCATCTATTGGTCGCGCCAGCGCGTGCAGGCGCGCCGTCTCTGAGGCGCCAAGGCGCGCCGGTCAGACGGCGCTGCGGTGCCGCTCGATGCAGGTGGCCAGCGTTTCGTCGCCTGGGCGCTGCCACCAGTCGAGCGTCGAGAAAATTTCGACTTCGCTGAAGCCTTCGAAGCCGGCATCCTCGACCCAGCCTCGAACCTTCTTCAACTCGACCACGCCGTCGCCCATCATTCCTCGATCTGACAGCAGATCGCGCGTGGGCGTCAGCCAGTCGCAGACATGGTAGGCCAGCAGACGCTCCTTGCCGGCACGCGCGATCTGCTGCTGGAGCTTGGGATCCCACCACACGTGATAGATGTCGAGAGCGACCCCGAGCATTCCCGAACGTGTGGGATCGAGTTCATCGCAGAGGTCGAGCGCATGCTCCAACGTGTTGATGCAGGCGCGATCGGCCGCCTGCATGGGGTGCAGGGGCTCGATGGCGAGCGGCATGCCGACCTGGCGCGCATGGTCGAGGGATGCTGCGATGCCGTCGCGCACTTCGCTGCGCGCGCGGCTGATGTCCTTGTAGATCGCCTTGCCGTCGAGCGCACCCGGGAGGCTGCCGACAACCAGCACCAGGCAAGGCGCGCCGAGCGTTTTCGCCTCGTCGATGGCGCGCCGGTTGTCTTCGAGCGCTGCTTTGAGCCCCGCCGCGTCCGGTGCCGGAAAAAAGCCGCCGCGGCAGTAGCCTGAAAGCCCGATGCCGTGTGCCTTGAGCTGCCTGCCAATCTTGTCGAGTCCGATGGCCCCGACCTGGTCGCGCCACGGGCTGATGGCACGGATGCCATTTGCGGCGCACTGATCGATGATGCGGTCCAGCGGCACTTCGGCACCAAGCTGCTTGCGAATGGTGGCTGTGTTGATCGACAGCCAGTCGTGATTCTTCGAGAAATCGCGCATCGTCCGATCAGCCTTCAATGCCGTGCAGAGCCAGCAGTGTCTTCATGCGCCGAACCGCCAACTCAGGTTGCTCCAGCAGGTTCGCCGCGTCGGCGAGTCTGAACAGTTCCGCCAGATGCGGCAGAGAGCGCGTGCTCTGCTGACCGCCGACCATCGTGAAATGGCTCTGATGACCATTGAGCCATGCCATGAAGACCACGCCCGTCTTGTAGAAGCGCGTGGGTGCCGCAAAGATGTGGCGCGACAGAGGAACCGTCGGGCCCAGGATCGAATGAAACTTGTCGACGTTGCCGAGCGCTAGCTCGCCCAGTGCGGCGCTCGCTGCCGGTGCGATCGCGTCGAAGATTCCGAGCAGCGCATCGCTCTTGCCATGCGTGGGTTCGCTGCCGTATCCGTCGCCCGCGATCAACTCGGCGTAGTTGAAGTCGTCGCCGGTATACATGCGAACACCCGCCGGCAGGCGGCGACGCATGGCAATTTCCTTGTCCTTGTCGAGCAGGGATATCTTGATCCCATCGACCTTGTGCGGATGCGCCGCGATGATGCCGAGCGCCGTGTCCATTGCGCGATCGATGTCCGGCATGCCCCAATAGCCGCTGAGCGCCGGATCGAACATATCGCCGAGCCAGTGCAGCACCACAGGTTGCTTCGCCTGGCTGAGGATGCGGTCGTAGACGCGCTCGTAGTCGGCGGGGCTCCTGGCGACGCGGGCGAGCGCACGGCTGGCCATCACGATCAGCTTGCCGCCGAGCGCTTCGATTGCCGCCATCTGCTCTTCGTAGCCGCGGATCACGTCGTCGGTGGTCTTGACGTTGTCGATGTCCAGATGGTCAGTGCCGCAGCCGGATGCGATCAGCGCGCCGGGTACGTGCTTTGCGGCGTCGAGTGAGCGGCGGATCAGTTCGAGAGAGGTCGGCCAATCCAGACCCATGCCGCGTTGCGCGGTATCCATTGCTTCGGCCACGCCGAGGCCGAGCGACCAAAGGTGCCGGCGGTAGTCGATGGTGGCATCCCAGTCGACCGCGCACTGCAGCCACGGGTCGATGGCGGCCGTGGCATCGGCCACGACGTGCGCTGCCGAATAGGCGGTGCGGTCGAACTTGACGCCCGCCGGCGGCTTGACTGGGGTGCTTCCGCGCAGTGTGTAGGGCGCGAGAGAGCCACTCGCGGTGGGGAGAGTGAGTGAAATGGCCATGGGAAAGACTCAGATCTTGAGTTCGGGGACGTCGACCCAGCGCCGGTCTTTCCAGCTTTCGAGCGCCGCCTCGACGAGCTGCACGCCCTTGGCGCCTTCAGGCAGAGTCCACCTGTACGGCGCGTTCTCCACGACGTGGCGAATGAAATGTTCCCACTGGATCTTGAAGCCGTTGTCGTACACCTGCGAATCCGGAATCTCCTGCCACTGATCGAAGAAGTTCATCGTCTGCTTCTCGTCCGGATTCCAGACTGGCCGCGGCGTTGCAACGCGCGATTGCGCACGGCACGACGACAGGCCCGCAACGGCGGAGCCATCGGTGCCGTCCACGTGGAAGGTGACGAGATCGTCGCGCCGCACGCGCGTGACCCAGCTCATGTTGATCTGCGCAATCACCGGCTCGCCGTTGTGTCCCTTGAGTTCGCAGGTCGCGTAGGCCGCGTCGTCCGCGGTGGCTTCGTACGGTTTGCCTTCTTCGTCCCAGCGCTTGGGAATGTGAGTCGTCCCGAGGCAGGACACGGACTTGACCTCACCGAACAGGTTGTCCAGCACATAGCGCCAGTGGCACATCATGTCCAGGATCATCCCGCCGCCGTCTTCCTTGCGGTAGTTCCACGACGGGCGCTGAATGGGCTGCAGGTCGCCTTCGAACACCCAGTAGCCGAATTCGAGCCGCACCGACAGCATGCGACCGAAGAAGCCGGCGCGCCGCAGCATGTCGAGCTTGCGCAGGCCAGGCAGGAAGAGCTTGTCCTGCACCGCGCCATGCTTGAGCCCAGAGCCTTCGGCAAGACGGGCGATCTCCACCGCTTCGTTCAGATTGGTCGCGATGGGCTTCTCGCAGTAGACGTGCTTTCCTGCGCGGACGGCCTTGGCCAGCAGGGTGGGGCGCATCTGCGTGGTGCCCGCGTCGAAGAAGATGGTGTCGTCCTTGTTCTCCAGCGCAAGATCGAGATCGGTGCCCCAGCGCTCGATGCCATGCGCCTTGGCCAGCGCTTGGATCTTCTCTGCGTTGCGTCCGATGAGGATCGGGTCGGGCATGACCTTGTCGCCGTTGGACAGCGTCACGCCTCCCTGCGCCCGGATCGCGACGATCGAGCGAATCAGGTGTTGGTTCGTGCCCATGCGCCCGGTGACGCCGTGCATGATGATTCCGAGCCTTTGTGTTGTCATGGTGTTCTCCGCTGTGTTTGAGAGTTGAAGTGCGCCAGCGTCTACACGAACGTGGACGCAAGCGAGAGGGGGTGCAGGCCGGCGAAATCAGGCACTGCCGAGTGAGCGAAGCCGGTCTTTGCCAACGAACCGATCTCGATCCGGCCATTGCGAATAGCCAGGCGAGGGCGGCCAGCGCTGGTTTCGTAGAGGTCGCTGTGCGCGGCGGCAAAGGCGGCTTGTTCATCCGCTGGCGCAATGCCGAAGCCATCGACGTAATGATGGCCATTGCGCTCGCAGTGCTGCAGACCAAGCAGGGAAGCAAGTGCCAGGTCCTGTTGCACGGCCAGTCCTGCCTGGCATGTGAGGTCTTCGGCGGACATGAAATATTGACCGCCTGCATCGGCCGAATTCCACGAATCGCAGCGTGCGCGATTGATCAAGGCTTTGTAGAAGCCTTTGCAAGCTTTGCTGGAGACACCTCGCCATCCATGCGAACGCCCTTCATGGAACGCGTCCAGAGTGCCATCCGCTTCATCGAGCAGGAGCGGCGAAGGCGTTTGCAATTCGAGCAGCGCCGGGTCCATGCTGGCGTCGCGCGGCAGGGGTTGTTCGAGATAGAGCAGTGCTTCGGGACGAGCGGCAAGCTGCGGCAATTGGCGCAGGCCCTCGCAGAGCGCGCGCAGCGCGTATGCGTCGGCGTACTGTTCATTGCCATCGAGGGTGAACTGATGCCCAGGCGCGATGGTGTCGAGCGTCGCCAGCACTTGCTGCAGCCGTTGAAGATCCGTCTCAGGATTCCCGCCCAGCTTGATCTTGAAATAGCGATGGCCGTAGCGGCGCACCACGGCCGGGAGGCTGACGGGCAGCCCGGCCGCATCCTCCGTGTCGCCATCCAGTACGTCGAGCATGCCCACCGTATGGCGCGCCTGCAGATGGTCGGCCGGAGTGCGCTTGGCAAGCCAGCGATTCCAGTCCCAGCCGTGGAGGTCATTCATCAGAGATGTGTCGACCATTCCGATCATGTTGCACTGGATAGCGGTGTAGACCGACACCTGTGTCGCGCGACATAGCGCGTCGAGGACTGCGCGATCGAGCACGGCTTGGCCGAAGGCGGTCGAGAGCGTCGTGCGGCCGAGTGCAGCGCCGTGTGCCATCAGCGATTCATAGTGCCGGGCGAACAGGGCGAATGCCGGCGCGGCTTCGGCTGTCGTGTAGGCATTGGCCGTGGCCTCTAATGCCCATCCAAGGTCCGTGACGTTGTCCGCCTGGGTTCGGTCTGGCCGCTTGTCGAACCAGCGGGGCACCATCAGTTCGGCCGCAAAGCCTTCGGCCACCCCGTGCGCACCGCAGTCGACGGTGGCCCGCACGAACACCTGCGGACAGCGGGTGAGCGTGACTGCGCCGAACTTGAACGGCAGGCGCAGCGTCATCGGCCGCATGCCGGTTTCGACGGCAAGCACGCGCACGAAAGGCGCGGAAGAGATGTTCGCGGCGGACATGGCGAAGCGTCAGTGCGCGTCCAGGTGACCTTGCGCGAAGAAGTGCGCGCGCAGAGTGCGTGCGTACGCAGCAAAGCGTTCGGTGCCCATGACATCCAAGGGGCGGGGCCGTGGCAGGTCGATGTCGTAGATGGCGGCGATCGAACCGGGGCGCTCGCTCATCACGATCACGCGGTCCGACAAGAAAATTGCCTCGGGAATGCTGTGCGTGATCAGGAGTACCGTCTTCCTGGAGGCAGACCAGATGCGCTGGAGCTCTAGGTTCATCTTCTCGCGTGTCATCGCGTCGAGAGCGCCAAAGGGCTCATCCATCAGCAGTACCGACGGGTCGTGCAGCAGCGCGCGGCAGATCGACGCTCGCTGCTGCATGCCGCCGGAAAGTTGCCACGGGTATTTGTTCTCGAAGCCGGTGAGTCCGGCCATCTTCATCAACTCGCGAGCGCGTTCGCGTGCCGCCGTCCTGGGCATCCGCCGGATCTCGGCCTGCAGGAGGATGTTCTCCTCGATGCTTCGCCATGCCAACAGCACCGCGCTCTGGAAGACGATCCCGACGTCCTTTTGCGGACCGATGATCGGATGGCCAGCCAATGAGAGCGTACCGCCGCTGATCGGCAGGAGCCCCGCGACCATCTTCAGCAGCGTGCTCTTGCCGCAGCCTGAGGGCCCCACCACCGAGACGAACTCCCCTGCGCGAATCGAGAAGTCGAGCGGCTTCAGCGATTCGATGGGCCCGTCCTTGCTTTGGTAGATCTTCGAGACGCCGCGCGCTTCGATCAAAACATCAGAAGTCATGAATTAAGAAAAAACGGAGCCGAACTGGAACGCACCTTTTAGGGAAACACCGCGGAGCCGGCTTTGCCGGACCGCTGGTGTTGCCCCCGGTAGGGGGTAGGCGAAGCGACACGAAGTGCGCGCAGCCTGGGGGCGAGCTGGTCAGGGCAGGAAGTCGAGCGTCACGTAGTCTTCGGCCTTGCCGCGGGTGGCGGCGTCCATCCCGCCGTACTGCACGAGCAGGTCGAGTGAGTCGTCCACGTTCTTCATCGCGACACGGAAGGGGCGCTGGTTGGCGGTGTCCTTGGTGTGATAGAGCGCCACGCTCTGCTTCATACCCAGGATGAGCGTGTCGCGCACGCCGGCCTTCGGGTTGGCCTTGAGCATGGCGTCAACAGCGGCAGCGGGGTCTTTCTCGGCGGCCTCGGCGGCGCGCGTCGAGGCGCGCATGAAGCGCTTCACGAGGTCGGGGTTCTCGGTGAGGAGGTTCTTGTTGGTGATGATCCCCGAGCTGATCTGGTTGACGCCGGAGTCCGCGAACCGGATCGGCGTGACAGGCTTGCCAGTGGCGTCCTGAAGCTTGATCGCCTGGTCCATCACATAGCCGAGCAGCAAGTCGGCCTGGCCGCTGGTTACCGCATTGAGCTTGGTCTGCGCGTCACCCGAGACGATCTTCACCTGGTCGGCCTGGATGTTGTTGACCTTCAGGAAGAGCGGCCACATCTGCGACATCGAGTCGCCCGGCGTCGTGGCCACAGTCTTGCCGACGACGTCCTTGGGCGTCTTGATGTTCTTTTCGGAGAAACCCATGACCGACATCGGGCTGACCTGGAACAGGACGCCCGTCGACTTCAGCGGAGCGCCCTTTGCGGCGGCCTTGATCATGGTGGTGACGTCGATATAGCCGAAGGTTGCCGACTTGGCGGCCACTGCCTGCGCGGTCACGGCCGAGCCGCGGCCTTCCTGGATGTCGAGGTCGATGCCTTCGTCTGCGTAATAGCCGCGCTCCTTGCCCAGGAAGAACGGGGCATGCTCGCTGTAGAGATACCAGTTGAGCATCAGGGTGACCTTGTCCTGCGGCTTGTTCTGCGCATGTGCGGGCGTCAAGACGAGCGCCAGTGCCGCAGTGGCTCCGGCAATGAGGGATGTCAGCATCTTCTTCATGGTTGTCTCCTGGAAGAGTGGTTGGAACTCACTGGGCGTGGCGTTGCGACGCATGCCACGGAATCATCAGCCGTTCGACGAGGTCGACGGCGACGAAAAGAATCACTCCGATCGTCGACAGCACGACCAGGGCGGCGAACATCAACGGCAGGTCGAAGTTGCCGTTGGCGACCTGCAGCACGTAGCCGATGCCGGAGTTGGAGCCGACGAACTCGCCGACGACTGCGCCGACCACGGCCAAGGTGACCGAAACCTTGAGCCCGCTGAAGATCGCCGGCATCGCCTGCGGGAGACTGATCTTCAAGAAGGTCTGCAGTCGGCTCGCACCCATGGAGCGGGCCAGGTCGAGCATGTCGGGCTCGACCGACTTGAAACCCATCACCGTCGAGACCACCACCGGAAAGAAACCCAACAGGAACGCGGAGATCACCTTCGGAAAGATGCCGAAGCCAAACCACACGACGAAGAGCGGGGCGATCGCGACTTTGGGAATGCTCTGCGAGAACACCAGCAGCGGATAGACGTAGGACTCCACCAGGCGCGAATAGGCGATCACCATCGCGATCGGAATCCCGATCACGATCGTCAGTGCGAATCCGCCGAGCGTCGCGACCGTGGTCTTCCAGCTTTCCGCGAGAAGGCGCGGCCACTCGGCAATCAACTGCTGCACAACCTGCAATGGCGGAGGGATCAGGTAGGCAGGGATCTTGAAAAGCCGGATCGCGAGGTCCCACAGCACCAGCAGAATCACGATGAGCAGGAAAGGCCGCAGCGCGGGGGAGAGCAGGAAGTTGCGAAGCATCGACAAGGTATGTTCAATTCACCGACAAGTGAATTAACGATTCTAGGAAGCCCATTGCAACGGCGCAACGAGTGCGTGCCTAGGAGATACCCGTATCAGCGCAGGACGTAGCCCAGTACGAGATCCGTCATGTGCGAGAGTCGCTGCGCCATCGCCTTGGGTGCGCGCAGATTGCGTCCGAACACAGCTGACAGGGTGTCGTTGTTCGACAGGTAGAAATAGCAGAGCGAGGCGATGGAGATGTAGAGCTGAACGGGATCGACGCCAGCGCGGAAGAGATTGTTGTGCTTGCCCCGCTCCAGTACACCGTCGAGCAGTTGAACCAGCGGCGAGTTCATCTCCTGGATGCGATCGGAGCGCTTGAGATGCTCGGCGCGATGCAGGTTTTCGCTGTTGAGCAGCGTGATGAACTCCGGATGCTCCAGGTAGTAGTGCCACGTGAAGGAGATCAGGCGACGAATGGCCTCGACGGGCTCGACCTCGTCCAGGTGAAGCCGCTGCTCGGCTTGCCGGATGTCCGCATAGGTGCCTTCGAGCACGGCGAGGAAGAGGTCGTCCTTGCTGCCGAAGTAGTAGTAGATCAGCCGCTTGTTGAGCCCCGCGCGCTCGGCGATGCTGTCCATGCGGGCACCGGCAAGACCATGCCGTGCGAACTCGTCGCGAGCCGATGCAAGGATGGCGAGCTGCGATCGGTCGGCGTCCCGGGAACGCGGCTCGCTCGGCGCGGTGTGTCTGGCTTTTGTGCGCATGTGGCGAATTTAACCAATCGGTGAATTAAGGCAAGCCGGCGCGAGGCCCGCACATAATTCATCAACGTTGTTGCAGCAAAAGGGCGCGTCTTAAATGAGTTCATCACAACCCGCGGGTCACCTGATCGTCGAGTGTCTGCTAGAGCAGGGGGTCGAACTGGCCTTCGGCGTTCCTGGAGAGAGTTTCCTGGCCGTGCTCGACGGGTTTCATGCCTATCGCGAGCGCATCCGGTTCATCGTCAATCGCCAGGAAGGCGGCGCGGCTTTCATGGCCGAGGCGCACGGCAAGCTGACCGGGCGGCCGGGCGTGTGCTTCGTCACGCGCGGGCCGGGTGCCACCAATGCGTCCATCGGCGTGCACAACGCGTTCCAGGATTCGACGCCGATGGTGCTCTTTGTTGGCGACGTCGGCAGCGATTTTCGAGATCGGGAGGCGTTCCAGGAGGTCGACTACGGCAGCTTCTTCGGACCCAGCACCAAGGCCTTCGCGAAGCGCGTGGAGCGCATCGACGATGCCAACCGCATTCCCGAATACGTCGCGCGGGCCTTTGCGACGGCGATGAACGGGCGCCCCGGGCCTGTAGTGGTCGTGCTGCCCGAAGACATGCTGCGCGCGACCACCGATGCGCGACCGCTGCGGCGCGTGGAGCCGGTGGAGCCCTGGAGCGATCCTGGCGCCTTGCGCACCCTCCGTGAACTGCTGCTGAAGTCGCAGCGCCCACTGGTCATCGCCGGCGGCGGTGGTTGGACGACGCAAGCAGCCCAGGCACTGCAGCGATTCGCCGAGAACTGGAAGCTGCCCGTTGCCAATGCGTTCCGCTTTCAGGACACTTTCGACAACCACCATCCGCTGTACGCTGGCGACGTGGGCATTGCAATCAATCCCAAGCTTGCCGATCGAGTCCGCCAAAGCGACCTCATCATCGCGATCGGTCCGCGGCTTGGCGAGATGACGACCGGCGGCTACACGCTCCTCGAAGCACCCAAGCCAAAACAGACGCTGGTGCACATCCACGCCAGCGCGGAAGAGCTCAATCGGGTCTATCAGGCCGACCTGGCGATCAACGCGGGCATGAGTTCGGCCGCGCGCAGCCTGGAGGTGTTGAGCGCTCCGACCGAACTGCCCTGGGAGGCATGGACGAGCGCGGCCAACGCCGACTACGTTGCAAACCTCGAGCCGCAGGCGCTTGCCGGCCTGCCAGCAGAGGCGCCGCGCGGCGCTGTCGACATGGTGACGGTCGTCGGTTTGCTCCAGAAGCATTTGCCGCCTGACACTGCAATCACGAACGGCGCGGGCAACTTCGCGAGCTGGGTGCATCGCTACTTCCGCTATCACGGCCTCGTCAAAGGTGCGAAGACCCAACTGGCGCCCACCAGCGGCGCCATGGGCTATGGCGTGCCCGCCGGCATCGCCGCAAACATCGCCACCGGCCGCGTTGCTTTCACGATCGCTGGGGACGGAGACTTCCTCATGACGGGGCAGGAACTCGCCACAGCGGCGCAGCATGGGGCCAAGAGCATCATTGTTCTGCTGAACAACGGCATGTTCGGCACGATCCGCATGCACCAGGAGCGCGAATATCCGTCCAAGGTGAGCGGCACGGAATTGCGCAACCCCGACTTCTGCGCGCTGGCCAAGGCCTATGGCTATGCGGCCGAACGCGTGACGGAAACCGCGCAGTTCGAGGGGGCGTTGATGCGTGCTCTGGCTGCCGATACAGGCACCCTGATCGAGATTCCATTGGACCCCGAGGTGATCACGACCCGCGGTACGTTGAGTTCGATCAGAAAGGCGGCGCAGGCCAAGGGGTGAACCTGCGCACGCGCTCAGGGCAAAAAAAAGCCGGCGCATGCCGGCTTTTTTGATTCAAGCGCGCGGGGCGCCTGGATGGCTCTTACTTGACGTGCTTGCCAATCAGTGCAGCCAGTTCGAACATCGAGACCTGCGGCTTGCCGAAGATTTCCTTCAGCTTGGCGTCGGCGTTGATGTTGCGCTTGTTGGCCTTGTCCTGGAGGTTGTTCTTCTTGATGTAGTCCCACAGCTTGCTCACGACAGCGGTGCGCGGCAGAGGCGTCGAGCCGACCACAGCTGCAAGCGCCGGGCTGGGGGTCAGTGCCTTCATGAACGCAGCGTTGGGAGTGCGCTTCTTTGCGGGAGCCTTCTTTGCAGCAGCCTTCTTGGCCGGAGCCGCCTTCTTGGCGGGTGCCGCCTTCTTTGCAGGAGCAGCCTTCTTCGCCGGTGCGGCTGCCTTCTTTGCGGGAGCCGCCTTCTTTGTCGGCGCTTTCTTGGCCGGAGCCTTCTTTGCAGTTGCCATGGTTGATTTCCTTTTTTGGTTGGACACTTTCACCAATGAAAAGCAGTGTCTCCATCGGCATTGCGGATGCTAAAGGAGAAGAAACGCGTTTCCAAGGGAAAAACGGCTTTTTTCATTGGGAGCTGTTGTTTTTTCAGAGGAGAGAAGCCCAGTGATTTCCCTCGACAGTGGCAAGAGATGGCTTCAGGCACGTCGCGACGGCCAAGTCGCAAGCAACACGCCGAGCAGCGCGAGCGAGAAGGCGATCACTTGCGGCACCGACAGATCCTCTCCCAGGACCACCACGCCGACCACCGCCGCGCTCACTGGAAGCATCACGGTAAACACGCCCGCCTGCGATGCGGGGACACTCTTGAGGCCGGTCATCCAAAGCCAGACGGTCCATATGCTTGCTGCAAGCGCATAGACGAGCAAGAGGACCCAGATGCCAACGGAGACTGCGCTGAAGTCGAAGCGCAGCGCGAACCAGATGCCCAGCGGCGTCGAAAGCGCGAATCCCCACAGGTTGATCAAAGAGGAAATCCGCTTCGGCCCCAGCCTTCCCGTCAACGACTTGCCGATCACTGCGTACGCGGCTTCGCAAAGAACGGCGCAAAAGATGAGCAGATTGCCGAGCCATGGCATGCGGGCGGGCGACGCGTCGCTCGCATGCACCGCTGCCTGTGCCGGCGCCAGCGCCAGCAATCCGATGCCGAAGGCCGCACATACGATCGCCGCGCCGATGCGCGCCGTGATGCGTTCTCTCAGGAAGAGCCAACTGCCAATTGCGACGACTGCCGGTATGGAAGCCATGATCACGCCGGCAGACACCGCGCTCGTCAAACTCACGCCGAAGAGCATGCAGATCGAGAACATGAAGTTGCCGAGGAACGATTCGAGGAAGACCAGTCCGCGCGTGTGCGGTGTCATGGGCGGCTCGTTCGCAGGGCGTCGAAGCCAGTGAGGCATGGCAAGTGCCGCAATGCCGAATCGCAGCCATGCGAGCAAGAGGACCGGGAACGCCGCGACGAGCGGCTTTGAAAGCGCGACGTAGCCACCCACGAGCGACATGCTCAAGGCGAGGCAGCCGTAAGCGACAAGGCGCTGCGGCGCCGGGAGTGCGGTGTTCAAAAGACTTGAATGCTTGAGGAGGACTGATTCGATGATGCCTTATGTGACAGCGCGCTCTCGCTGCGTGTGCGCCCTCGTAGCGTCTCTGGCAAGCCAGTCATCGCGAGATCGGGCAATCGCCTTTTCACCTTTTCATTGCCCCAAACGCCATTCCGTATAGTGAAACAAGCGAGTGCTGCGCCGCAATATTTTTTCTCAATACAAGAAAAATAATTTTGCATTGAGAAAAAACGCCATAAGTCATTGATTTTGTTCGCAGAAAAATATGTCTTCTATAAGACATAAGAGTGGACACGTTTGCCATACAGTAGCTCCAACGGCCGCGACAGCGCCTCCTCTCAATCAACCCTCGGAGTGACCATGCCACAGACCCTCACCGAACAACTCAGCCGCGAACAACAGATCGCCGCCCTCGAAAAAGACTGGGCCACCAACCCGCGCTGGAAGGGCGTCAAGCGGGGCTACAGCGCTGCAGACGTGGTGCGTCTGCGCGGCTCATTGCCAATCGAACACACGCTCGCTCGGCGCGGCGCCGAGAAGCTGTGGGAGAAGATCAACGGCGGCGCCAAGAAGGGCTACGTGAACGCATTCGGTGCCATCAGCGCGGGGCAAGCAATGCAGCAGGCCAAGGCCGGTCTCGAGGCCGTCTACCTGTCCGGCTGGCAGGTTGCCGCGGATGGCAACACCTCGGAAACCATGTATCCGGACCAGTCGCTGTATGCCTATGACTCGGTGCCCACGATGGTTCGCCGCATCAACAACACGTTCAAGCGCGCCGATGAGATCCAGTGGTCGCGCGGCGTCAATCCCGGGGACAAGGAGTTCATCGACTACTTCCTCCCGATCGTCGCTGATGCGGAAGCCGGCTTTGGCGGCGTGCTCAACGCTTTCGAACTGATGAAGAACATGATCGCTTCGGGTGCTGCCGGTGTGCACTTCGAAGACCAGCTCGCCGCAGTGAAGAAGTGTGGACACATGGGCGGCAAGGTGCTGGTTCCGACCCATGAAGCCTGCGAGAAGCTGATTTCGGCACGATTTGCGGCCGACGTGATGGGCGTTCCGACCATTGTGCTGGCCCGTACGGACGCCGAAGCGGCAAACCTGATCACATCCGACCACGATGCCAACGACAAGCCGTTCCTTACCGGCGAACGCACGCAGGAAGGCTTCTACCGTGTCAAGAACGGCCTGGAGCAAGCCATCAGCCGCGGCGTCGCCTATGCGCCTTTTGCCGACCTCGTGTGGTGCGAAACCGGTACGCCGGACCTCGGCTTTGCGCGCGAATTCGCCCAGGCCGTGCATGCCGCATGTCCAGGCAAGCTGCTGTCGTACAACTGCTCGCCTTCTTTCAACTGGAAGAAGAATCTTGACGACAAGACCATCGCAGCGTTCCAGGACGAGCTCTCGGCGCTGGGCTACAAGTACCAGTTCATCACGCTCGCGGGCATCCACATCAACTGGTACAACACCTTCAAGTTCGCACATGCCTATGCGAATGGCGAAGGCATGAAGCATTACGTCGAAATGGTGCAAGAGCCGGAATTCGCGGCGCGCGAGAAGGGCTACACCTTTGTTTCGCACCAGCAGGAAGTCGGCGCAGGCTACTTCGACGACGTCACGACGGTGATCCAGGGCGGCTCCTCCAGCGTCAAGGCGCTAACGGGTTCGACGGAAGAAGAGCAGTTCCACTGAGCCGATGCGGCCCGCCACGGGCCTGCAAAATCGGAAAGATCCCTGCAGGGGCGATCCTCGGGGATCTTTTTCGTCCGCTCAGGGCGAGACGGAGATGCACGCGCATTACCGGCCGCCGAGGATAGAATCTCCAGCTTCTTCCAGCCCCAACAAGAGCGAGAAAGGCACCTTGGTTATGACACCGCGAACTACACCGCAAGGAATCAGCGGTCTTTTCCTTCAGGGGAAAGGCCAGTAGGCCGCGCACGCCGGAAGTCACCGGCACATCACCAAGCCAAGCGCGGTCAAGTACCGCGCTTTTTTGTTTTCTCGCTGAGGTTTTTCATGATTCAGATCACGCTCCCTGACAACTCGCGCCGCGAGTTCCCTGGCCCGGTTTCTGTGGCCGAGGTTGCCAAGGCAATCGGTCCCGGCCTTGCGAAGATGACACTCGCCGGCAAAGTCGACGGCCGCCTGGTAGACGCCAGCGACGTGATCGACCACGACGCAAAGCTGCAGATCATCACTCCAAAGGACGATGAAGGCCTGGAGATCATCCGGCATTCGGTGGCCCACCTGGTCGGCCATGCGGTCAAGCAGCTCTACCCGACGGCGAAGATGGTCATCGGCCCGGTCATCGATGAGGGCTTCTACTACGACATTTCGTTCGAGCGCCCCTTCACCCCGGAGGACATGGAGGCCATCGAAGCGCGCATGCGGCAACTGATCGCGCAGGACTACGACGTGATCAAGAAGATGACGCCGCGCGAGGAAGTCATCTCCGTCTTCAAATCGCGGGGCGAGGACTACAAGCTGCGGCTAGTGGAAGACATGCCCGATGAGCAGGAGATGGGGCTGTACTACCACCAGGAATACGTCGACATGTGCCGCGGCCCGCATGTGCCGAACACACGGTTCCTGAAGGTGTTCAAGCTGACGAAGCTGGCAGGCGCCTATTGGCGCGGGGACGCAAAGAACGAGCAATTGCAGCGCATCTACGGTACGGCCTGGGCCGACAAGAAGCAACTGGACGACTACATCCGCCGCATCGAGGAAGCGGAGAAGCGCGACCACCGCCGGCTGGGAAAGGAACTTGACCTGTTCCACATCGACGAGACGGCGCCGGGGGTCGTGTTCTGGCATCCCAAAGGCTGGGCCATTTGGCAGGAAGTCGAACAGTACATGCGCCGCGTTTACCGCGAAACCGGCTACCAGGAGGTCAAGGGACCGCAGATCCTGGACAAGAGCCTTTGGGAGAAAACCGGCCACTGGCAGAACTACCGCGAAAACATGTTCACTACCGAGTCGGAAAAGCGCGAGTACGCGCTCAAGCCGATGAACTGCCCGGGCCATGTCCTGATTTTCAAATCGGATCTGCGCAGCTACCGTGATCTGCCGTTGCGCTACGGAGAGTTCGGCCAATGCCACCGAAATGAACCCAGCGGCGCCTTGCACGGCATCATGCGTGTTCGTGGTTTCACGCAGGACGACGGTCACGTCTTCTGCACCGAGGATCAAATCCTCGATGAGTGCGTCGCGTACACGGCGCAACTGCAGAAGGTCTATGCGGACTTCGGCTTCACGGAGATTCTCTACAAGGTCGCAACCCGGCCCGAGAACCGCGTGGGTTCGGACGAATTGTGGGACAAGGCAGAGTTCGCCGTCATGGAGGCCCTCCGGCGTTCGGGCGTCGATTTCGTCGTCTCGCCTGGCGACGGCGCCTTTTACGGACCCAAGATCGAGTACACGCTGAAGGACGCCATCGGCCGCCAATGGCAGTGCGGGACCATGCAGGTTGACTTCAACACCGCTGAGCGCTTGGGTGGTGAATATGTGACGGAGACCAGCGGGCGCGCTTATCCGGTCATGCTTCATCGCGCCGTCGTGGGGAGCCTGGAGCGCTTTATCGGCATGCTGATCGAACATCATGCGGGGGCAATGCCCGCGTGGCTGGCTCCAGTGCATGTGGCGGTCCTCAACATCAGCGAGGGACAGTTAGAGTACGCGTCCGGGGTTGCAAAAACGCTGCAGAGTCAAGGTCTTAGAGTTTCGCTCGACCTACACAACGAGAAGATTACGTATAAAATACGGAAGCATTCGTTGCAAAAGCTCCCGTACATCCTTGTCGTAGGCGACAAGGAAAAGGAAGCAGGTGCCGTCGCAGTGCGCGCCCGAGGCAATGTGGATCTCGGTGCCATGTCGATAGAAGCGTTCTCGCAAAAGATTGCTCACGACATCCAACACAAGCTTTGAATTAGAGAGAGTTCAAAGGCTGATTTTTATCAGACGACTTGTGGGCGCGAACTCTATGGCGTTCGCTACATTCTTGTAGCAAATTGTTTGAAGGATTCTGACCATCGCTACTGCATTTCGCGACCGCCGCCACCGCGAGGAACGCCAACACCGCCTTAACCGGGAGATCATGGCCCCGGAAGTTCGCCTGATCGGGCCCGACAATGAGCAATTGGGGGTCGTGAGCCTCGCTGAGGCGCTGCGCCTTGCCGGCGAGCAGGACGTGGATCTGGTGGAAGTCGTCGCGGCGGCCAATCCGCCGGTCTGCCGCCTGATCGAGTACGGCAAGTTCAAGTACCACGAGCAAAAGAAGGCAGCCGAAGCGAAATCCAAGCAGAAGGTGATTGAGGTCAAGGAAATCAAGTTCCGCCCAGGCACCGACGACGGCGACTACAACATCAAGATGCGCAACATTCGCCGTTTCCTGGAAGACGGCGACAAGTGCAAGATCACCCTCCGGTTCCGTGGTCGTGAGATTACGCACCAAGAGCTTGGGCTGGCACTGCTGCAGCGCATTCGCGATGAACTCGGTGATCTGATCGTGGTGGAGCAGTTTCCGAAACTCGAAGGCCGGCAGATGATCATGATGATCGCTCCTGGTCGCAAGAAGGCGGGAGCCGCAAAACCGACTGTGGAGCCAACGGCGGCTCCAGCGGCGGCCTAAGTTGCTGTTTTAAAGGATTTCGCCGCTGCCTGCGCCTTGAAGGTGCAGGCATAGGCGAGATGTAGAAGTGTCTCGGGGCCAACAAGCCCGCGGAACATCCGCGGCGCCTCACGAGCACAAACAAGAGGAGCATTTACATGCCCAAAATGAAGACCAAGAGCAGCGCGAAAAAACGTTTCCGCGTTCGTCCAGGTGGCACCGTCAAGCGCGGGCAAGCCTTCAAGCGTCACATCCTGACCAAGAAGACCACCAAGAACAAGCGTCACCTGCGGGGTGCGACAGCAGTTCATGAGACCAACATGGTTTCCATGGCCGCCATGTTGCCCGGCAGCGGCATCTAACCAGACGAACAAGGAGTACACATATGCCTCGCGTCAAACGTGGTGTAACGGCTCGCGCCCGCCACAAGAAGGTTCTCGCACTCGCCAAGGGTTTCCGTGGTCGCCGCGGCAATGTCTTCCGCATCGCCAAACAGGCGGTGATGAAGGCAGGCCAATATGCCTACCGTGACCGCCGTACCAAGAAGCGCGTATTCCGCCAACTTTGGATTGCGCGTATCAACGCCGCCTCGCGCGAATTGGGCCTGACTTACAGCCAGTTCGCCAACGGCATCCGCAAGGCTGGTATCGAAATCGACCGCAAGGTGCTCGCCGATATCGCCGTGCATGACAAGGCCGCTTTTGCCGGCATCGTGGAGCAGGTCAAGGCCAAGCTGGCAGCGTGATCCCGCATAGCAGGTTGCCATCCACGATGGTGCCTGCGCCCACGACATGAGGGCTGGCGCTTGAAAGGGCACCAGCCCTTTCTTCATCCTCCCCCGTTTGTTCCTGTTTCATCTCCCACACCCTCATGAACGAGTTGGACTCCCTTGTCGATACCGCCCGCGAAGCCTTTGCCCAAGCGAAGGCTCCGGCCGAACTGGAAAACGCCAAAGCGCAATTTCTCGGCAAGGCCGGCCGCGTTACCGAATTGATGAAAGGCATGGCTTCGCTGAGCGTGGACGAGAAAAAATCCAGGGGTGCAGCGATCAACCTCGCCAAGCAGGCCATCGAAGCTGCGCTGGCGGAGCGCCGTCAGCAACTCGCCGACGAAGAACTGGCGGTGCAGTTGCGCTCTGAGGCTCTGGATGTGACCTTGCCGGGCCGCAAGCGCGTTTCGGGTGGCCTTCATCCGGTCAGCCGAACGATGGAGCGCATAGAGGCAATCTTCTCGAGCATGGGCTTCGACGTTGCGGATGGTCCTGAAATCGAAAGCGATTGGCACAGTTTCACTTCTCTGAACAATCCGCCGAATCATCCGGCCCGCTCGATGCAGGACACGTTCTACGTCGATCTCAATGGGGAGGATGGCATCCCATACAACCTGCGTCCGCACACGAGTCCGATGCAGGTCCGCTACGCACATCAGCACATCAAGAAGTACGCCGCGCAGTTCGAAGCGGCAGCGGCGGATTCTGGTGGAGCAGTCAAGGCGCCCGAAATTCGCGTGATCGCGCCCGGACGCACCTACCGCGTCGACAGCGATGCCACTCATTCGCCCATGTTCCACCAGTGCGAGGGACTCTGGCTTGGCGAAAACGTGAGCTTCAAGGATCTCAAGGTTGTCTTCACCGATTTTTGCCGCACTTTTTTCGAGAGCGACGATCTGGTGCTGCGCTTCCGTCCAAGCTTTTTTCCCTTCACCGAGCCCAGTGCGGAGATCGACATCCAATTTCAAGACGGTCCACTGGCCGGTCGCTGGCTTGAGGTCGCGGGCTCGGGACAAGTCCACCCGAACGTCGTACGCAATATGGGCTTGGACCCCGAGCGCTATATCGGTTTCGCGTTTGGCATGGGACCAGACCGACTGACGATGCTGCGCTACGGTGTCGACGATCTGCGCCTTTTCTTCGACGGCGACTTGCGCTTCCTGCGCCAATTCCAGTAAACAGAACGAGAACGACGAGATGCAATTTCCCGAGTCCTGGTTGCGCGAGTTCTGCAACCCGCCGCTCAGCAGCGCCGAACTGGCCGAAACACTCACGATGGGTGGCTTCGAAGTTGAGGAGCGCAGGCCCGTCGCGCCGCCTTTCTCCAAGGTGGTGGTGGGCGAAATCAAGGAAGCCGTTCAACATCCGAACGCCGATCGCTTGCGCATCTGCCAGGTCGACGCCGGTCGGGGCGCTCTGCTTAACATCGTCTGCGGAGCGCCCAATGCTCGAGTGGGCATCAAGGTGCCGTTGGCTCTGGTCGGAGCGGAGCTTCCGCCTGGCGAAGATGGCAAGCCCTTCCTCATCAAGCTCGGGAAGCTCCGCGGCGTCGAAAGCCAAGGCATGCTGTGTTCGGCCCGTGAACTGAAGCTCAGCGACGACCATGGCGGACTGCTCGAATTGGCACCCGATGCCGCTGTAGGGGCCGACGTTCGCGAAGTGCTGAAGCTGGACGATGCGTTGCTCACACTGAAGCTCACGCCGAATCTTGCCCATGGCCTCAGCGTGTTTGGCATTGCACGTGAACTGGCGGCCCTGACAGGGGCGCCACTGGAGACACCGGCGATCGCACCTGCGGCGTCAAAAATCTCTGACAAGCTCGCCGTAAAGGTCGAAGCTCCCGAGCTTTGCGGCCGGTTCTCCGGCCGTATTGTTCGCGGCGTCGACACGAAAGTGACCACCCCGGCATGGATGGTCGATCGGCTTGCACGTTGCGGGCAGCGCAGCGTCTCGCCGCTGGTGGACATTTCGAACTACGTCATGTTCGAGTACGGCCAGCCGAGCCATATCTTCGATCTGGATAAGATTCATGGGAGCTTGACCGTTCGCTGGGGCAAGCCCGGTGAGCACCTGAAGCTGCTGAACGGAAGCACCGTCACTGTCGATGAAAAGGTCGGCGTCATATCCGACGAGCAGGAAGTCGAGTCGCTCGCAGGCATCATGGGCGGTGATACGACCGCCGTCTCCGACGACACCCGCAACATCTATATCGAGGCGGCCTTTTGGTGGCCCGAGAGCATTCAAGGTCGTTCGCGTCGGTTCAATTTCTCGACCGACGCAGGTCATCGTTTCGAACGCGGAGTGGATCCAAGTCGGACGGTGGCGATCATCGAGCGGATCACGCAGTTGGTTACCGAGATCTGTGGCGGCGAAGCAGGTCCTGTCGACGACCAGGTTTTGCGACTGCCGGAAGCCAAGCCGGTGACATTGCGCCCGGCCCGCGCCGCGCGCGTGATCGGCATGCCGCTCACGCAGGCGCAATGCGCAGATGCGTTGCGACGCCTCGCGTTGAACGTGGAAGAAGGTGATGGCAAGCTGATCGTCACGCCACCGCCGCATCGCTTCGACCTGTTGATCGAGGAAGACCTGATCGAAGAGGTGGCCCGACTCATCGGATACAACAACCTTCCCACGACGCCGCCTCTGGCGCTCATCACGGCCCGCGTGCGGCCCGAAGCCCAGCGCAGCCGTTTTGCCGTCAGGCAGCGACTGGCGGCATTGGGCTATCAGGAGACGATCAACTTCAGCTTTGTCGAATCCCACTGGGAGCAAGACCTCGCGGGCAACACCAATCCGATCAAACTTCTGAATCCGATTGCCAGTCAAATGAGCGTCATGCGCTCTTCGCTGATCGGTTCACTGATGCAGGTGCTCAAGTTCAATCTGGATCGCAAGGCGCCGCGGGCGCGCGTTTTTGAATTGGGCCGTGTCTTTATGCGTGACGAGACCGTCCTCACCACTGACAGTACCGTGAAAGGTATCCGTCAGCCGATGCGGGTGGCGGGTCTGGCTTGGGGCGATGCTGAAGATTCGCGGTGGGAAGGCAAGGCGCACCGTGCCGATTTCTTCGACATCAAGGGCGATGTTGAAGCGCTGCTCGCGCCGCGCATCGCGACATTCGAACCTGCAGAGCATCCGGCGCTGCACCCGGGGCGTGCTGCCCGTGTGCGGCTGGACGGCCAAGCGATCGGGGTGGTTGGTGAACTGCATCCGCGCTGGCGCCAGAAGTGGGATCTGGCACATGCGCCGGTCTTGTTCGAACTGGACTTAGAAGCCGTCACCGCCCGATCTGTGCCTGTGGCGCATGCGGTTCCCAAGCACCAGGCCGTCGACCGCGACATCGCCGTCGTGGTCTCCGAAACAGTGACCCACGATGCATTGATGAGTGCAATCCGGGCTGCGGCGGATCCCAGCCTGTTGCGCGAACTCACGCTTTTCGACATTTACCGCCCGACCGTGTCGCGCGATGGTTCAGGCGTCACGGGCGGTCTCGCCGAGGGCGAAAAGAGCATGGCAGTCCGACTCAGTTTCAACAGCGACGCAGCGACTTTGACTGACCAGCAGGTCGAAGCGGCACTGCGTGCAATCGTCGATCAACTCACCGCGCAGCTTGGTGCGCGGCTTCGGATATGAACGCCATGGAATTCACGCTCGAAGCCCTCGAAACGCCGGCGCTCACCAAAGCTCACCTGGCGGACCTGCTGTTCGAGCAGATCGGCTTGAACAAGCGCGAGTCCAAGGACATGGTCGAAGCATTCTTCGATTTGATTGCCAACAGCCTCATCGAAGGGACCGACGTCAAGATTTCGGGTTTCGGAAATTTCCAGATCCGCGTCAAGGCGCCAAGGCCAGGGCGCAATCCGCGCACCGGTGAGGCCATCCCCATCGGCGAACGCCGCGTTGCAACGTTCCACGCAAGCGCAAAGCTCAAGGAACAAATCCACGGAAGCATCTCGGAAGAGGGGCCTCAAGAAGTGGAATGGAGCGTGGGCTCCCAATAAGGCGTGGCGCTTGGTAATCAGGTGGAGTAACCTCTCAGGTTTCGCTCGCACCGTATTGATTTCAATGGAGAAAACCCTCCCTCCGATCCCCGTCAAACGCTACTTCACCATCGGTGAGGTCGGGGAGTTGTGCGGTGTCAAGCCGCATGTGCTGCGCTACTGGGAACAGGAGTTCACGCAGCTTCGCCCAATGAAGCGGCGCGGAAACAGGCGCTATTACCAGCACCATGAAGTGCTGATGATCCGTCGCATTCGAGATCTGCTGTATGACCAGGGCTTCACGATCAGTGGCGCTCGCAACAAGCTGCAGGAGATGGTTCAGTCCGAGCGCGACCGTCGGAAGGCAGGCGATGTCCCGCTCCAAGGCATGGAAGCCGTAGAAATCGATCAAGAGGAGTTCGATGCTGCACTTCACGACGAGGTGGATGCTCCTCAGCCGCAACAGCGACCGCAATCCACGGCGCGGACGGTCGATCTGTCGCAGTTGCTACACCTTCGGCGCGAGCTGAACGAAATTCGTGAGCTGCTGACCACAGGTCACTGATTTGGGGCCGCTATAATCGCGGGCTTCGGTGTGTGGCGCAGCCTGGTAGCGCACTTGCATGGGGTGCAAGGGGTCGAAGGTTCGAATCCTTTCACACCGACCAACAAAACGTCCAAGGGCGTCCGGAATCATCCTCCGGACGCCCTTTTTCATTGGGGAAATTGGCGAATCGTGTCCAGAGGCATACACTGAAATCCGGTGACTGCCAGCGCCAAGTGGGGGTACAAAAGGGGGTACAAACCGCCTGAACCCCCTGGTACGGCGGTTTTGTACCCCCACCCCCTGGATGTACCCCCATGCCGTTGACCGATGCTGCATGCCGAAACGCCTCCTGTCCGCCTGACCGAAAGCAGGCCCGCTACACCGACGCCGGTGGCCTGTATCTGGAAGTCGCAGCCTCGGGTTCTCGCCGTTGGTTCTGGAAGTTCAGGATCGAGGGGGTCGAGAAGAAATTCGCCCTGGGCTCCTATCCGGACGTGAGCCTCGCGGCAGCGCGAAAGGCGCGTGACGCAGCCAAGGCCCAGAAGGCTTCCGGAATCAATCCCATACAGGCGCGCCAGGTCGTCAAGCTCAAGGCGGCCGTGAACACCGGCGATACCTTTCGAGAGACGGCGCTCGAGTGGTTCGACAAGCATCATGCGCGCTGGAGCGGCCACTACGCCACGCGCGAGAAGCGCAATCTGGAAAAGGACCTGTTTCCCTACTTCGCTGCTCGTCGCATCGGCGAAATCGAGGCCATCGAGTTGTTAGCGGCCCTGCGCCGTGTCGAGGAGCGTGGCGCTCTCGACGTGGCCGGCCGCGTGCTGATGACGGCACGCGCAGTATGGCGCTACTCGGTGGCGACTGCGCGGGCGCCGCGCGATATCACGGCAGATCTCAAGGGGGCACTGACACCCCACAAGAAGCGGCACTTTGCGGCGATCACCGATCCGGCCCAGCTGGGGACGCTGATACGCGTCATCCGGGGCTACCAAGGCGGAGCCATCGTGCGTACGGCGCTTCAACTGGCGCCCATGCTTTTTCAACGCCCGAACGAACTGCGAGCGGCGGCCTGGGCCGAGATCGATCTCGACGGGGCGCTCTGGACCGTGCCCGCTGCGCGGATGAAGCGGCGCATCGATGGCAAGCAGCATGGTGATCCGCACTTGGTGCCCCTGCCCAGGCAGGCTGTGGAGTTGCTGCGCAAGCTGCATCCCATTACGGGCCACAGTACGCTGGTCTTTCCGGGCGAGCGCAGTCATGAGCGACCGATCTCGGACAACACTCTGCGTGCAGCGCTTCTGACCTTGGGGTACGGCCCCACCGTGCAGACGGTGCATGGCTTCCGGGCGACAGCCCGGACCCTGCTGGCGGAAATACTGGAGATCGACCCCTTGGTGATCGAAGCCCAGTTGGGGCACGCCGTGAAGGACGCCAATGGGCGTGCCTATAACCGCACGCAGTACCTCAAGCAGCGCGCCGTGATGCTCCAGCGGTGGGCAGACTATCTGGACGTGCTGGCGACCAGGGCGGGTTCTCCACCGGTTGAGTTGAAAGTGGCGGCATGAGAAGCTCACTTCGAGTCATAGAACGGCCTACCTGATCTGCTGGTAGAGCGCCGCCGCCGACCGTACTTTGCCGGGGCGTCGCGCATCACCGCTGCGGGAAAGCGGCCCTTCATCAACCCGATCCAGGGAGCGAACATCAGCTGGCTCTGTAGCGAGCGGGAAGTCCCAGTCATGAACAGTCCCTCATTCGGCGTCGGCCTGCGGCCGGTCAAGACTGAGGCCGTGTGAGAACCACGGTGCAGACGTGACGTGACGTGACGAGAGGCCGCACGCGACTTGCGCCGCATCCAGTATCGAGGTCTCGGTGAGCTACAGAATTTTGGTGGCAAAGGGGTCCACCTTCTGTTGGATAGGGCC